>NZ_JBPNYQ010000010.1:0-70105 GCF_051235485.1 Pseudoalteromonas nanhaiensis | reverse complement strand
TTTTCTGGCATAAAAAAACCCCAGCAAAACTGCTGGGGTCATAAAAGTGGTACCAGTAGGCGGACTTGAACCGCCACGCCCGAAGGCAACGGATTTTGAATCCGTCATGTCTACCAATTCCATCATACTGGCTTCATTTTTCTTTAACCTTCTAAACACGAGAAGACAAAGAAAAACCACTTTAGAGCAAAAACTTTTTAAACTGCTTTTGTCTCTATGCCAAGCATTATACAAAGAATGGGTAAGGCAGCAAGCCTTTTGTGCGCAGCGGCTACTCAACCGAACAATTATTAAACAAGTTGTTAACTTTAGAGTTTTGGCATCATTCTCGAAACAATCGCCTGACAATCAATATCACAACTAAGGCAACCATATTGACTAAACCCCACACCGGTTAATCGGCTTTTCACAAACGCATCTGCTATAAGCGGTTCGCCAAATTGCAATAGCGTCGCTGCTTGCCAAAGCTGTGCCAGCCTTTCAATTATGCGCCGAGCATGCATTTCGAAGTTTGAGGTATCTGTGAGCATTTCTTTAAGTTCATCGAGTTTTATCGCAAAATCAGGGTGCAAACTGCGTGCTTTTTCTAGCTCATTGATAAGCACCTCAAGTGATTCAGGTTCACGGCTAAACACGCGCAAAAGATCAAGGCACTGCACATTACCAGAGCCTTCCCAAATAGAGTTAACTGGTGCTTCTTTATAAAGTCGGCTGGTAATGTTGTCTTGAACATAACCCACACCACCAATACATTCCATAGCCTCATAAGTGTGCTGCACTGCCCGCTTACAAATCCAATATTTACCGATTGCCGTGGCACTGCGTATCAATGCCACTTCATTGCTATCATCTTGATTATCAAGGGCATAGGCAATACGCATTGAAATCGCAAGTGCAGCTTCTGCTTCAATAGCTAAATCAGCCAGCACATTGAGCATCAGTGGCTGTTGATGCAGATTTTTCCCAAATACACTGCGCCCAGATGTATGCCATATTGCTTCTTTTACTGCTTGTAACATCAACGAACTTGAGCCTAGCATGCAGTCGTAACGAGTTAGAGCAACCATTTGAATGATTGTAGCAATACCTCTTCCTGGCTCCCCGAGTAACCAGCCATGCGCACCTCTAAATTCAATTTCAGAACTCGCATTTGATTGATTACCTAACTTATTTTTTAAGCGCTGAATATACATGGCATTTTTCTCGCCAGTTTCGAGCCAGCGAGGCACTAAAAAGCAAGATAATTGCTTGTCATCGGTATTAGCGAGCACTAAAAATGCATCACTCATGGGCGCTGAGCAAAACCATTTATGCCCAGTTAAAGCATATAATTGCCCTGCACCACTCTCATTGATGGCGTCGGCTTTGGTGGTGTTAGCTCTAACATCAGAGCCACCTTGTTTTTCGGTCATCGCCATACCTATGGTGACACCCTTTTTTTCGTACCAAGGTTTATTATCTGAATCGTAATGATTTGCCAGTATTTTAGGTAGCCACATAGCCGCTACATTTTTTTGACTGGCTATTGCAGGCACACTGGCAAAGGTCATGGTTAATGGGCAGCCGGAGCCCGGATCAGCATGATTGTGGAGCACCGCCATCGCTGCTCTTACAACATGACTACCAGCCTTTTTTTGTTGCCAAGGTAATGCGCAGTGCCCTTGCTCTATGGCATGCTGCATCAGCTGATGATAACTTGGATGATAATCAACTTGGTCTATGCGCTCACCAAAGCGGCTGTGTGTATTTAGTTCTGGCAAGTGTTTATTTGCTAAGAACCCAGCACGCAATAATGTGCCGCCCACTTGCTCTCCAAACGCCGTTAAATGTGCAGCCCCCCATTGCCCTGCAAAACGGTTTTGCCAATACTGAAGCACGCTGTCAGCCTCATAGGCGTTGTAGTTTTCAAGCGGTTTAGGTTGATTAAATACCTGATGGGTTTCACTTTGAGAAACAGCCATAGTTGTGTACTCATTTTTATTATTTTCTTTACTATAGCAGGTCAGACCTGTTTGTCGACGCGCTAAAGCTTCGCTAAGTATTTCTTGTTTGCTAAGTACTTTGCTAAACTACTGCGCAATTTAATTGGATGAGATAGTTTATGTCAGCTGAGTTTCCACGTGCCGGTTTCTGGCGCCGTTTTGCCTCTTTAATTTACGATACCTTAGTTGTAATTGCTTTTGCGATGCTGACAACTGTACTGTATTTATTAGCTGTTCAAGGGCTAATTTCATTAGACGTACTTAGCATTGGCAACGCTGAGGATGTATCTGCTTTCATTCAAAATTCGCCATTACTGTATGGGATTCGTAGTGCGTTATTGGTAGTAGTGAGTATTAGTTTCTTTAGCTATTTTTGGGCTAAAAGTGGCCAAACTATTGGTATGCGTGCATGGCGTTTGAAGGTGCAAACCCTCGATGGTCGCTTAATTAGTTGGCATCAAGGTGCAATCAGAGCGATTACTGCGCTATTAGGTTTAGGGAATCTAGTGGTGTTGGTTGATTTTAAAAATAAGCGCGCTTTGCAAGATTACATCGCAAAAACAGAAGTTATCACCTTAACCAAAGAAGAAAATAAACGTATTTATCGCTCACTTGATTAAGCAACAAATCAAGCACAAAAAAAGCGAGGCTCAAAACCACGCTTTTTTTGTGTCTTAAAGCGAGCATTACACCCGTTTATTCAATAAGTAAGTAGCAAAGCCAATAAATAAAACACTTGGCAATACAGCCCCTACCACGGCTGGAATTTGATACACCATAACCACAGGACCAAAAATCTCATTGGTTAGGTGAAAAGTAATACCTGTGATCACGCCCATAATGATGCGTGCGCCCATTGTCACGGTACGAAGTGGTCCAAATATGAATGATAATGCCACTAATAACATCACGGCTATCGATATAGGCTGCATAATTTTACGCCACAATGCTAATTCATAGGTGCTCGTATCTTGCTCATTCTGTTTCAAATAGCTTAAATAAGACCATAATCCAGTGAACGATAAAGCCTCAGGTTTTACAGATACAACCCCTAGCTTTTCGGCGGTAAGTTGGGAGCTGTAAAACTCTTCACCTTGTTGCTCGGTAGTGATCTGTTCAGGTGTAATCATTACCTTATTAACATCGCGAAGTAACCAGCCATCCTTGCGATTAAGTGCTTCTTCAGCTTTCGTAATTTGTGTTAATTGCAGTGACTTATCAAAATGATACATGTGTACACCGCGAAGTATGCCTTGTTGATCAACATCTTCGATATTTATAAAGTTGTTACCATCTTTTGCCCACACCCCTTGTTTGGCATTAAAAACATCCCCGCCATAAATCGCTTGGTTACGGATATCTTTTGCCTTGAGCTGTGCTTCTGGTGCACCCCACTCACCTAGTGCCATCATACAAATAGCCATAAACATAGCGGTTTTCATTACTGAAACAATAATTTGCAGCCGTGACATCCCCGCCGCTTGCATGACTACCAGCTCACTGTTTGAGGCCAGCGCACCAAGTCCCGTTAAGCCACCAATTAGCGCAGCCATCGGAAAGAAAATAACTAAATCGCCTGGCATACTATACAGTGTGTAAATGAGGGCTGTTGCAATATCATAGCTACCACGACCAACCGATTTTAACTGCTCAATAAACTTTATTAGGGTGCTAATACCCACCAATACCATTAAGGCAAAACCGGTTGTTTGAATTATGCTGCGACCTAAATACCAGTCGAGTGTTTTCATCATGCGCTTAACTCCCGCTTAGTCACTACTGCTTTTAACCACGCACCGAGCGGACGACCTTTAATAATCAAGAACCCACCAATAAACAAGGCTGATAAATGGATCCACCACAAACCAATTGAAGGCGGAATTTTGCCATCTTCAACAGCAAACTTAGCGGCATTCAGTAATATGAAATACCCTAAATATAAGCTGATTGCAGGCACTAATTTAGCAAATTTACCTTGACGTGGATTTACCACACTTAAAGGCACTGCTAATAAAGTTAATAATGGAATTGAAAGCGGAATAGCTAAACGCCATTGCCACTGCGCAATTGCTTCAGTGGTTTTCATTTTAAACAGATCAAATGTTGGTACAGCTTCTAATTTACGGCGCTGATGCTCAATTTCTTGATCTTGGATTTGCACACTATAGCCATCGAATTCGGTTAAGTTAAGGGCTGCTGTTTCGCCATCGGTTTCGTAACGTTTACCGTCGTTTAAAACAAGTTGTTGCTCACCATTTTCTTGTTCAATCACCACCCCACGCTCAGCATATACTAAACGGGCTAAGTCACCTTTCTCTCGGTCTGGCAACTGGGCAACAAATACTTTGTGAAGCTCTTTGCCGCCATTTTCAATATTATGAATAAACACAACCGCTTTTTCGTTCCCGGTTTGCTGAAAACGTCCGGCACGTAAAGCCGACAAGCCAGCGTCAGCTTTAGCTTGCTCTTTTAATTGATATTCTTGCTCACTGGCCCATGGCGCGATATAGAGTGTAAGCGCCCCTGCTAATACGGCCATCGCAGTGCTTGAAATAAGCGTCACTCGAACCACGTACCACTCACTCACACCACACGCTCTGAAAACTGTCATTTCGCTGTCAGCATAAATGCGACTGTACGCCAAGATAATACCCAAGAAGATACTTAAAGGCAGAATAAGTGAAGCAAGTTGAGGTAGTTTTAGTGCAATCATCGAAAGCACAAGCTTAGCAGGAAGCCCCCCTTCAGAGGCGTCTCCTAAAATAACAACAAACTTTTGAGACACGAAAATAGTCATCAAAGTTAAAAATACGGCGACCTGCGACTTTAAGACTTCAGTGGTCAAATAACGAAAAATTAGCAATGCTCGCCCCTGTTAAACATCGAGTTTCACTGGAATAGTAAGGAATTTTGAGTAAACTAGTTATTTTACTCACTTTATTATATGCCATCAAAGTTAAATATCATACCTAGCAAGAACATATAATCTTGCTTAAATGGTATAGATGGCCTCTATTATGTGATATTGATATTCACATTAAGATAAAGTTCAAAAACACATAAATAGAGTCACAGTTTATGTACTAACATTAGTGCTTATAAACTAAAAAATGTAAGAAACAGCTCAAAATGAATTTCTTACCCTTATTTTACGAAGGTATTTAGACTCAACATCAGGAGTAACAATGGAATTTAGCGTAAAAAGTGGTAGTCCAGAAAAACAACGTAGCGCATGTATTGTAGTTGGCGTTTATGAGCCACGTCGTTTATCGCCCATTGGTGAACAGCTAGATAAAATAAGTGACGGTTATATCTCAAACTTACTTCGCCGCGGTGATCTTGAAGGAAAACCTGGTCAAGTATTGTTATTACACCACGTTCCCAATGTACTGAGCGAGCGCGTACTGTTAGTTGGTTGTGGTAAAGAGCGTGAGCTTGATGACAAACAATACAAACAAATCATCTCAAAAACGATTAACACGCTAAACGAAACTGGTTCGATGGAAGCTGTGTGCTTTTTAACTGAGCAACATGTTAAAAGTCGTGACACCTACTGGAAAGTCCGCCAAGCAGTCGAAACGACACAAGACTGTTTATACACATTTAATCAGCTTAAAAGCAAAAAGAGCGATCCACGTCGCCCGCTTCGTAAAATTGTTTTCAACGTACCAACACGTCGCGAGCTAACGATTGGCGAAAGTGCAATTGAGCATGGTTTAGCCATCGCTGCGGGTAGCAAGTTATGTAAAGATGTTGCCAATATGCCACCAAACATCTGTAACCCTGCTTACTTAGGTGAGCAAGCAAAGGAGCTTGCAGAAAACTTTGATAACGTAACTGTTGAAATTATTGGCGAAAAAAAAATGGCAGAGCTAGGCATGAATTCATACCTAGCGGTTGGCCGTGGTAGTGCTAATGAGTCAGTAATGTCTGTGATCAACTATCAAGGTGGCGACAAAGATCAAGCGCCAATCGTCTTGGTTGGTAAAGGTTTGACCTTTGACTCAGGTGGTATTTCAATCAAGCCAGGCGAAGCCATGGATGAAATGAAGTACGACATGGGTGGTGCTGCAGGTGTTATTGGTGCTATGCGCGCCCTGGTACAAATGCAGTTACCTATTAATGTGGTTGGTGTACTTGCCGGATGTGAAAATATGCCTGGCTCAAACGCTTATCGCCCGGGTGATATTTTAACAACCATGTCAGGTCAAACTGTTGAAGTGTTAAATACCGATGCAGAAGGCCGGTTAGTATTGTGTGATGCATTAACGTATGTTGAGCGTTTTGAACCAGATACTGTTGTCGACGTAGCGACACTAACTGGTGCGTGTATCATTGCGCTGGGCTCTCATGCTACGGGTTTACTATCAAACCATAACCCACTTGCTCATGATTTACTTAAAGCGTCTGAGCAAAGTGGTGACCGCGCATGGCAATTGCCACTGTGGGATGACTACCAAGAGCAACTTGAAAGCCCATTTGCTGATTTCACCAACTTAGGTGGCCGTGCAGCAGGTACGATTACTGCAGCGTGCTTCTTGTCTAAATTTACCAAAAAATATAATTGGGCTCATTTAGATATTGCAGGCACAGCGTGGCGTAGTGGCGGTAAAAATAAAGGCGCTACAGGCCGTCCGGTCCCAATGCTGACACAATATTTACTTAACCGTGCAGGCGTAAACGAAGCCAATCACGACTAACAAGCTAAACATAGCTAAATAAGGCGCCAAATGGCGCCTTATTAATTGAAGCAATACGCGTTCTATGTCAAAATCCCTGCTTTGATCTGTGTATCTGTGGGGACGCCCGTCACAATGAGTATGAACGCACAATTTTACGTTCTAAAACAAGATGATAATGCCCAGCAATTAACTGACGCACGTTTCGATCTCGCGGCAAAAATTGCTGCTGATCAGTATCGTCTTGGTCATCGCGTATTTATTTACGCCGATAACACTGACATGGCCCACACAATCGACGACATCATTTGGTCATTTGAACCAGATAGTTTTGTACCACACAACCTACAAGGTGAAGGCCCTAAAGGTGGCGCACCGGTTGAAATTGGTATGACTCCGCCTGTCGGCAACAGAAAAATATTAATCAACTTAGCTGAACACCTGCCGGATTTTATTCGCCGTTTTCAGCAAGTTTTTGACTTTGTACCCATTGAGCCAAACGCTAAGCAAGCCGCCCGTGAGCGGTTTAAAAAGCTTCGCCAACTGGGCGCTCATATTGCAACGCAAGAAATTGACATTTAAGCATTTATTTAAGGTTCTGTGTAATGGATAAAACCTATAATCCGCAAGATATTGAACAGTCTTTATACCAAGACTGGGAAGAAAATGGCTACTTTAAACCGTCTGGCCAAGGTGACGCATACTCAATTATGATCCCGCCACCAAACGTCACGGGTAGCTTACACATGGGCCACGCGTTCCAAGATACCATCATGGATACGCTAACGCGTTTAAAGCGTATGCAAGGCAATAATACATTATGGCAAGTAGGTACTGACCACGCGGGTATCGCAACACAAATGCTTGTTGAGCGTAAGCTTGCTGCTGAAGAAGGTAAAACACGCCACGACCTAGGCCGTGATGCATTTATCGAAAAAATCTGGGAGTGGAAAAATCACTCTGGCGGCACTATCACTAAACAATTACGTCGTTTAGGTGCTTCTGTAGATTGGGACCGTGAGCGTTTCACTATGGACGAAGGTCTTTCTGAGGCGGTTAAAGAAGTATTCGTACGTCTTCACAAAGAAGATCTAATCTACCGTGGTAAGCGCCTAGTAAACTGGGACCCTAAACTACACACCGCTATTTCTGATCTTGAAGTTGAGAACAAAGACAAACAAGGTCACATGTGGAACTTACGTTACCCACTTGCTGATGGCGTAACAACACAAGATGGTAAAGACTATATCGTTGTTGCCACAACGCGTCCTGAAACAATGCTAGGTGATTCAGGTGTTGCGGTTAACCCTGATGATGAACGTTACCAAGATCTGATCGGTAAAGAAATTTTACTGCCTATCGTAAACCGTCGTATTCCAATTGTTGCCGATGAACATGCAGACATGGAAAAAGGCACAGGTTGTGTGAAAATCACCCCTGCCCACGATTTTAACGATAACGAAGTGGGTAAACGTCACCAACTACCAATGATCAACATCTTCAACAAAGATGCTGCGGTATTAAGCGAAGGCGAAAGCTACACATTCGACGGTAAAGAGCTTGAATTAGATGCGCCAATTCCTGAGCGCTTACACGGCCTTGACCGCTTTGATGCACGTAAAGCGATTGTGAGCGAATTTGAAGAGCTTGGCCTACTAGAAAAAATTGAAGATCACAGCTTAACAGTCCCTTACGGTGACCGTTCTGGCGTAGTGATTGAGCCACTTCTTACTGACCAGTGGTACGTGCGCGTAGCACCTCTTGCTGAACCAGCAAAAGAAGCGGTTAAAAATGGCGACATTAAATTTGTACCTCAGCAATACGAGAACATGTACTTCTCGTGGATGAACGACGTACAAGATTGGTGTATTTCACGTCAGCTTTGGTGGGGTCACCGCATCCCTGCTTGGTACGACAACGAAGGCAACGTTTACGTTGGTCGTGACGAAGCTGAAGTACGCCGCGATAACAACCTTGCTGATGATGTTGCACTTAAGCAAGACGAAGACGTTTTAGATACCTGGTTCTCATCTGCGCTTTGGACTTTCTCAACGCAAGGCTGGCCTGCAAACACTGATGATTTAAAAACTTTCCACCCGTCTGACGTGCTGGTAACAGGTTTCGACATCATCTTCTTCTGGGTTGCTCGTATGATCATGATGACCATGCACTTCATCAAAGATGAAGACGGCAAGCCACAAGTACCATTTAAAACCGTTTACGTAACAGGCCTTATCCGTGATGAAAACGGCGATAAGATGTCTAAATCGAAAGGTAACGTCCTTGATCCTATCGACATGATTGACGGTATCGACCTTGAAAGCCTAGTTGAAAAGCGCACTGGTAACATGATGCAACCACAACTAGCGAAGAAGATTGAGAAAAATACTCGCAAAACATTCGAAAACGGTATCGAAGCACACGGTACAGACGCGCTACGTTTCACCCTTGCAGCAATGGCTTCAACGGGCCGTGATATCAACTGGGATATGAACCGCCTAGAAGGTTACCGTAACTTCTGTAACAAACTATGGAACGCGAGCCGTTACGTATTAATGAATACAGAAGAGCAAGACTGTGGCTTCGCTACAGATGCTGAAAAACAGTACTCACTTGCTGATCGTTGGATTTTAGGCCAATTTGAAGCAACCGTTAAAACCTATACTGAGCATCTAGAAAACTACCGTTTTGACTTAGCAGCAAACACCATTTATGAGTTCACTTGGAACCAATTCTGTGACTGGTACCTAGAACTGACTAAACCAGTATTGTTTAAAGGTAACGAAGCACAGCAACGTGGTACTCGTCATACTTTGATCACGGTATTAGAAAGCCTACTACGCTTAATGCACCCGTTAATGCCTTACATCACAGAAACGATTTGGCAACGTGTAGCACCACTTGCAGGCATTGAAACTGCGGGCACTAGCATCATGGTTCAAGGTTTCCCTGTTTACAATGAAGCAAATGTTGATAGCCAAGCAATGGCTGACCTTGAGTGGGTTAAGCAATTCATTCTTGCTATTCGTAACATCCGTGGTGAGATGGATATCAGCCCAAGCAAGCCATTATCGGTATTGCTTGCTAATGCGTCTGACGAAGACAAGCGCCGCTTAACGGATAACGAAGCATTCTTAGCGTCTCTTGCTAAGCTTGAAGAGTTCACGCTTCTTGATAACAAAGACGATGCACCTGCATGTGCAACATCATATGTTGGCAACCTTGAGATCATGATCCCAATGGCTGGCCTAATCGATGTTGAAGCTGAATTAGCCCGTATCGCGAAGCAGCTTGAAAAAGCAGAAAAAGGCTTAGCACAGGTTCAAAACAAGTTAGCTAACGAGAAGTTCGTAAATAATGCACCAGAAGCTGTGCTTGCTAAAGAGCATGCTAAACTGGCTGAATTTACAGATGCGAAAGACAAACTATTAGCGCAAAAAGCGAAAATCGAAAGTCTATAACAGCATATATCAAGCGCGATTTATTCGCGCTTACAAAAAAGCCGCGCTATAACATTGTTATAGCGCGGCTTTTTAATGCTCTGTAGCGCAACTTTACGTCGCGCCAGTATTAAAACGTGTAGTTATACTGAGCACCAACTAGTACTGCGTGACCTTTTGATTCATATTCCCATGAAACATTTTGGCCTAAAGAAGCTGCTAGGCTGTCTTTTTCAGAGAAGTTTTGTGTTTTACCACGAAGGATACTTACACCTAAGTCAACATTTGAGTTTTCGCTGAATGCGTAGTTACCACCAAACGAGAACCAGAAACGATCTGTATCAGGGATAGAGATTGATAAGTGTGATTTATCAGCTGGTGATTCGTCGTATGCAATACCTGCACGAAGTAATAATGCATCGCTGTACTGGTAGTCAGTACCGATAGAGTAACGCATTGAATCAGAGAAGTTCTCTTCTTTAGAGAATACAGGCGTTTCAAGGCTTGGTGTATATGCTTCTAATTTTTGGAAGCTGTCCCAACCTGTCCATAAAATGCTGTAGTGTACGCCTAGCTTCTTATCAACTTGATGTGAACCAGAAAACTCAGCAATTGCTGGTAGTGTTAGTTTTAACTCACCAGGTACTACAGTGCCCGCTAAACCGCCAACAGCAGCTGGAAGTTGGTTTGAGTACTCACCTTCAAAATCGATATCTGTTTCGCTGCGGTAGTTAAAACCAAAACGGCTATTCTCATCTAGTTGATACATTACACCAACGTTCCAACCAAAGCCGTAGTCGTCGCCTTCAAGGTGAGCGATTTGCGTGCTAGCTGGTAAACCAAATGGGTTAGTACCTGCATTACGAACAACTTTAGCATCAGCATAAACATAGTTTAAACCAAGACCTAGGCTGAACTGTTCGTTGATTTTATATGAAGCGCTTGCATTCATATTTACAGTAACGATTTCAGTTTCACCTGCAATAGAGCCCGCAGCGTAGTCATCGTTAAATTCAGTAGAAAGACCAAAGTTTGAGAAAGCACCAAAGCCTAGTGATACTTTGTCGTTTAATGGCATTGTGAAGTAGCCAGCAGGAATAAATGCAGATGGTGCGATGCTGTCATCATCAATAACATTCTCATCTAAACCATATGCCGCACCTTCTCCATTTAGACTTACGTCAGGAATTACAGCAATGCCTGCAACTGAAATTTGCTTGTCTTTGAATAAAGACATAAGTGCAGGGTTGCGAGCAACAACAGAGGCATCATCAGCTACGGCTGCTTCACCAGCGTATGCACGACCTAAACCTGATACGTTTTGCTCTGCTAATTGGAAGGCTGCAGCAAAGCTGTCAGCAGAAACAACAGCAAGTGATGCTGCAATTAGTGTTTTAGTGAACTTCATAAATCTGTGTCCTCTTGCAAACTTGTGCGTTAGCTAATCCAACATCGAGGGCAACCCATTAGTTAAGCATAAAAGATTAGCACTGTATGTTGGTATTAGATGTTTTATTCTAATGATTACAAACTTTCGAACATTACCTTAATTAAGATCAAAAAACTGTAATTTTTCGTTAGAAATAGGTAAAAAACCCGCATTTTAACAACAGGATAACAACTTATTAAAACTCATCAGATCTCTGGTTACAAACCCTACAAACAACAATAGTTATCATTTGCATTGACATGTATTTGTTGTCCCTTTAGACTTAAATAAAGGTTTTTCAGTTAGGATCGGACCATGGAAATCGCACTTATTGTTGTTGCGCAGATGTTATGCGGTGTGAGTGTTCATTATTTTTGTAAAGCTAACTACTGTGCGTGTACTAAAGTAGGTGATTGCGATAACCCTGTTAATCACTTTTCGTTAAAAGCGATGTTTAGTGCGGTATTGTCACTCATGTTATGTTGCATCGCCTTGCATGTCGAAAAAGGGACGTTGTTGTGGTTGGTTTTAATGACGAGTTGTTTTAGTGGTGCATTTATATCAGCAAAACGCAGCGCTAGAAAACGCTGCGTTAAGTCTAAACAAGCAGATGCTCTTTTAACAAACGAGCCAAATTAAGCTGATAATCTAGCGGTTTTATACTTGCAACAATCTTAAGATCTTGCTCTTCATTCAAATTAACATCTTTCGCAGTAATGTGGTGCTTGTGTTTCGCGTTATAAAATATTTTAACTTTAGGCTTAATTGGATTTTGATGATTTCCTTCCATTACCAGCGCCAAACGCTCATTGTTTAACTTAACAATCGTGCCAACAGGATGTACACCTAAGCATTTAATAAAGCGTTGCACCAACTCTGAATCAAACATCTGTTTGTTAGCAAGTAAATAGCGCAGTGCCGAAATGGGTTCTTCACCCATTTGATGAGGTCTGTCCGCCGTCATTGCATCATACACATCAACAATAGCCATAATGCGCGCTGGTCGACTTAACTTTTCTCCGGTGATGCCACGAGGATAACCGCTGCCATCTAAACGTTCATGATGATTAACTATCATCTCTAACATTAAGGGCGTAATGCCTTTTTCACCTTTCACTAAACCTAAACTTTGTGCCACATGTTTTTTTACTACCTGCATTTCATTATTATTTAATGCGCTTGGCTTAGAAAGAACCCCCTGTGGCATCTTGGCTTGCCCAATATCATGCAGCAATGCACCCATTGCTAATTCTTTAATGGTTTTTTCTTTATAGCCTAAATACTTGGCAAACACACTAACCAAAATGGCGGTGTTGATCATATGTCGCCAATTATAAATATGTTTATCTCTGAGCCGAGTTAAGATAGTCAACGCATTGTGATTACGAAATACCGAGCTGACTATATCAACGGCGATATCATCAAGTACCGACACATTCATTTTTAAACCCGAGGTAATATCAGAGTAAAAGCCTTGCAGTTTTCGACTATGTTGTTCGTAATGCACACTGGCTTTTAGAAACTCTTGCTGAACAGTGATCCCTTGCGGTACTTCGTTAGCCGCAGGCTTTTGTTCTACTTTGGCTTGAGTAGTCTCAGTTTTTGGTTGATATTTTTTAGGAAGTGCAACATCACTTTGGGTGAAGTCGATAAGAAGCTCTTCAACACCTTCAGATATTAAGCGCTGAATAATGGTTTTATCGCGGACCAGGCCACGCGTCTTAATTTTTATGCTATTTACGTGCTCTTGCTGCTTACTGACACTGTCAACAAACATCCCTGGTACTAGTTCGGCAATGGGTAAAGTTATAAGCATAAACGCGCTTGGTGTATAAAAAGATTGAGTTTTTAATTATCACCAATTAATCAAAAATGTCTATATATTATTCTTAGAATACGAAATAGGTATGGGTTATAAAGTTGAAAAGGGGAAAATTAAAAAAGGTAAAGTTAGAAAGTAGCAACTCGCTAACTTTACTCTTTCCCCTAGAAGCTCACAAACTATTAAGTTTCAATCTGAGAGCTGAAAGCTGATAGCTGTTTACTCCTGAAAGTAAGTGCCCCAGCCGTCGTATTCAACATCAGTTTGCTGAGCAAGCGCTTCTAGCTTGTCTACGTCTTCCATAATCGCTTCTACGTCAAGTTCACACTCAACAACCACATCAAAGCTCCACACTTTCTCGCCGTCTTCTAGCTCAAGTTCAGCAGGTTCTTCAACATCATAACCTAGTTTAAAAGCGGCTAAAGCTGCTTGCTCTAACTTTTCAAAATTTTCGCTAACAAAGTGGTGTTCCACTTCATAAAGTACTTCAGGATCTGAGCCATCTTCAAGTAATGAAGTTACGATGTCTTCAGTAATTTCGCGCCAATTTTCCATTATTTATTTCTCACTTGAGCATCTAATTCAGTTATTTTAGCAGCCATAACCTGATGAACATGGGATGCATGATCACGAGCAGATACGTCTTTATCAAGATAGATTGGCGCTAACATTTCGAGATAAATTGTACCATTATCCCAGCGATTTAGCTTAATAGTTTTATGTGTTGTACTCATACAAACAGGCACTACTGGCACATCGGCACTCATAGCAGTATGAAAAGCACCGGTTTTAAAAGGTAATAAACCTCGGCCATAGCTACGTGTACCCTCAGGGAACATCCATACCGATAACCCTTTACGCTTAATTTTTTCGGCTGATTTAGAAATTGTACCAGCTGCTTTTGAGCGATTAGCTCGGTCAATTAATATATTGCCTGATAGCCAATAAAGCTGGCCAAAAAATGGGATCCACTTAAGACTTTTTTTACCAAGGCTTACACAGTTCTCAGGCACCATCGCTGGCAAAGTAAATAAATCATAATTATTTTGATGGTTAGCTACATACACTGCAGGACCAATATTTTTAGGATCTTCGTGGTACTTAAGCTCAAGCTTTACACCCAATACTTTAGCAACTTTGCAAAACCACCCAGAGATAATGTGAACGTTATTGGCATGAAACGGCTTCACAATACATAAAAGCAAACCAACAAGGCAGCTAAAAACTATAAATAAAGCCATGAAAATAATGCGAAAAACAGCTAACAAACGAATTCTCCTCGTACTAATCAGCGCGCATTATACCGTGATTAATTGCATTTCCATAGTATTAAGCGAACACATGTAAGCTAAAAATTATCACAAAATCGCTTACCGGCATTACCATTACGGCTATCTGAAATAGCCAATTGCTAACCGTGTTCAGAGTTTTCTCTTGTTCATTTATGAAGCATCTTAAAAGGTGCTAGGCCTATGAATGATAGTATTTTCGATAGCTTTATTCCTACTTATTACGCAATTGGTTGAACGTTTATGAAAAACACATCTTTATCTCTAGCTGTACTGTGCGCATTAACGCTAAGTAACTACAGTGTGGCAAATAACACAGAAACTCACTACTTTAACCAAAATGCCCTTAATAGTGATACCGAAGGAAACTTTCCTGCAACCGTACTTTTTGCTCAAAATTCAATAACGCCTTCTCTAAATAAGATCGAAGACGATATTCAACCTCATTTAGTAGCGCAAAGAAAAACCATGTTGATGTTCAAGCCACATCAAGAATTAGCAAATGACTCTCAAATTATCTTAAGTGTGCTTGATAGCAACGATACCCTCGTGTATCAAACGTTTATGCGCTCGCCTGATGCCTTTACTAAACCCTTTGGTTATGATGATAATTCTGTTAACTATTCTGATAACACTTTTTCGAGCATTCTGCCGGCATCAGTTATTCAGCCGAACATTCACTTTGCGTTTGAGCTAGGCGATAAGTCAAGTAAACTAAATAACGTCAAAGTTGGTGCAAGCACAAGTCTTATAATTAATACTATTGATGTAGGCTTGCTTACTCCTTATCGAGACAAGTTCACTTTTCAACACGATGCTGATTTACATCGCCAGTACTTTCAGCAAGTCCCTATTACTAAGCTATCTGTAAATAATTTTGAACCGCTGCATTTAACCGAAGTGATGATGCCTGACGGCCGCCTGTTGACTGACTCAGATCCAAGTAAAGGGGGAATTTACTCTGGCGATATGCGCCATTTAATTGCTAAAAACCTACTGTCGCATGGTATCAATAATGCTAATTATGGTATCAATGCGTCTGGTATCGGTGGTCCGACAGCACACCCGTATAGTGCAGCACAAGTAACCGCCCATAATGCTATTGGTAAGTACGATAATGGTATCTTTGTTCACGGTTTATCAGGTGGTGCGGGCATGGTGACACTGTATAAATCTGTTGGTAATGAATTTAGTCACGAGTTAGGACATAACTTCGGTTTAGGCCATTACCCTGGCGGCGAACATGGAGTATTAAATCGCCCCGCCGATGAACGTAATTCAACTTGGGGTTGGGATGGCGACTTAGATAAATTTATACCAAACTTTTCACCTAAGTTATCGTATAAAGACCGCTGTTATAAACAGACCTGTATTGCTGCATTTAATGGTCATCAATATGGCACAGGCTCTATGTCTGGTGGTGGGCCAATGTACAGCGAGTACAACAAATACACGCTACATACTCCATACGAGTTGCAACATATACAACGCTTTTTAGAAAACAAAGCACATTTTGATAGCAGCAGCAAAACTGGGTTTAGTAAATGGGATCCGCTGACTCAATCAATGCAACCTTGGAACAATACAGTCTTAGATACCAATACACTGCGCTTGGTTAATCGCACTCCTTATAAGCAAGATGTTCCAATCACAACAATCATCGGTTTTTACGATCCTGAACAACAGCTACAAAGCTTTATTTACCCTGCACTTCACGGTGCTTCAGGCGCCGTCTATAAAGACAGCTTCTCTTCATCAAGCTGTAAGTTAATTGTCAAAACCCAAAAAGCAGGGAATAAAACCTTCAACCTACCTGCAACACGATTAACAACAGGTAAAATGAATAAGATCCACATCAATCTAGAGGCAACTTCAGTACCAACTAGCGCTTCTGTGTACTGCGACTCAAACCTACTGGTATGGCAAGAGCTAGAACCTGCAAAACAAAACTTACCAGCCTCAGTTATCACTACTCAAGAGAAGCCAAAAGCCTGTATTGTAAACATAGAAACAAACGAAGAGTTTTGTCTACAGGATGGACAAAAAGCAAGCTCTCTTCCCGCTTTTGTAAGTCGAAAGCCTGTTTATGTGAGAGCACCACAAGGTTTACAGGTTATGTTATCTGACTATGGAAACTTATCTTATAACCGCATTGCGACTTTTAATGGCACCGTTGAAAATAACAAACTGAAAAATGTTTTAGCAAAAAATGGACAATATTTAGATTTCTCTAAGCCACGCTCTATGCGCGTATTTAGCTCTGAGGAGCCTTTAGGTTGCATTGTAAGCTTGCTAGATCAAAGTGAATACTGCTTAAAAGCAAATGAACGCTCAAACTACAGGCTACCTGCTTATATCAATAAACATCCTGTATACGTTAAAGCAGCGCCAGGAGTAGCAGTGACTCTTTCTGATTGGCCGAATCTATCTTATCGCCATACAGCTACATTCACTGAAAATACCAGCCATCAAGATTTGCAAAATGTAAAAGCCGATAACGGTCAATACCTTAACTTTTCTAGGCCGGCTTCAATGAGAGTCGTTGCAAACTAAAGCAACAAAAAGGCCTGCAATTGCAGGCCTTGTATTTTACTCTATTACTTCACTTGGCGACTCATCACTATCATCAGTTTGAGTCATTTCAACCACAGCTTCATCAACCCGCTGTAGACCGCGTGGTAATTTGTTACCTCGTCTACCCCGTTCACCATGATAATGCTCAAGATCAGACGGTTTAAGTGTCAGTTTTCGTTTACCTGCATGCAGGGTTACGCTACTGCCCTCTGGCACCACAGCAAGTACTTTTACAAACTCTTCACGAGCTTGTACTTTCGCACTTGGGATAGAAATAATCTTATTCCCTTTACCTTTACTTAACTTAGGTAAGTCACGCAGTGGGAATAACAACATTCGGCCTTCATTAGAAATTGCCATACAGTAGTCTGTCGCTACATCAGTCACTCTAATTGGCGCGAGTAATTCACCGCCCTTAGGAACACTAACAAGCGCTTTACCGTTTTTGTTCTTACTCACTAAATCTTTAAAGTCGCTAATAAAGCCATAACCTGCATCTGAAGCCATTAACAATACTTGGTTGTCTTCAGCCATCACCACATGCTCAAAATTGGCACCAGAACTTAGGTTAAAGCGCCCTGTCATTGGTTCACCTTGACTACGAGCTGAAGGTAAACTGTGCGCATCGGTAGCAAAAGCGCGACCACTTGAGTCTAAGAACACTGCTGGCTGATTACTCTTACCTCGCGCCGAGGCTTTATAGCTGTCGCCAGACTTATAACTTAGCCCTTCAACATCTAAATCATGGCCTTTACCAACACGTGCCCAGCCTTTTTCAGATAACACAACTGTAACTGACTCAGAAGGAATAAGATCTTTTTCGCTTAGTGCTTTTGCTTCTACACGTTCAACGACTGGTGAGCGGCGATCATCACCGTACATTTCAGCGGCTTCTTGGATTTCTTTTTTCATCAACGTCGACATACGACGCTCAGAACCCAGAATTTGCTCTAACTTGTCACGTTCAAGCGCAAGCTCATCTTGCTCACCTTTAATCTTAAATTCTTCAAGTTTTGCTAAATGACGTAGCTTTAATTCTAAAATTGCTTCGGCTTGAATATCGGTAATACCAAAGCGCTCCATTAATACGGGCTTTGGTTTATCTTCAGTGCGAATAATTTCGATGACTTCGTCGATATTTAAAAAGGCAGTTAATAAACCTTCTAAAATATGCAAGCGTGCTAACACTTTATCTAAGCGGTATTGTAAACGGCGACGAACAGTTTCACGACGGAACGTTAACCACTCAGTTAAGATACTACGTAAGTCTTTAACTTGCGGACGACCATCAAGGCCAAGCATGTTTAAGTTTACGCGGTAGTTCTTTTCTAAATCGGTGGTTGCAAACAGGTGTGCCATTAATGGCTCAGCCTTGATGCGGTTCGAACGCGGTACAATCACGATACGAGTTGGATTTTCGTGATCTGATTCGTCACGTAAATCGGCAACCATCGGTAACTTTTTAGCGTTCATTTGTGCAGCTATTTGCTCAAGTACTTTTGCACCTGAACACTGATGAGGTAGCGCTGTAATTACAATATCACCGTGCTCTTCAGTGTAAATTGCACGCATCTTGATAGAGCCACGTCCGGTTTGATAAATCTTACGAATATCATCCTTCGGAGTGATTATCTCAGCTTCTGTTGGATAGTCAGGGGCATGCACTAACTCAAGCAGCTCTTCGATTTCAGCTTTTGGTTTATCAAGCAGTAAACAACAGGCACTGGCAACTTCTCGCACGTTGTGTGGTGGAATATCCGTTGCCATACCAACCGCGATACCAGTCACACCATTGAGCAAAATGTGCGGTAAGCGCGCTGGCAATACCATTGGCTCATCCAGTGTGCCATCAAAGTTTGCGGTCCAATCAACAGTACCTTGGCCGAGCTCTTTTAATAAAACTTCAGAGAACTTAGATAAACGCGCTTCGGTATAACGCATCGCCGCAAATGACTTAGGATCGTCCGCGGCACCCCAGTTACCTTGGCCGTCCACCAGCGGGTAACGATAAGAAAACGGCTGAGCCATCAACACCATGGCTTCATAACAAGCACTATCACCATGGGGATGGTATTTACCAAGTACATCACCAACAGTACGCGCAGATTTTTTATACTTAGCTTGCGCCGATAACCCAAGCTCGCTCATTGCATAAATGATACGACGCTGTACAGGCTTTAGACCATCACCCACATGCGGTAAGGCGCGGTCCATAATGACGTACATTGAGTAGTTTAAGTAGGCGTCTTCAGTAAAACGCCCCATTGTTTGTTGTTCTATGCCCTGCATCAGCAAGGTATCAGTATCACTCATTAACGCTTACCTATTTTTTCTTTGCGCTAACACGATAAATCACGTTAGCAAAGTCGTCTGAGATCAATAAGCTGCCATCTGCAAGTTCTGCAAAGGCAACTGGGCGACCAAATGTTTCTTCATTTTGCATAAACCCTGTAACGAACGGAGTGTATTGGGTAATACGACCTTGTTCAACGTTCGCTAACATCACTCTGTAACCCGATTTTTTACTGCGGTTCCAAGAGCCATGCTCAGCAACAAATAGTTGCTCTTTGTATTTCGCAGGGAACTGTTTGCCGTTATAAAAATGAATACCAAGAGGTGCCACGTGCGCACCAAGTGCAAGCGCAGGTGACTTGTAATCAGCAATGCTCTTACCTTGACCAAACTCAGGGTCTAAAATGGCACCTGCATGTACATAAGGGAAACCATAATGTGCCCCTTCTTCACCTTCACCTACACGGTTGATTTCGCAAGGAGGCATATCATCGCCCATCATGTCACGGCCATTATCACTAAACCAAAATGCATTGGTAGTTGGGTGATAATCAAAACCAACTGAGTTACGAACGCCTTTGGCGATTGTTTTAATTTCTTTTGTATCAACATCTAACGAAAAGATACGACCATATTTGTCGTCTTCTGCACAAATGTTACATGGCACACCCACAGGCACAATTAGCTCACCGGTTGGCGCAAAGCTAATGAACTTCCAGCCATGATGACGATCGGTTGGGAATTTATCGTAAACGACTTCAAATTTAGGGTCTTTTAGGTTTTTATCGATATCTTTAAAACGGATGATACGCGACACTTCTGCCACATATAAATCACCATCTTTAACAGCTAATCCCGAAGGCATTTCAAGGCCTGTGGCGATAACCATTTTTCTATCGGCAACGCCATCACTATTATGATCTATTAATGCATATACATTGCCCGCTTTTCGTGAACCAGCATACACGATGCCTCTTTTTGACACGGCAATCTGGCGCGCATTTTCAACGTCATCAGCAAACAAGCTGATAGTAAATCCATCAGCTACAGTGAGTTTATCAAGAATATCTTTGGCCATTACCGGCGCTGACAACAAGCTCAGCGATAATAATGAGGTCAGTATTTTTTTCATTTTTCTTGCCCTTTCATTCGTTCAACTACCTTAACTAAACTTGTGCGCGGTTACCGTGATCTTCTAACCACTGGCGACGGTCTGATGAACGTTTCTTTGCAAGTAACATATCCATCATCTCCATCGTTTGCTCCTCTTCGTCCAGCGTTAATTGCACTAGACGACGCGTATTTGGATCCATAGTGGTTTCACGTAATTGTAGTGGGTTCATTTCACCCAACCCTTTAAAGCGTTGAACATTGACCTTACCACGTTTCTTCTCGGCCTCAATGCGCGCTAAAATACCGTTCTTTTCGTCTTCATCAAGGGCGTAGTAAACCTCTTTACCAATGTCGATACGAAATAGCGGCGGCATAGCTACGTACACATGGCCTTGTTTGATAAGCGATGGAAAGTGACGAACAAACAGCGCACAAAGCAAGGTAGCAATGTGTAATCCATCCGAGTCAGCATCGGCCAAGATACAAATTTTGTTATAACGCAAACCAGATAAATCACTCGAATCTGGGTCTATACCTAGTGCCACAGAGATATCATGCACCTCTTGCGACGCTAAAATCTGACCCGACTCCACTTCCCAGGTATTTAAGATTTTACCGCGCAGCGGCATGATTGCTTGGAATTCACGGTCACGCGCTTGTTTTGCTGAACCACCCGCAGAGTCACCCTCTACTAAAAACAGTTCAGTGCGGTCATTATCTTGCGCGCTACAATCGGTTAATTTACCTGGTAATGCGGGGCCAGAAGTAATGCGCTTACGCACAACTTTTTTGGCGGCACGTAAACGGCGCTGTGCATTTGAGATACATAGCTCAGCTAATAATTCTGCCGTTTCTGTGTGCTCGTTTAGCCATAAGCTAAATGAATCTTTTACTACACCAGAAACAAATGCTGCACATGAACGTGAAGATAGCTTTTCTTTGGTTTGACCAGCGAACTGTGGGTCTTGCATTTTTACCGACAACACATAGCTACAGCGCTCCCAGATATCATCTGGCGTTAGCTTTACGCCACGCGGTAATAGGTTTCTGAATTCACAGAATTCACGCATTGCTTCAAGTAAGCCTTGGCGTAAGCCATTGACGTGTGTACCGCCTTGGGCAGTAGGGATTAAGTTTACATAACTTTCAGCGATTGACTCACCGCCTTCAGGTAACCATACCACAGCCCAATCAGCGCCTTCTGTAGAGCTAGAAAATTCACCTATAAATGGGTCTTTTGGCAGTACTTCAAAACCTTTAACAGCTTCATTTAAGTAATCTTTTAAACCTGTTTCGTAATACCACTCTTGGCTTTCTTTGGTTTGCTTATTGGTAAACTTAATACGCAGGCCTGGGCATAATACTGCTTTGGCTTTTAGCAAATGATTAAGCTTAGTAATAGAGAAGTTAGCTGAGTCAAAATAGCTGGCATCAGGCCAAAAACGCACAGTTGTACCTGTATTACGCTTACCCACAGTACCAATGACGTTAAGGTCTTCAACCTTGTCACCGTTCTCAAAAGCCATACGAAATTGCTGTGCATCACGGCGCACGGTTACTTCAACACGAGTCGATAGCGCATTTACAACCGAAATACCTACCCCGTGTAGACCACCCGAAAACTGATAGTTTTTATTTGAGAACTTACCACCGGCATGTAGCTTGGTAAAAATAAGTTCCACACCCGGAATACCTTCTTCTGGGTGAATATCAATTGGCATACCACGGCCATCATCAATAACTTCAAGTGAGTTATCTTCATGAAGAATAACATCAATTTTTGTTGCATGACCTGCCATTGCTTCGTCGACACTGTTATCGATAACCTCTTGACCTAAGTGGTTAGGACGAACCGTGTCGGTATACATACCTGGGCGGCGTTTTACGGGCTCTAACCCGTTTAAGACTTCAATTGCTTCGGCGTTATAATTTTGCTGACTCATAGTTTTTATATCTTTTATGCGCTTAGCTATGTTTTACGTGATTTTAAGAAAATCTACAATACTTGCAAAGGTTTGTTCGAAGCCGATAAAACTATGATCGCCTCCAAATTCAACGTGTTGCTTACACTGAGAATAATAGTTAACCGCCTGCTGAAAAGGCAGTACTTCATCGCCCGTTTGCTGTAGCAAATAAAGCAATGAAGGAGTGTCTAATTGCGGCAAATATAAACTGCGCAATGCATCCATGTGACGAGTACCAAGTTCGTAATGACTATCTTGATACGGGTTATAATTTTGCCCTAAATAGTTATTGAGTAACTCAAATGGGCGAACCGCAGGGTTAATCACCACCGCAGGTATCGAATAACGTTGCGACAGATAGGTCGCATAAAAACCGCCTAATGAACTACCTAGTAATACAGTATCATCATTTAGCAATTGTTCTAATTGTATAATTGCATGTAATGGCTCATGGGTTAATCGCGGCACCTGATAATCAACATCGAATTGCGCCATATGTTCACCAAAGCGCACGGCTTTGTAAGATTGCTCAGAACTATTAAAGCCATGAATATAAATTACCCGTTTAGCCATACTACATCCGTGCTTAACTGCAATTTTTGTTGTGCATCAACATTTAAGTTGATGACACGAAATGCGGGGCCTAAATCGTCTTGCTGCCATGCCATCGTGTGCTTGGTAAATTGTATCGAGCTGGCTGGTGTAGCAAACACGCTAAGATCACGGTAGGTTTGCGTGTATTCATGATGCACATGACCATGAAACACACCAATACACTGCTCACTGTTTACACACATGTTTAAAAACTGTGGACCATTTTCTAGCATATGTTTATCTAAATAAGCTTGAATTGGCAACGGATTATGATGACAAAACACCACGCTTGGAACTTGCCCTATTGCTTGGCTTAATTCATTCAAATGCGTGTGTGTTACCCAACCTGCTGGCGTCGGACCTTTTGAGTTTGCTAAAAGCAGTTGCCCACCTAAAAAAGTAATGCGTTTACTGTTTAAAATTTGCGGGCTTGTAAGCTTTTCATATTCAGCGAGTTCATCATGATTGCCAGGCAACCAAAATACCGGGCAGCTGAGCGCTGAATCTGTAATTAATTTAGCAAAAAGTTGATAAGACTCGCTGCTGTGATCTTGTGTTAAGTCGCCACCAAACACCACACAATCAGCATCTAGCTCAGCAATGGCATGTAAACAGCGCGCAAAATACGCAGCCGTATTCACAGAAAAGTAGTCACCATTAGGTTCTTTAAATAGGTGACAATCAGTTATATGGGCGACTTTCAGTGCTGTTTTATCAAAATGATAGCTGTCACTAAACCAAGCCATTATTTACATCCCAATTTAAAACTGCTCGGCCATTTTCAACACAGGCAACCAACCAGTCATACAAAAAAGCATTAAGCTGATACTTTTCATCTTTTTGATGCATACTCGGATTCGGGTACGCGTATGAGGGCTTGATACGTTGATGAAAATCATGATGAATGATTTCAGCCACTTTCGCATCATGATACATACGGACCGTTAGATATAGAGGCTGTAATGAGCTCAATTGCCCAGTTTCTTGGTTAATAGAAATATCGGTGGTGTATTTAGCCGTATCGTCCACTTTTATCACAAAAGTGCTCTGACCTAACTGAACTTTTCGCTCCTGCCCTACCAAACGCTCACGTGGCAATAATTTTAGTGCACGCGCATAGTTGTGTTCACACAATGTTAAGTACTTGGGTAAACTTTGAATATAGCGCTGTTCGGCAGTGACGTAGGCCAAAATAATCCCCTATTTATTGTTCCAATCAGACAGTATACGTTGCTTATTAAGTGCTAACCACTGTAATGAGATCACAGTTGCAGCGTTATCAATTTCGCCTTGCTCTAAACGTAGCATGGCCTCTTGATATGACATTACATGGGTTTTGATATCTTCATCTTCATTATCTAGACCAAAAAGGCCACCTTGATACCCAGATAAGTCAGTGCGCGCCAAATATAAGTACAAACGCTCAGTCGTACCACCAGGGCTTGAAAGATACGACATCATAAATTCGAGCTCATTAAGTTCAATGCCCGCTTCTTCAAACGCTTCTCGCTTGGCAACCTCTTCGTAGTCAGTACTACCATCAGCCATGCCAGCGATACACTCAAGTAACCAAGGAGACTGCTTTGATGCCATTGCACCAATCCTGATTTGCTCAATAAGCAACACTTGATCAGTAACAGGGTCATAAGGAAGTACAGCTACAGCATGGCCACGCTCTAAAATTTCACGCTTAATCTCCACCGATTTACCACCAGCAAACAGCGCATGATGAAAGCGATACACATTAATTTTAAAAAAACCATCATAAACTCGCTCAATTGGCTTTAACTCTATGTCGTCATGGCTAAATTGTGAGATTGCTGATATTTTCATTCACTATTTCCTGTAAGTATTACGTAAAATTTATCGTCAATTATATTCTGTTACACTTGGACATGTAGATTTACGTAATTTTTTTTTGGTTATTCATTAAAAAAGAGTACCATGTTGGCAGTACGAAATTGTCTAAGGACTGAACAAAAAATGAAAAAAACATTACTCGCTGCGCTGATTGGTTTTTCTAGCGCATTGACTGCAACAGCAAGTAACGCTGAAGACCTACTTCAAGTTTACGAGATCGCAACCGCAAACGATCCTACCGTACTTAAAGCAAAAGCCCAAGCAGATGCGCAAGCCTATGAGAGCGATCGCGCGTTAAGTGCACTATTACCACAAATTGGCTTAAGCCTTGGCTATGAAAAAACCAAGTCGGACCTATACGATGGTAATGATGCTACAGGCTATGCTGGTTATGATTATGACCCTGACGTTTTCAGTCGTGGCCTTAGCTTAAGTCAAACATTGTTCGATTTAGGTGCATGGAACTCACTTGGTATTGCAGAAAAACAAGCATTACAAGCAACTGCACAGTATGACTTTGCACGCCAAGACCTAATCGTTCGTGTTGCTGAAGGTTATTTCAATGTATTAAGCGCCATTGATAACCTTGAGTTCGTACAAGCAGAAAAACGTGCTATCGAACGTCAGTTACAACAAACTAAAGAGCGTTATGCGGTAGGTTTAACTGCGATCACTGACGTTCATGAAGCACAAGCTCAGTTCGATAACTCAGTAGCACAAGAAATTGTCGCTAAAAATAGTGTTGAAACAGCACGTGAGCAACTTCGTGAAATCACAGGTAAATACCACGCTAAGTTAGATGTATTAAATACAGAAACCTTTTCGACGGTTGCACCTAGTAAACAATCAACTGACTTTATAAAAATTGCCGAAGACAACAACTTAAACCTGCAAGTGTCTAAAGTAACGGTTGATATTGCAAAAGACCAAATCGATTTAGCAAAAGCAGGTCACTATCCTAAGCTAACTTTGAACGCGTCTTATGGTGACAGCCTGACAGATTTAAACAGTAATTCACATCAACCACGTGAAGACAGTGCAAAAGTGGGTGTTAACTTCAGCTTACCTATTTATTCAGGTGGAGCAACGACAGCAGCAACAGATCAAGCTCGCGCTTACTATGTTGCAGCAAGCGAAGACTTAGAAGCAAGCCTTCGTGCAGTAACACGCTCAGTGATCACGTCATATAATCAAGTGGTCTCTGACATCGCAACTTACAAAGCACTTCAACAAGCTGTTGTTTCTGCAGAAAGTGCGCTTAAAGCAACTGAAGCAGGCTTTGAAGTTGGTACACGTACTATCGTTGACGTATTGATCAGCACACAAAACCTGTATAACGCAAAAAGTAACTTAGCGAATGTTCGTTACCGTTATGTTGTTTCTACACTACGCTTGAAGCAAGCTGCCGGTACCCTAACTAGCGAAGACCTTATTGCAATTAATCAGGGTTTAAAAGAAATCTAATCATTTCTTCTAATTGAGTCCTTAAATAAAAGCCAGCCTAGCGCTGGCTTTTTGTATTTTTAAAGACATACAGTTAAACTAGCTTTTTTATTTTTAGAGATTTTTTTGTGGTTAGTTCATCTCCGTTTAAAGCGTCTTTTTTAGGCCCACGTTACTGGTTAACTTGGATTGGCGTGTTCTTTTTATATCTTATTTCTTGGTTACCACACAAATTACAACTTGCACTAGGTAAACTACTTGGCCGTTTAGTGCATCGCTTTATGAAACGCCGTCGCCATATCGCTGAGGTCAACATTCGTTTGTGCTTTCCTGATATGCCAGAACATGAACAGCGCGAATTAGTTCGTAAAAATATGGAAAACACCGGTATTGCCATGATGGAAACGGGCATGGCTTGGTGGTGGCCCGAGTGGCGTGTAAAAAAAGTATATGGCTCCATTAAGGGCCTAGAATACTTTGAGCAAATCCAGCAATCAGGAAAAGGGGTATTGTTACTTGTACCGCATATTCTTCATTTAGAAATGGCAAGCCGTGTCATGGGTTTAAAACACCAAGGCATTGGTTTTTATCGCCCTCATAATAATCCTTTGATGGAATACTTTACGACTAATGGGCGCTTACGCTCAAACGAATACTTAATTGGCAAGCGAGATGTAAAGGGTTTACTAAAAGCACTTAAAAATAAAAAAGTGTGCTATTACCTTCCTGATCAAGATTATGGCCATAATCGCTGTGAGTTTGCGCCTTTTTATGCAGTAAAAGAGACAGCAACGACAACAGGGACTTTGCTTTTCGCTAATAGCAAAAACTGCGAAACTGTCAGCCTAACCAGCCGACGTGATGAACAAGGTCGCTACCATTTAGAAGTACTGCCTATTTTGCACGATTTCCCAAGTGGCGATGATCTAAAAGATGTAACACGTGTCAATCAACGAATGGAACAAGCCATAGATAATGCCCCAGAGCAATACATGTGGTTACATCGACGTTTTAAAACGCGCCCTGATAAGAACGCACCTTCTTATTACAAGTAGAGTGACAATTTTTAATTAGTATGTTTTTATTAAGGTAATAAACAACAAGAGTATTAGAAATGTGGTTCTGGGTTAAGCATTTATCATTAGCTTTTATTTTAATTGCTGCTGCAATCTACTTTTTATTCGGTAGCGGTCCGGTATTTGATATGAAAGAAACAAAAAATGCCGCTGCTCAGGGGTTGTCTCGCTTTTATTCTGCGTTACGTAACCAAGTAAACAGCAAAGATAACGAACGTGATAAATACGTTCTCAAGTTACCAACACCTGCAACAAGTTTAGATGTTGCACTATTTGAGCGCGAAAAAGTAGTTGAACCATCGTCACCAAACTGGACCGGCGATATTCAACCGCGCCGCTTTGAAAATGGTAATACGTTAAAAGACGTGCTCTCTGATTATGCCCGTAATGAAGACATTGTACTTTATTGGTATTTAAGTAAAGACTATGTCGTTAAAGATCATTTTCGTGTTGATAGTAATTTTGTTTCAACACTGTATCAGGTTGGCCGTGCCATCAATGACGACTTCGAAAATGAGGTTTATACCTTCTTTTGCTTTAAGCAAAGAGCAGCTGTTATCACTGAGCTCCCCTCTGCTTATGTGCGCGAGAACTGCCGCCGCTTAAAAAGCTAACGGCACTTCTAATACCATTTCGTTAAGTATTATTGCTGTTTGCTATAAATACTTGCTGCCACGCGTTACTAACCAATGCTATGTGCTGAGTTAGCTCAGCACGTGGCGCACAACGACCTTGCTGATCTAAACTCATTACATGATAGCGTGAGCGATAGGTAATATATGCCTCGACTAATTCCTGCTGCATTTGCTCTGTGATACAACCTAAACGTGCAGCATCAGCTAAAATACGCACGTTATCAGACCAAGTAGTTAGCTCTGGATGCTGCATCGCATTATTCAGCACCAAATATTGAGTGATAAACTCAATATCTGTGATACCACCTCTATCTTGTTTTAAATCAAACAGTTCATCATTCCCTTTCGCGAGGTGAGTGCGCATTTTTTCGCGCATCTCGATGACCTCTTTTTTCAGCTTTTCTGTATCACGTGCTTGGCACAACACATCTTTACGGATCGCAGTAAAGCGCTCGTATAATGAAACTTGCCCATAAATCATGCGTGAACGGACTAAAGCTTGGTGTTCCCACGTCCATGCTTGAGTTTGCTGATAGTGATAATAACTTTCTAAATTAATAGCCAGTAAGCCCGATGCCCCTTCGGGACGTAAACGGGTATCAAGTTCATACAAAATGCCAGACGCAGTTCGCGTGTTGAATAAGTGCATTAGTCGCTGCGCGAGCTTTAAATAAAACTGACGTGAATCAATTGATTTATCACCGTCGGTATAACTACTGCCATCGTGATTATGCACAAATACCAGATCAAGATCTGAATCGTAGCCAACTTCAAAGCCACCCGTTTTACCATATGCAATAACTGCAAAGCCCTTTTCTTGATCAGAAGTATTGGCTGGCCGACCAAAGCGCTCAACACAAGCATGCCAGGCAATATTGACCGCTTGCTCTACAATAGCCTCAGCAAGCGCAGTAAGGTGATCGCTAACCTTCATCACACTAAGCACACCGGTTGCATCGGCGGCAGCAATGCGTAACTGATGTGTTTGTTTAAACTGACGAAGTGCTTCCATTTGCAGCTCTAAATCGCCATGTTCTATACGCAAAAAATACTGCCTAATTTCATCTTTGTAAGCAGATAAAGGCGTCGGTTTATAGAGCACCTGAGGATCAATCAGCTCATCGAGTAAGATTGGGTAACGCGAAATATGTTCACCAATCCATTTACTATGACAGCAAAGTGCAACTAGTTGATTTAATGCGCCTGGATTTTCATATAACAGCTCAAGGTAAGCGGTTCGAGAAATAATTTTATTCAGCACTTGGCTTATCATGTTAAATGCTTCGCCACTTGCCTTGGCAACAGTAAGCTGTTTAAGCAACAGTGGCATTAATTTGTCGAGAATATCTCTGCCGCGCGTACCTATTTTTGCCTTCGTTAAGCGCGCTTTAAAGTCTTCAAGCGCCGCTTGCCAGTCAAGGTTAGGCTCGCACATCAAACTAACATCTGTCATCTCCCACGCGCTAATATACTCACTTTCACAGGGATCTGCGCTCTCACTTTCAAAGCCAATGACTTGCTCAAACTCATTATGTACTTCAGCCATCACCTGCTCGATTGCAGCTAGGCAATGGCTAAAATCAGCCTTATTAAGTAAATAACAAAGGCGCTGCTGATTAAGCTCATCATCAGGAAGTGTCTGAGTTTGTTTATCAGCAAAAATTTGTAAATATTGCTCTACACGACGTAATTCTAGGTAGTTCTGTTTTAACAATTGCGCTTCCGTGGATGTCATAACTTGATTATTAACCAGCTCTTTTAGAGCCAACAGTAATGACTGCGTTTGCAAGTTTGCTTCTCGACCACCACGCACCATTTGCAGAGCTTGCACTACAAACTCCACTTCACGAATACCACCTGCACCGAGTTTTATGTTATTGGTTAAACGTTTACGACGAACTTCTTGAGCAATCATATGCTTCATTTTTCTAAGTGACTCAATCACTGAAAAATCAATATAACGCCTGTAAACGAACGGCCTTAACAGTTCGTAAAACTCACTCCAATAGCGATTCTCAGTACCAATTAAACGCCCTTTGAGCATGGCATAGCGTTCCCACTCTCGACCTTGTTCTTGATAATAATCTTCCATAGCATGGAAGCTCATCACCAATGGACCACTTTCGCCAAAAGGCCGCAAACGCATATCTACTCGAAAAACCTGGCCGTTCACTGTTGTCTGGTTAAGCGCCATAATTAACTTTTGCGCTACCTTGGTATAAAAAACTTGAGCTTCAACTGAACGACGACCACCTTGTGTTGCAACATCTCGAGGATAAGAAAAAATGAGATCGATATCCGATGAATAGTTAAGCTCTCTTCCTCCTAACTTTCCCATACCAAGAACCAACATAGGGATGGCATTTCCGTCAGCATCGACTGGGGTGCCGCTTACTTTAGCAACTTGCGCAAAAGCCCATTGATTTGCGCTGTCAATAAGCTGGTTTGCCAGCTCAGAGATATAAGCAATGCTGTCAGCAATTGGGTTTGCACAACACAAGTCTAGATACGCGACTTTCAACCAATATTTTTCACGATATAAACGCAATTTTGCCATTGCTGCTGAATCGTCAAGTTCACTTAGGTCACTGTTACTTAATGGCGACTCTACCACGCGGTAAGCACATTCTGTTTCATCAAGTAACCATGTTCTCAAAGCCGGCTGTGATTGTAAGCAGTGCCAAGCAAAATCACTTAATGATAATAACTTAGCGATATTTTCGTCGACATCTTGATCAGGGTATAAGCTAGTAAAGCGGGTTTGGCCTAACTGTTGAACTGACGTTGGAAGCGGATACGAATTACTCATTAAATACTCTCTTTTAACTTGCCAATAACCGTACTAGAATGATTATCAAAGATTTATTTAGCAGGGATCTGCATGTCATATTTATCATTATCTAACACTAGTTTAGTCGCGATTGCTATTAGTTTTGCGGTTATTTGTATCACCATAGTACTGCTGCGTATCCTAACGCAAATAAAGGCAAAACAAGCCCTTAAAGAAGAACTGGCGCAACATGATAATTTTGCTATGGGAATAAGCTTTGCCAGTGAGATCTTAGTTGTCATTGCTACCATTGCTTACATCTTTGATGAAATAAGTCTAAGCGCGGCTCAATCAAACCCTTTGAAAGTATTGATACTCATTTTTTTATTATTTTCTTTCATTAAGATTGGTCATTTAATACACCGAAAATGGATTTTATATCGCTTTAACGAAGAAGCGGCTATTTTAAAACAGAATGTCTGCGCAGCACTGGTTGATTCAGGCATGCTGATAGCTAACTGTATCATTTGTCTTGGTTTATACAATTGGTCGCATACACAAGGCTTTAGTAGTTTACTTATTGCTACCGTTAGCTTTTTTGTTATACAAGGCATGTTTGCTCTTGATACTAAGATCCGCGAGTACCGCTTTGCAAAAGCCAACCAAGGGGCATCGCTGCAAAGTAATTTCAATTTAGAAAACACATCTATCGGCATACGTTATGCCGGGAAATCGATCGGTCTAGCACTTTCTGGTTACGCTGGTCTTTCCAGTGCATCCTTTATTAGTGGTAAGATGGTAGAAAATTTATTCACTTTAGTATCACATTGTGGTGCTATGTGGGTGTTATTGTATGTTTTGAGCTACATTATTAAATATATTTCCTTACCCAATATTGATACATCTCTGGAAGTTGATCACCAAGATAATATTGGAATTGCGTGTATCGAATTTGCCGTTTTTGGTGCTATAGGCTATTTACTAATTAGTATGTTTTCAATTTGATCAGAAGTGTTTGAATCGTGGGGCTTTATGCCAAATAAAATTAATAATTTTTTATTAGTCGATATCGACAATGAGTTTAGTCGAGCATTCGCTGAGCATTATTTTGCTAAAGCTGAAAGCTCTACACTTGTTGTGGCTGGTGCTAATAGCCGACAAATGGTCAAGCTGATGTTCGATGAACTAATTAAAGATTATTGCTACTGCGATTTTAGCAATGAAATAAGCGTTTCTGAGCTAGCCAGCTATTTGCACGAGCATCACACAATACAGGGAGTACTCATTAATCTAACTGATTACCAACTGGCTGATGATGCACAAAAGTTTATTTATAATTCATTACACAAGATAAGGTACTTAGTTCAACAAGACGAGCAAGGTTTTAGCTTTACCCCCTGCCCTGATGCTGCTCATATTAACCACCTTTCTTGCCAATCTGAGATTGCCGAAACCACTGCTCACGTCTTAAGTGCAAAAGACGACCTTAAATAACAAATAAATAATTGCACCTAAACCGCTGTATACTTACCATATTGCTAAAATTATTGATAAGTGACAGCCATGCGAGTACCTCATATTTACCAACCTTCAGCGATTTCTTTAAACACTCCTGTAGCACTTGATGATGATGCAGCAGGTCATGTTGGCCGAGTGTTACGTATGCAAGTCGGAGATAAAGTATCTATTTTTAATGGCGAAGGCGGTGAATACCTCAGCGAAATCATCGAGGTTAGTAAAAAAACAGTCGTTGTTGAACCGCAAGAGTTTATCGATCACGACGTTGAATCACCACTTAAAATTCACTTGGGCCAAGGCATCTCTCGTGGCGATAAAATGGATTTCACCATTCAAAAATCGGTGGAATTAGGTATCACTGAAATCACCCCTATTTTTAGTCAACGCTGTGGTGTAAAACTAAGTGGCGACAGACTGCAGAAAAAACACCAACAATGGCAAAAAATTGCAATTGCTGCAGCTGAGCAATCTGGCCGTAACTTCGTGCCTGTTGTGCATCCACCTATCGATATAAAAGAGTGGTTAGAACAAGCTAGCGAAGCAATTAAACTTACCCTACACCCTCGCGCTGAGCATAGTATTAAAACCATTCAAGTGCCCAGCGAAGGTGTGCGCTTTTTAGTTGGCCCTGAAGGCGGTTTTACTGATGAAGAAATTAACATTGCAAAGCAACAAGCCTTCGTTGATATTCGCTTAGGCCCACGCGTACTTCGAACAGAAACAGCCGCACTGACTGTTTTAAGCGCATTGCAATTACAGTTTGGCGACTTAGCCAATTGAAAATGGTAAAAATACCCATATATCAAAGTTACTAAATACAGTATGGCACTTCGATTCTAAGGCAAAAATATGGCAATTAAGTTAGGCATAATCTCTGATCCAATTAGTGGCTTTAACATTAAAAAAGACACTGGCTTCGCAATGATGATGGAAGCACAAAAACGTGGCTACGAACTTTATTACATGGAAATGGACGACCTGTCACTGCGTCAAGGTCAAGGCTATGCAACAGCTGCCAAAGCCCGTGTATTTGACGATATAAATCATTGGTACGAATTAGAAGAAAAAGCCACCGTTGCCCTTGCTGATTTAGACGTGATCTTAATGCGTAAAGATCCACCTTTTGATACTGAATATATTTACGCAACCTATATTTTAGAGCGCGCAGAACAAGCTGGCACATTAGTTATTAACAAACCGCAAAGTTTGCGTGATGCAAATGAAAAACTGTTCACCGCTTGGTTCAGTGAACATACGCCAGATACATTAGTAACGCGAAGCCAAGCAGATATTCGCGCATTTTTAGCTGAGCATAAAGACATCATACTAAAACCACTTGATGGTATGGGTGGTGCCTCTATCTTCCGTGTTAAAGAAGATGATGCCAATATTGGTGTAATTTGCGAAACATTAACCGAGCACGGTAGCCGTTTTGCAATGGCACAAAACTATATTCCTGAAATCAAACAAGGCGATAAACGTGTCCTTGTCGTTGATGGTGAAGTTATGCCTTACTGCCTAGCTCGAATTCCACAAAATGGTGAAACGCGCGGTAATCTAGCAGCAGGTGGCCGTGGTGAAGCTCGCCCTATTAGCGAATCAGATCGCAAAATCGCCGAAGCAGTCGCACCAACGTTAAAAGAAAAAGGCCTTATTTTTGTGGGCTTAGACATCATTGGTGACCGCTTAACTGAAATCAACGTCACTGCGCCGACTTGTGTAAAAGAAATTGAAGCCGCGTACGACATTTCTATCACTGGTAAGTTATTTGATGCCATTGAGAGCAAACTGAGCCATACTTAATCTAAACAACAAAAGGGGCGACCTATGCAGTCATTAGAGAATCATTTCTTAATCGCGATGCCAAGCATGCAAGACCCTTTTTTTAAACGTGCTGTCACTTATATTTGTGAGCACAATCAAGAGGGTGCTATGGGGCTGGTTATTAATCAGCCTATTAATATCACTGTGGGTGAATTACTCGATAAAATCGAGATTGATAACGACAAAAATAAGCAAGCCGCAGGGCTTGCTGTTTATGCTGGCGGCCCCGTAAAAACAGACCGCGGCTTTGTGTTACATTCTCCTAAGCATGGCTATTCATCAAGCCAAAAGCTTAGCAGTGATATTATGATCACCACTTCAAAAGATGTGCTGGCAAGCTTAACCACTAATGAAGCACCTGAACAATTTATTATTACTTTAGGTTATGCAGGTTGGGAGCAGGGTCAACTTGAGCAAGAGCTGCTAGAAAATTCATGGCTTATCATAAAAGCAGATCCAGATATCATCTTCAACACCCCTGTTGAAAAGCGCTGGGAAAAAGCGGTATCCATGTTGGGGTTTGATGTAAGTCAGCTAAGCTCTGAAGCCGGCCATGCCTAACATAAATGAATTATTGAAACTATGACAAAAAGAACATTTAAGCCCGTAGGTGAGCGCACCGTTATGGGCTTTGATTTTGGCACCAAAAGTATTGGTATCGCCATAGGCCAAGAGCTAACCGGCACAGCCTCAAGCCTTCAAGCAGTGAAAGCCAAAGACGGTATTCCTGATTGGCAGCAAATAAAAAAGCAAGTAGATGACTGGCAACCAGATCTAATGGTAGTTGGTTTACCGCTTAATATGGATGGCAGCAATCAAGAAGTCACTTTTAAAGCCAAGAAGTTTGCAAACCGTTTGCATAATCACTTTGCTATCCCGGTTGAAACTCAAGACGAACGACTAACAACCGCAGATGCCAAAGCGCGTTTATTCGAACAAGGTGGTTACCGTAACCTTGGTAAAGGTAACGTCGATAATATGTCTGCGGTGATCATCTTAGAAAGTTTTTTTGAGCAATCTTATGGCGACTAACGCGCTTTGTTAATCACAGTATAGTCGTTTAAATCTGGAATAAAGCCTGCTTCTCGGTAGGCTTTTTCAATAGCGCTGCTATTACGAAGCTGCTGTAAGCCTTTTTGAATTGCTGCAAAGGCGGCTTTTCCGTCTGGATGCTTTTTCGAAATAATAAAGTGGCGGCTATCATTTAATTGCAATACCACATTAGGCACTGCAACCAGTTCAATATTTTCCAAACTGTAACGATTATTGAGACTTGGCATTAAAGGCATCATCATAAAATCAACCCACTGCATCGATACCGTGCGGACTTGCCCAAGCCACTCATCTTCTCTGAGCAGCTCTTTGAGCGGTAGAGCCGATAACGTTTGCCAGTCAGTTTGCCAACGAGGTGTTGAAACCGCAGTTAATTGCTTAAAGTCAGCAAACTGCTTTAATTGCAGTGCTTTTTTATTGTTTGGGGACGTGAATATACCAGCAAAATATTCACCATTACGGATCACGGGATCTGAAATATACACAGACTCAGCAAGCTGCTTTGCATCTACTGACCACACACTATCAAAGCTAAGTAATAACTGGCCATCTTCTAACAGCTTGGTGTTACAGTAATTAGCATTACCTTTGTGATAGCGAAATGATTTATTGAAACCACCTAAGCTCAACGCTTGTTGAGCAATGATCATATCAACTACATCACGGCGGATGTAAGCTCCACTAAAGTCTTTTACTTCAATAGGTTTACGACCATTTAAGAAGCGACTGTAATCGTCATAAACATCATCGCGGATAAAAATAACAACATCTTCAACAACATTACTAGACGCCTCAAAGGCAGTTACCAGCAATATAAAGGCAGCTATAATTATCCGCGAAAACATTATATATCGCTCTTCTCGTCAAGGCCGTCGATGGTAACACCTTGTAAGAAACCAGCACCTTTTTGCTCATTATTTTGCAACTTGATCATCAAGCGCAAGTCGTTTGGTGAGTCGGCATGATGAAGCGCATCAGCGTAATTAATTCGACGCTGTTTATAAAGCTCAAATAACGCTTGGTCAAAGGTTTGCATGCCCATTTCTTTCGATTTCGCCATGGTTTCTTTGATAGAGCCAATATCACCACGTTTGATAAGCTCTGCCACCATCGGTGAGTTAAGCAGAATTTCGATAGCTGCAACACGGCCTTCACCATCGGCTGTAGGTATCAACTGCTGGGCAACAATGGCACGTAAGTTTAGTGCTAAGTCGTACTTTAATTTATCGTGCTTCTCTTTTGGTACTAAGTGCATGATACGGTCAATGGCTTGGTTGGCGTTGTTGGCGTGCAGTGTTGCTACACACAAATGACCGGTTTCGGCAAAGCTTAGGGCATATTCCATGGTTTCTTGGGAGCGTATCTCACCAATCAAGATAACATCGGGTGCTTGACGCAGTGAACTTTTCAGAGCGGATTCAAAGCTTTCTGTATCTAAACCAACTTCACGTTGGGTGATAATACTTTTACGATGTTCATGAACAAATTCAATCGGGTCTTCAATCGTTAAAATATGACCTCGCTGATTGCGGTTACGATAACCCAGAAGCGCTGCTAATGACGTTGATTTACCGGTACCTGTACCACCCACAAACAATACTAAACCACGCTTTGCCATGATCACATCGGTCAGTGTTGACGGCAGACCAAGCTCATTAACGTCCGGTATTTTCGTCACGATACGACGAATAACCATACCGGCACGATCTCGCTGCCAAAAAGCAGAAACACGGAAACGCCCTTCATCTGTCGCTATAGCAAAATTACACTCTTTAGTGTCATGAAATTCTTGGCGCTGCTTATCGCTCATCGCAGACTCAACTAAAGCCAGAGAGCTTTCATCAGAGAGCTTCTCATCAGTAAGATGCACAAGCTCACCATTGATTTTTGCACTCACTGGTAATTGGCTCGAAACAAATAAGTCAGACGCTTTTTTATCGATCATAACTTGTAAAAAGTGATTTAAAGGTAAAGACATCTTAAGTAACTCCGTTAGCCACCAAATTGAGTTTTATCTTGCGCTTTCGCACGTGCATCATTGGTTGTAATGATACCGAAGTTAACTAAGCTTGCTAAACATTGATCCATCGTTTGCATACCATGCGAAGCACCTGTCTGAATCGATGAGTACATTTGCGCAATCTTGTCTTCACGGATCAAGTTACGAATTGCAGGAATACCGATCATAATCTCATGAGCAGCAACTCGACCACCACCGACTTTTTTAAGTAATGTTTGCGAGATTACGGCACGTAATGATTCAGATAGCATTGACCGCACCATGTCTTTTTCTTCACCAGGGAATACGTCGATGATACGGTCGATAGTTTTTGGTGCAGAGGTAGTATGCAAAGTACCAAACACTAAGTGACCGGTTTCTGCTGCAGTCATCGCGAGGCGAATTGTTTCAAGGTCACGCAGCTCACCAACTAAGATAACATCAGGGTCTTCACGCAACGCACTTCTGAGCGCATTCGAAAAGCTATGCGTATCACGATGAACTTCACGCTGGTTAATCAAGCTCAATTTATTCTCATGTACGAATTCGATTGGATCTTCAATCGTCAAAATATGATGGTGCTTGTTCTGATTGATGTAATCGACCATTGCTGCCAGTGTCGTTGATTTACCGGAGCCGGTAGGCCCTGTCACCAACACGAGACCACGAGGGTTATCTGCAATGGTTTTAAAAATATCCGGTGCACCTAAATCATCTAGAGTCAGTACATCACTAGGGATAGTACGAAACACCGCAGCCGGGCCACGGTTTGAGTTGAATGCATTAACACGAAAACGCGCAAGATTAGGTACTTCGAAAGAAAAATCCACTTCGAGATTTTGTTCGTAGTCCTTACGCTGATTATCGTTCATAATATCGTATACCAGACTATTTACATCTTTTTGTTCTAATGCTGGAATATTAATACGACGTACATCGCCATCAACGCGTATCATAGGTGATACGCCTGATGATAAGTGTAAATCCGAGGCTTTGTGTTGCACACTAAAGGCCAATAATTCGGTAATATCCATTTATGACTCCACAACCAACTGATAATTATATGGTTACAATAGCAGAACGACTTACATCCGCCTATGCCAGAATTGCGCAAGCTGCAAAAAATAATCAACGTAATGAGCAATCAATAAACCTATTGGCTGTCTCAAAAACCAAACCAACCGACGATATCATTGCTGCTTATGAACAAGGCCAACGATTGTTTGGCGAATCTTACGTACAAGAAGCAGTAACAAAAGTGGCTGCCCTTGCTGAATACAAAGATATTGTTTGGCATTTTATTGGCCCTATTCAATCGAATAAAAGTGCACTTGTTGCCAGCTATTTCGACTGGGTGCAAAGTGTTGACCGTATAAAAATAGCCAAACGTCTGAACGAACAACGTCCCTCGGATAAATCACCGCTGAATGTATTAATTCAAGTAAATATTAGTTTAGAAGAGGCTAAGTCAGGCTGCCACCCCGACGAGGTAATGACATTGGCAGAATTTATCAGTCAATGTGATAATTTATGTCTCAGAGGTGTAATGGCTATTCCCGCCAAAACGGACGATACGGCGCAACAATTACAATATTTTGAGCAATTAAGCGCTTGCTTTGATAAACTAAAGGCCCAATATCCCCAAGTAGACACCTTGTCGATGGGTATGAGTAATGATGTTGAAGCGGCAATTGCAGCGGGTTCAACCATGGTACGCATTGGCACGGATATATTTGGCCAACGAAATTAAAAGGTGATAACAGACATATGTCAGACAAAAAAATCGCATTTATAGGCACGGGTAACATGAGCTACGCCATTATCGGTGGCATGGTAAAGAACGGTTTTGCAGCTAAAAATATTATTGCAACCAATCGCAACCAAGAAAAATTAGCTAAGGTTGCTGCTGATTTCGGGGTGCAAACTACCGCGGATAACAACGCGGCACTTCGCGATGCAGATGTGATTGTCTTGTCTGTTAAACCACAAATGATGGGTGATCTTTGCCAATCATTCCAAGATTCTGGTGTTGATTTTAGCGACAAGCTATTTATTTCAGTGGCAGCAGGTCTTACCGTAAAACGTTTACGTGAAATGCTAGGCCAAGATGTGAAAATGGTGCGTTGTATGCCAAATACACCATCATTACTTGGTCGTGGCGTATCTGGATTATTCGGCGCAGATGAAACCGCTGAAGAACATGAGTTTGTTCAACAGGTATTCGAATGTACAGGTATTGTTAAATGGGTAGAACACGAGTCTCAAATTAACGATATTATCGCTGTGACAGGCTCATCACCTGCTTACTTTTTCTTATTTATGGAAGCCATTGAAGAAAAAGCAAAAGCCCTTGGTTTTAATGATGAAGATGCACGCCGCTTAGTACAGCAAACGGCGCTTGGCGCAGCTGAAATGGCACTTTCACAACCAGATATCAGCATAACTCAGTTACGAGCAAATGTTACATCGAAAGGCGGTACAACTCATGAAGCGGTAGAGCACCTTAAATCACAAGGTTTAGTCGCTACAGTTGCTGATGCAATGGACGCCTGTATCGCTCGCGCTCAGGCAATGGAAAAAGAACTTTAAGCTTACTTTTTGAAGGTAAAACTATGCAAGCCATGCAATTTTTAGTTGGGATTGTTTTCGATCTCTTTTTAATGGTGGTCCTTTTACGCTTTTGGTTACAAACGGCAAAAGCGGACTTTTATAATCCAATTAGCCAATTTGTAGTAAAGGCAACATCATTTGCAGTAAATCCTCTTCGTAAAATTATTCCGGGATTGGGTGGCTTTGATATGGCATCGTTAGTCCTTGCATATCTTGTAGCCGTAGCCAAAATTAGTGTGATTTTACTGATGTTTTACGGTACCTGGTCTCCAGCACCAGTATTTGTTTCTGCTTTAATGACTGTAATAAAAGAAGGCTTAAATCTGTTATTTTGGGTCTTAATAATTCGTGCATTATTGAGCTGGGTAAGCCAAGGTTACAACCCTATTGAGGCCGTTTTTCATCAGCTGACTGAACCTATGCTTCGCCCTATTCGTAAAATCATTCCACCACTTGGCGGTCTTGATTTATCGATTTTAGTACTGATCATTGGTCTACAGTTTTTACAAATCTTATTGATGGATTTTATAGGCTAAGTAATAACAACTACATCAAGAGGCCGAAAGGCCTCTTTTGTTAAGTGAGATATAGCATGAAGCAAGTTATTTATTTTTCTTTGATTTTATTGAGTTTATTTACAACTCTTGCCCAGGCAGATGAACAAGCAGGCGCTCAGTATAAGGTACTTGGCCCTTGGGAAGTTCACTACATTGCATTTCCATCGACCTTTATTCAGCCTAGCATCGCCAAAAACTACGATTTAGACCGCAGCCCTAACAAAGGGATAATCAATATTTCGGTATTAAAAAACAGCGATAAATCAGCGCAGACTGCAACTTTAACAGGCACAGCGCGCAACCTGCTTGGCAATAAAAAGCAGCTTGAATTTAAAGAGGTGGTTGAAGGCGATGCAATTTATTACCTCGCACAAATCGATTACAGCAACGAAGAAATTTACCGTTTTGATATCGAAATTAATCAAAATGGCAAAGTACAAACGCTGAAGTTTCAGCAAAAATTTTACGTAGATTAATAGACCCTATGAACAACACCTTGGTTTTAGCCACGGGTAATCCTGGCAAAGTAAAAGAGCTGGCAAGTATGCTCAGCCCACTTAATATTAACGTGGTTCCACAAAGTGATTTTCAAGTACCTGACGTACCAGAGACAGGCACCACATTTGTTGAAAACGCCATTATTAAAGCGCGTCATGCGGCAAAGATCACGGGCATGCCTGCGATTGCCGATGACTCAGGTCTGGAAGTCGACGGCCTAAATGGTGCGCCGGGTGTGTACTCTGCACGCTTTGCTGGAGCGGGTGCGAGTGATCAAGATAATATCGACAAGCTATTAAAAGAGCTTGCTGATAACCCTGTTCGCAGTGCGCGTTTTTGGTGTGTTTTAGTATTAATGCGCCACGCCGACGACCCGACACCACTTATTTGTAGTGCCAGTTGGGAAGGCGAAATCACCCATAGCCAAGATGGTCAGGGTGGGTTTGGTTATGATCCGGTGTTTTATGTACCGTCTGAGCAATGCACGAGCGCCCAGTTAACTAAAGAGCAAAAAAATGCTCTTAGCCATCGCGGCCAAGCTTTAAAACAACTACTTGCGCAATTGCAGCAAAAAGGCGGCCTGTGAGTTTACCGCCTTTAAGTTTATATGTGCACGTACCTTGGTGCGTGCAAAAGTGCCCATACTGTGACTTTAATAGCCATGGCCAAAAAGGCACAATCCCCGAGAAAGAATACGTTCAGCATCTTATTGATGATCTCAAGGCCGATTTGCACCTAGTACAAGGGCGTAAAATCCACAGTATCTTTATTGGTGGCGGTACTCCAAGCTTATTAACCGGTGACGCTTATACTCGCCTACTTGGTGAAGTTGACAGGTTAATTGGCCTAACTGATGACTGTGAAATTACCCTAGAGGCTAACCCTGGCACTGTCGAAACCGGTCGCTTTAAAGAGTATGTTGCCGCTGGCATTAATCGTATTTCGATTGGTGTGCAAAGCATGCAAAACGACAAGCTAAAAGCCCTTGGCCGCATCCATGGTGCAGATGAAGCAAGCTATGCGGCTAAACAGGCGCACCAAGCGGGGCTAAACAGCTTTAACCTCGATTTAATGCATGGCTTACCCGGACAATCTCTTGAAGATGCCTTGGGCGACCTTGAAAAAATCATCGCCCTTAATCCTCCCCATATTTCTTGGTATCAGCTAACAATTGAGCCAAACACTCAGTTTGCATCAAAGCCACCGACCTTGCCTCATGATGACATCCTTTGGGATATTCAAGAGCAAGGACAAGCCTTACTAGCAGCAGCAGGTTATGAGCAATATGAGATCTCAGGTTACGCAAAGCCCGGTTACCAATGCCGTCATAACCTGAATTATTGGCGATTTGGCGATTATCTCGGTATCGGCTGTGGCGCGCATGGTAAAATTACTGATGAAAATAAAGTCATCACCCGTACGGTAAAAGTTAAACACCCGCGCGGTTATATGGATCTAGCTAAACCGTATTTATATGAGCAATGGCAAGTAACCAAAGACGACTTAGCCTTTGAATTCTTTATGAATCGTTTTCGCTTAGTTGAACCGTGTCCGAAAGCTGATTTACCTTTGCTTACAAGTTTGTCACTGCAAAGTCAGGAACAAGCCTTGACTGAAGCGATTGCAAAAGGCCTACTAATTGATGATAAAGATAACTGGCAGGTAAGCCCTAAAGGCCAACGTTTTTTGAATGACCTGCTAGAATTATTCGTTTAAGAATTATAATTAAATTTCTAACAACTACAAAGGAACGATAATGCGTAAACTGACCTTCATCGCTGCGGCGGTAAGTGTTGCATTACTTGGCGGCTGCCAACAAATGCAAGAGCAACCAACGCCTGCACCAAGTGTACAAAACCAACCTGTACAAAGTGAAATCGATAAAGCAAATGCCTTCTTCGAAGATACTTTTAACCGTGACGTAATGAAAAGCCCTATTTATCAAACATACATGGGCATCAAAAAAGATTACGACAAATGGGACGATGGCAGTGAAGAGCGCGTTTTAGAAGACTTTGAACAAACTAAAGCTGACCTAGTTGCGCTTAACGCAATTAACCGCGACCTATTAGATGACGCAACAAAAGTAAGTTACGACCTTAAAAAGCAAGATCTTGAAAACGAAATTGCTGATTTCAAATGGCGTCATTACAACTACCCTGTGAACCAAATGTTTGGTGTTCACTCAATGATCCCTGCGTTTTTAATCAACCAACATCAAATTGCCGATGTCTCTGATGCAAAAGCGTATATCTCGCGTTTAAATGGTGTTACAACGGTTATTGATCAACTAATCAAAGATCTTGAAGTACGTGCAGATAAAGGCATTATCGCGCCTAAGTTTGTTTTCCCACACGTGATTGATTCAAGCCAAAATATCTTACGCGGCGCACCATTCCACGACGGTGAAGACTCAACATTACTTGCTGACTTTAAACGTAAAGTTAACGCATTAGAGATTGCCGATAGCGAAAAATCAGCACTTATCAGCGATGCTGAAAAAGCCTTAAAAGCAGCAGTAAAACCTTCTTATACTAAGTTAATTAATTTCTTAGCTCAGCTAGAAAAACGCGCTGATGACCGTGATGGTGCTTGGAAGTTCCCTGACGGCGAAGCGTTCTACAATAATGCCTTAGCACGTACAACAACCACTGATTTAACTGCGAAAGAAATTCACACAATCGGTCTAGCTGAAGTCGCGCGTATTCACGACGAAATGCGTGCAATCAAAGACAAAGTAGGCTTTGAAGGTGACCTTAAAGCATTCATGCAATTCATGAAAACTGATAAGCAGTTCTACTACCCTAACACGGCTGAAGGTAAACAACGTTACCTTGATGAAGCAACGGCGCTTATCGATAACATGAAATCTCGTTTAGACGAGCTATTCATTGTTAAGCCAAAAGCTGACCTTAAAGTTAAAGCTGTAGAAGCATTCCGTGAAAAAGCAGCAGGTAAAGCGTTCTACCAACAACCTGCGCCAGATGGTTCACGCCCGGGTATTTATTACGCAAACCTTTACGACATGGAAGCAATGCCAACATACCAAATGGAAGCACTTGCATACCACGAAGGTATTCCAGGCCACCACATGCAAATTGCTATCGCGCAAGAGCTTGAAGGTGTACCTAAGTTCCGTAAGTTTGGCGGCTACACAGCGTATGTTGAAGGTTGGGGTTTATACTCTGAACTAGTACCAAAAGAAATGGGCTTATATGAAGACCCATATTCAGATTTTGGTCGTCTTGCTATGGAACTATGGCGTGCATGTCGACTAGTAGTAGATACAGGTATCCACGCTATGAAGTGGACACGTCAAGAAGGTATCGACTACTACGTAAATAACACACCAAATGCGACCTCTGATGGCGTTAAAATGGTTGAGCGTCACATTGTAATGCCTTCACAAGCAACAGCATACAAAGTGGGCATGCTGAAAATTTTAGAGCTTCGTGAAGCAGCTAAAGAAAAACTTGGCGATAAATTCGATATTCGTGAATTCCACGATGTAGTACTTAAAAATGGTGCAGTACCATTAAATGTACTAGAGAAGTTTGTTGACCAATGGGTTGCTAAGAAACAAGCAGCTTAATCAATAAAAACTTGAAAAAGGCCGCTCAGCGGCCTTTTTTATTTATTTAAACAAGTAGTTGAGCTATAAATGTATAAATAATAAAAAACGGGTAATTCCATGCAAAGCGCGATAGAGCAACTGAACAGCCGACTTCAACATCATCAGTTAAAAGAACTTATTGCCGATTATCAAAGCTTGTCGGGGGTTTTACAAGCGGCACAGTTACAGCATATCTATCAATTAGCTTGCAGTAGTGAAGTTAAATACCTGTTTTTACAAAATGTTGCAGCGCATTTACTTGAAGCAAGCCCACTGCCAAGCGAAGCTGTTGCCTTGATTGATGATATTGATAAGCTGAGCTTTTTCACGCCTGGCCTTAAGTTTCAAAATGCTTTTTGTGTTACAGACAACCAAGGTAACACCCTACTACATCATTTATTTACGCTGTGTCAGGCAGATAAACTCCCCTTTAACTATTTGCGTTCGTTAATGTTATTTGAAAGCAACGAAAGCTTAGGCGTTGCTTTAAAAACATTGAATAAACAGCAGCTCACTCCTATTGGTTGCTTTATAGCGCAAAACAGTACGACTCAAATGCTAGCAAAGCATGAATTCTCCGCATTATTAGCCATGATGGAAGTCGACCAAAGCCACAGCCCTAGCGCAGTCAGTGCCTTAATAAACACCCTTAAACAATTTTATGGTGCCAATCAACCAACGAGTGCCGACAGTAAAGTTTTACTGTGTGCGGCCTATTTGCAAGTGCCAACGGCGCAGTTATTAAACGCCCTTAATCAATAACTTCATGAATAAGGATGTTGTTAAAGCGTTTTTATCGCTCAGCAGTTTTACCGCCCTTAACCATGGTAGCCGTATTGTGCTTACCTTGTGCCTTGCAAGGTTATTAAGTAATGATGAGTTTGGCACTTTCGCCGCGTTACTCGCACTTTGTGAAATTCTTTTGTTACCAGCGAGCATGGGCTTTGCATCGTCGTTAATGCGTATTAGCTATCCGCTCTACAAAGCTCAACAACATGATTTACTGCGTGGCTTAAAGCATGTTTATTTAGCTGCATCGTGTTTATTCGGGGTGATTTTTGTCGCTGCTGTGGTGATTAGCTTTCAGGCCATTTCGCCGCATCAAAGCGCCAAAGAACATGTAATTTATTTACTGTTACTGGTGCCGATTGGCGCCATTATGCAAAGCCAATCTGCTTTTTTAGTGGCTTTAAACAAACCCAAAATAGGCCTGATAACGCAGCAATGTATCTTTGAATTATTAACCGCGGGTTTTTGTTTCTTAGTTTATTTGATACGTGGCGACTTATCTTTAGTCGAGATTTGCATCTTGTTGTTTTGTAGCATGTTGTGCGTAGTCAGTTATCAATATTGGTTAATCAAGAAAATGATCGTCGCAAGTACTGCCCGCTACCAAACCAAGCAATGGTGTAAAGACTCCTTGATCATGCTCGCCAGTGGTGCAGGCACTGTATTAGTCGCAAAACTCGATGTATTACTGGTGCATCACTGGTTTGGTGCACAAGGCGTAAGTATCTTCTTTCCTGCGGTGGTGATTGCCGGCTTACTGACTATTTTAGGCAATGCCGCCAACCAATATTTAAAACCCATTTTAATGGCCGATGAGACAACCGTTCAGCAACTTAGTGAGTTAATGAAAGTGCTGTGGCGTTTTAACTTTGCCGCTATTTTGCTACTTGCCCTGCTCGCAAAGCCACTACTCACTCTCTATGGCGAAAGCCAATTGCAGGAAGGGTTTTGGATTTTAATTCTGCTGTTACTTGGGCAGCTGTTATTACCAGCAAGAATCTTAGCCAGTAGCATGATCAAGTTAAAAGGGAACCCGCTTATTAACTTGTACGTATTACTTGGCGCAACCAGTGTCACGGTTTTAATGGCAGTACTGTTAAAAGATCAGTTTGGCTTATTGGGGGTGGCTGTGGCATTTAGTGGTGGCTTTATGCTCGGAGCGCTTTGCCGCATGGTGATTGTATGTACACGCATGCGGCTGCCTTTATCTGTGGTATTGGGTTTAGTCAGATAGATAATATTCAACACTGGTAACAACACGCACTTTTTTCAGCTGTGGTGTGTTTGAATCTCTATCTGAAATTGAAAACTGCCCCTGACGCGCTGTTTTAATTTTACCTAATTTAGATTGTGAATCTTTGGCAAATTTCATTGCCACTTCTCGGGCTTTTTCGGTTGCTTCTTGAATCATATTTGGCTTAATCTCATTTAAGCCATTAAATAAATATTGAATACGCGTTTCGTAATTGTCTTGTACTATCGCAATGCCTTGCTTGGCTAATTGGCTTACAGCGCCTAAGGCATGTTGCACTTTTTCGATGTCATTTGAATAAACAATGACATTATGACGGGCAATATAACGAAACTGCTGATTTTCGCCGCCATATTCGCGGGCTTGTTTATCAATAATTGACTGGCTACCGAGGCTTATTTCTTCATCGCTAAAACCATGTAGCTTTAAAAAAGCCACAACCGCATCGCTTTTCTCTTCAACCCGACCAACTAGTTTTTCGAGGTTGTTATCGGCATCAGAAAACTGCAATGGCCAAATAACGGTGTCGGCTGGCACTTCCATTTCCGCTAAACCTTTAACGTGGACGGTGCGCTCCATGCCTTTTACATCTAGGGCTGCACTTTTCAATATAAAACCTAATCCAAGCAAACCAACCGCCAATGCGCACGCTGCAATAACGATATTAAATGGTTGCGTCTTATTCATGCTTTTCTCCTTGATGTAGGTCACTGTTTTTGACTCGAAAAGTAGTTATAAACAGGTTATCTTATGAGTATAACTATTAATACTTTAGAAGTGTGTCGGTTCTAGTTTGGGTGTATTAAACTTAACAGACCCTGAAGTTTTAACAAACAGCGCAAGCAAAGGAAACAGCATGAGCGTTAAACGTATTAGCCAATTTTTTAACCCTAAATCGGTCGCTGTAATTGGCGCCTCTAACTCTCCAAATCGTGCTGGCTTTGTGGTGATGCGCAATCTGCTGCAAGGGGGTTTTAAAGGCCCTATCATGCCTGTTAGTTTAAATCACAGTGCTGTACATGGTGTATTAGCTTATCCAAGTATAGCAGCGTTACCAAAAGTACCCGACCTTGCGGTTATTTGTACTAACAAGAATACCTTAATTAACATCATTAATGAGCTAGGTGAGCTTGGCTGCAAACATGCAGTGGTAATTGCTGCGGGATTAAACGTAGAACAAAAACAAGCACTGAAAGAAGCTGCCCTTGCAGCTAATGTATCTTTGCTTGGGCCAAATTGCTTGGGCTTACTCATTCCTCATATTGGCTTAAATGCCAGTTTTTCACATACAGTTGCAAGCCCTGGAAAGCTCGCCTTTGTATCGCAATCAGCTGCTGTTTGCTCAACCATTCTTGATTGGGCGAAAAACAAAGAGATAGGCTTTTCATATTTTGTGTCTGTGGGTGATTGCCTAGATATCGACTTTGATGAGTTACTCGACTTTTTAGGCCGAGATGCTAAAACCAAGGCCATCTTGTTGTATATCGATAATATTGAAGATATTCGCAGCTTTATTTCTGCAGCGCGAGCCGCTGCGTTTAGTAAACCCGTAATTGCTATTAAAACCGGTAAAACCAGTGCCGGAGCGCTTGCCGCAGAGATCCATACCGGTGGCAAACAAAGCTCAGATGCGGTCTATGATGCGCTATTTCAACGAGCAGGTATGTTAAGAGTAAACGACTTACGAGAGCTTTTTGCTGCGACACAAACGCTAGCAATGCACCCCAAATTACTAAAAGTCGAACAACTGACTATTTTAACCAATGGCGGCGGCCCAGGTGTCATGGCCGTTGATACGCTATTACAAAGCTCAGGTAAGCTGGCAGAGCTCAGCGACGAGACCAGAGCTGCTCTTAATAAGGTTATCCCGCAATCGGAGATGACTTCAAATCCGGTGGATATTTTTGGCGACTCAGCGCCAAGACGCTATCAACAAGCGTTAGAAATCTTATTGCAAGCTAAAGAAGTTAAAAACCTGCTGATCATTCATACCCCTTCAGCGCTTGCACCGAGTGAAGATTATGCTGAGATCATTGTCGAAACCTTAGAGAAAATCCCGAAGATGGCTCGCCCTTATGTTATGACTAATTTTATGGGTGAAGATGCCGCGTATGCTGCGCGAAAAGTCTGTGCTAATAATGCCATTCCGACCTACCGTACACCTGAAGGTGCAGTTGGTGCCTTTATGCACTTAGTAAGTTATCGTCGTAACCAAAAGCATTTAACGCAAACGCCAGAATCAAACACCGATGATGCAAAAATAAATAAAGACGCAGCACGCAATGTCGTAAATGAGTTTTTAGCCGAAGAGCAAAGCTATTTATCAACCCATGAAGCAAGCCAAATACTCACTCATTATGGTATTGATTGTATTCAAACTGAGGTTGCTTACACACCAACAGAAGCCAAAGAGCAAGCCATAGAGCTAGGTTTTCCGGTAGCGTTAAAACTAATTAGCCCAAGTATTCCTTCTAAATCAGAAGTCGGTGGTGTGGTCCTTAATTTAAATGATGCACAAGAAGTTGAGCAAACAGCCTTTGCCATGCTGCTACGAATCAAAAACACCTACCCTGACGCCCATATTGAAGGCTTTTCATTGCAAAAGATGGCGCCGCGAGCAGGTGCTAATGAGCTACGAATCGCTATTAAAACAGAGCCGAACTTTGGCCCTGTGATCTTACTGGGTGAAGCAGGCACCGGACTTGAGTTCGCTCAAGCCGCAGTGGCACTACCACCACTAAATATGAACTTGGCAAAATACCTGATTGCTGCGGCGCACGATAAAGGGGTTCTTAAAGACCGCGTACTACCAGAAAAAGTCGATAAATACCGTTTATGCGCCCTACTTACCCGTATCTCACAGCTTGTTATCGACCAACCTGATATTACCAGTGTTGAGCTAAATCCTATTTTAGCCAGCAACGGGCAGTTTTTGGTACTTGATGCGACCATTGGCCTTAGCCGTTATAAAGCAAAAGCGAACCGTAAACGCTTGTGCATTCGCCCCTACCCGATTGAATTAGTTAAAGAAGTTACGCTAAAAAACAATACCCAAGCACAGCTAAGGCCTATTAAACCGGAAGATGAGCAAGCACACTTAGAGTTTGATCAATCATTAAGTAAAGAAGACAGATATAAGCGTTTCTTCGGTGAATTACCGCAATTTAATCATGATCAACTCGCAAAAATGACGCAAATCGATTACGACCGAGAAATGGCGTTTATTGTTAGCCAAGAGCAAAATGGTTCAGCCTGCACGCTAGGTGTATCTCGTGTATTAATGGATCCTGACAAGCTCGATGCTGAGTTTGCAATTGTGGTGCGCTCTGATTGCCAAGGTTTAGGGCTTGGTACAATATTAATGAATGCGGCGATTGAGCATTGTAAAAACCAAGGCGTTAAACAAATTGCAGGCATCACTTTGCCGGAAAACACCGGCATGATTGAACTGGCACGAAAGCTCGGGTTTAAGATCACCCGCGACTTTGAAGAAGGCAGCATTAATATGGTGCTAAAACTAAACTAAAACTGGATCATTATTTTGCATCGTTTAAGAAATTACACTGCACGAGTTTTTGAAGGTAATGGCAAATACCGGCGTATAGGACGCGCACTTGACGTGTTTTTGATGTCGTTGATTATGGTCAATGTGGTGGCGATTGTGTTGGAGTCAGTCGGCCCTTTAGCAAAGCAATATCATCACGAATTTTTAATGATTGAGCTGATTTCTGTCGGTATCTTTACCTTAGAATATGTGCTCAGGCTTTGGTCTTGTGTAGATAAAAGCGTGCATAAAGAAAGCCCGTTAACAAATTCAAAAATTCGTATTAAGTATTTCTTTTCGCCGTTGGCGCTGATTGACCTTATCGCAATTTTACCTACCATTCTGATGGTCTTTGTGAGTGTTGATTTACGCTTCTTACGGGTGCTTAGGTTAATGCGTATCTTTAAGCTCACACGCTATTCAAGGGCGATGCAACTACTCTTAAACTCATTTAAAGAGGAAAGCAGCTCACTACTTGCGGCTTTTTTTATTATGGCCGTGGTGCTAATAATTGCCTCATGCGGTATTTATTTAATTGAACACGATGTACAGCCAGATAAGTTTGGCTCCATCCCTGCTGCAATGTGGTGGGCAATGGTGACACTAACAACCGTTGGTTATGGCGATGTCGTGCCTGTGACTCCCCTAGGTCGCTTATTTGGTGGTGCCATTACATTAGTGAGTATGGGCATGGTGGCTATTCCAACCGGTTTGCTAGCTTCAAGCTTTTCTGAGCAGTTACGTAAACGTAGACAAGTATTTACCGATGCAGTACACGAAGCCGTTGAAGATGGGCACTTATCGCCTGTAAAAGAAGAACACTTAGAAAACCTACGTTATAAGCTGGGTTTAAGTCAGCAAGAGGCAAATAAAGCGATTCATAACGAACTTAAAAACCGCAATCGCAACCTGTATTGCCGTCACTGCGGTAAACGCCAAGATTAATAATAAAAGGGATAAAGTCAGTAACTTTATCCCTGAAACTCTTGATGCCAACTCTTATCTAAAAGCGGCCCTATTGCATCCCCAGGTACCGGTTTACTAAATAAATAACCTTGAAAATACTCACAGTCTTTTGCCTGTAAAAAACGCAGCTGTTGGATTGTTTCTACGCCCTCTGCGACGCACTCTTTTCCTAAACTTTTTGCCAAGGTTAGAGTTGAGTTGATAATTGCCTCATCACCTTTATCAACACCAATATCATTAACGAAACTTTTATCAATTTTCAGCACATCAACCGGGAAACGCTTTAAATAGGTTAACGAGGCATAACCTGTACCAAAGTCATCCATATAAATACGACAGCCTAGCTGCTTTAATTTCTCCATGCTTTGTTGAGCTTTTTCTGAATCTCGCATCATCACCGACTCGGTAATTTCAAACACGACAGCACTAGCCGATACTTTTATGGCATTGAGAGTGTGTTCAATGTTGGCAACTAAGTTCACACTTTCAAAATCAAGGGCCGATAAATTAATTGAGATATACAGTTCAGGATGAGTTATGTGCCACTGACGCAACTCAATAAGAGCTCGCGATAACGTTTGCAACATTATTTTGGTGATCAGTCCTGAACTTTCTGCCGCATTAGCAAAATCTTCAGGGCTATATACATCGTTACTAGGCCAGCGAAGTAACACTTCTAAACCAGCGACTTGATGGGTTTTTGCACTGACTATTGGTTGGTAATAATTGCAAAACTCATGCTCTAGGTAAGCTTTACTCAATTGCGATTCAAGATGCAATGTACGCTGAACCTGTAAATTCATCTCTTGTTTATAAAATTGATAACACCCCTCTACATGACGCTTAGCATGATATAAAGCAACGTTTGCCGCTTTTAACAACGCTTTAGTCCCGCTTGCATCATCTGGGTATACGGCCACCCCAACACTCAGATTAACCTTAACGGCTTGCTGACTTAGCTCTATGTGTTTTTCTACTGAGTCCATCACCTTGGCACACAGTAACAATAACTCATCTATTTGTTTGTAATCTTCAGCTAGAATCACAAACTCATCGCCATCAAATCGCGCAATACTATCTTGAGGTCGAAGCACATTTTTTAACCGCTGAGCTACTCGTTTAATTAATTCATCAGATTCTTCGCGCCCAAGTGAGTCATTAAAGTATTTAAAACGCTTGATATTAACATTTAATAAGGCAACTTTGGTTTTATGATAATCAGCTTGCTCAATCGCATGATTCACACGGTCATTAAATAATGTTTTATTTGGTAAACCAGTAAGCGCATCATAGTTTGCTAAAATATGTAGTTCACTTTCTGCTAGTTTTTGTGCACTGATGTCAGTAACAATGATCACATAACTATCGAGCTGACGATTGCTGCCTGCTACAGCACTAATTTTAATCAATACTTGTCGTTTCTCACCGTTTGCCACAACCACGACATCTTCGGCGGAATAATGCTCCCCCGATTGTAGGTTTTGCATAACTCGTAAGTAATTGATCCGAGCCGATACAGGTAATCCCAGCGTTAAAGAGCGGCTTGAGCGCGGCTCTGCGGGAAAATCAAAGGCATCTTGAAGTGATTTATTTGTGGCGCGGATACGCAGGTTTTTATCTATGATAAATACCCAGTCTCTCGTTTGTTCAAAGGCTGCACCAAAGAGACGAGCATTCTCTTCAAACACTAACTCACGCGTCATATTCGTGTACGTGCCCGCTACTTTTTCAGGAGCTGTGCCTTGCCATTCGACCACTTTGCCAAAGTCTTTGTACCATCGCCATTGACCATCGGCATGACGTAATCGGTAAGTACAATTAAAGTAACCTTTTTGAGTGGATAAAAACTCCAGCCATTCCAATCGGAAAGTTTGCTTATCATGCGGATGAATTTTTGCTAAATAGTCATCTAAATTAACACTGTCGGTATCATAGCCCAGCTCGTTCCTAAGACGAGGTTGATAAATAATAGGGCTTTGTGACGACCAATCCCACACCCCTGAATGACTTCCCTCTAAAGCAAGCTTTAACCGCGCTTCACTTTCTTGGCTTTCTTTATGAGCGGCCAGCAAAATTTTCTGCATGCGATTACGTCTAAATACCCATGCAGCAATAATTAAAACTATCAAAATTAAGTACAATACAATGACATGTGGGGCTCGCCAAGGTGGGTACTTTACTTCAATATTTAAAATAGCAGGCGGAGTCAGGTCCCCCGTAACTGGATCTTTTGCCCATACCTTAAGATGGTACTTTCCTGCACTTAGTTTTGGAAAAAGAACACGATTGTTATTGCGCGTATATGTTTTTTGTCCATCACCTAGTTGGTACTCATAAATGATACGTTCTTGATAATTAAATGCCATCGCCGAAAAAGCCACCTCAAGACCAATATCATCATGCTCAAGGACAACACTGTCGATAGGCTGTTTTAACTCAGCAGGCAAATCGCGAGACATTAGATCAAGGTTAGTAATATTGACATGATCAATCAGCGCTTGCTGGTAGTGGTTATCCATCGGGTAAAAATAGGTAAACCCTTTTAAAGTACCATAAACTATCTGCCCAGATTTTAGCTTGGTAAATGCGCCACTATTAAACTCTGTTGAGAACAACCCTTCTGCACCGGTAAACTGCTGAAAGTGCAAGTTTTCTGGATTTAATCGCCACAACCCTTTGTGACTACTCATCCAGATCATACCGGCCTCATCGAGCACCATGTCGTAGAGCAATGTACCCAGTTTGTTTTTTTCTAGGTCAATCGTGTAAATATGCTCATAAGTATCAGCATCTAAGCCAATCAAACCGAAATTAGATAACGACAACCACAGTACATTGTTGTTATCTATGATGTACGACATCACATTAACAGCAACATTCTCATGTTGTTCTGGAACTGTATAAATAGTGGTTAGCTCGTATGTATCAGGATCAACTTGATACAGAATGCCGGCATTATAAAATAGTGGCGAATCAGGCTTACTTGTTAAAGCAGGTAAGAATCCATAGGCTAGGAAAGGCTCAAATTCATCAAACTGCCCTGCCAAACGGGTAATTACTTGAGTTTCAATATTATAAACAAACATGCCGTAGTCAGGGTGAACGTAAAATAGCTCCCCAGATGGCATCAATAATACACCGTGAACCCAATCGTTTATTAATTTTTGTTGCTCTGGATCTGCGGTTTTCACCGGGGTCGCTTGGCCTGTTTTTGGATCAAAACTCATGATCCCACGATTACTGTGTAACCACAGCTTATCTTTGTAAGGCATCACCTGATAGATGGTAAACTCTGTGGTGATAAGATCCACTTGGTAATCTTTTAAAAACACCTCGCTTTCGTAGGTATCCAAATTAATGGCTGTTAAACCATTATGGGTAGCAAGCCAAACTCTGTCCTGAAACTCAGTAATTCCCCATATAGAATGATGAGATAACCCATCTCCCTTTATTGAGTTTGCTACTACATTGCTAAAATTATAATTATCATAAGGTAAGTAAAAGGCTCCATCATTTTTAGTCGCCAACCACATACCGCCTGATTTGTCCTCAACTAAATCAATAATACTCGTATCAGCGAGTGTGTATCCGCTATCTTTTAAACGCGTACTTTTTACAAGCTCATTATTCGATGGAGTAAATTCGAATAACCCTTTATCAGTGCCTAAAGTTATTGATGTTTCCTTCGGAGTTATCGTCCAAATATTTAAATCATCAATTAAGGTTTTACTGCTAAAAGCAAGCTCGGGAGAGGCAAACATTTCATCTAAATGACTTATATCAATCTGATACAAGCCCCTAACAGCACCAACCAATAAAGTTTGCTCGTCAACAACTGCGAATGACTTTACATAGTTTTGATAAATATGAGTTGGTTCTTGTTGGAGATGTTCAAGTTTTCGATATTTACCTGACGCAATTTCATACACAAACGCCCCATTGCTGGTACCTATAAAAATGAAGCCTTTGTACGGGTACAAATCGCGAATGACACTACTTCTAACTCGATCTGGTATTTCAAAAATTGTTGTTACTTGTTTAGTTTCTAAGTCTAGTTTTGCAAAATCCCAACCACGTCCAAGCCAAAGTGTCTTATCATCAAGAGCGACCATGCTAAACACAGACTCGCTGAAAATCTGTTCTTCGGTAGTTGGTTTTGCAATAAATTGTTGATAACTATCGGTGTTAGGATCGTAACGAAATAAACCCGCTTGCAATGATGCAATCCAAATATAACCCTGGGGATCTTGGTAGATGCGGTCGATAATAGCGTCTTCTAGCTCGCCATTAGGGCCTTTAATATGCACAACTTGATAGCCATCGTAACGGTTTAGGCCACCTTCGGTCGATAGCCATAGGTAACCACTATCATCGATCAGCATAGTATTGACATAGCTTTGCGATAAGCCTTCGCTGGTAGATAAACGCTTTACCTGTGCAAATGCTGGCTGACTAAACAAGCCACAGATAAAAAATACAAACAGCACGATGATGGAAAAGAACTGTGTCATTGACGTTCCAAATTGCTAACTTGGCACTGTGTGTCGTGTACAGTGCATCGCAACTATATTTCGATGCGCATATAACTCAAACAACGATTGCAAAGAATTGGGTAATGTTAACGTACAGTTAAACCCATTTTGTACATAAAAATCAATCAGATTTTGGTATGCAAAAGTAAATATAGGCGCGTTTTGTGCTGTAATTAACGTCGTAAGTAATTGAGAAGCAATCTTTTGACCTCGCCATGCATCATCAACATAAAGTGTTGATAAAAACAAAGACCCCGACTGGTTTTGTATTCGACATGCTGCAATAATCTCTAGACCAGAATAGCAAACCCATACTTGGTCTGCTTTGCAGGCTCGCCCTCGAGCACCATGTTTATCATAAAACTTATTAACTAACGGTGTTTTTATTGGTTCAAGAAGACAAAATTTTAGCGCAGTCATATCAGCTCATAAGTGCAAGATAATGCTCAAACTGCTGTTTCAAAAATGCTTGTTCTGACATTGGGCGACTGTTAATTGTTGTATATACCCCCTCCCGCGTATTTTTACCTCGCTTTATTTGGTAAGCCCAAAAAGAGGCTTCATAGTCCAGTTGTATTTGATACTTTTGCTCTCGTGGCAACTTACATAAATTAAAACTCATATATTCACAACAACTAAAAAATAATAGTGACCAGTATAGCATTTTTTATTGGTCTGTTTAGCCTAATGCCATACGATTAACCTTGATTTTGGTAGCACATACCAGTAAATTAACGGCGGTTTTTTAAACACGCAAGGAATGCACATTGTCAAAATATCTGCTTCTCAGATTTGCGCTAGTCTTATTGCTTTTTTGCCTTCCTGCTAGTGCTAGCTCGAACCTATTAATTTTCAATCGACCAGCGGATACCCCACAAGCACGTTATGTTATTGATTTACTTAAAATGGCCTACAAAGAAATAGGTTATGAAGTACATATCATTGATTTTAATCACCAAAGTGCCCTTATAGCAGCCAATAATGGTATTTTAGATGGTCAACTAGGCCGTATTGCAGATGTAAAAGATGACTACCCAAACCTACTAAAAGTTGATTTCCCGCTTTTTGATTTTAATCTTGTGCTATTAAAAAATTGCCAACACTGTCGCTATAAAGAGTTAAAATCATTAGCAATTCAATCAAGTTATCCTGCTGCCCAAAGTTACATCGATAAACACCCATTCGGCGGAGATGTTATTAAAGTACGAAATATTACCGCACAATTAAATTTACTAACCCAAAAGCGTGTTGAAGGCATTATATTGCTAGATTTTATGCTCAAAACAAAGCACCCAGATTTTAATCAAGCAGCTTTTCATAAAGAAGTTTTAATGCCAATGCAGAGCTTCCATTTCGTTCATAAACGCCATGAGGCACTAATTCCTAAGCTCACTCGCGCCCTTCAGAAATTGCAGGAAGAGGGTAAAGTGCATTTTCTAAAATCCAAATACAACTTAACTGAATTTTAAAAATCAAAACCACCTTGCGAGGGAGAAGACGGTGGGTTTTCTGCTTGTTGTTTTTTTTGTAGGTAACGCTTATATCGCTGTTGGCACAAGCTAATTACTTTACGCTTTTCGGCATTAGTAAACTTATTCCAATAGAAGCGTTCATCCCTGCTTCGATAACAGCCTTTACAATACCCTCGATTGTTAACCTGACAAATCCCTTTGCAAGGGCTTGGAATCTCAAAGATTTCAATTTGTTGCATCATATTTGCCAGTGACGAGTTCATAACTAAAGTATAGCCTGAAAAATAACCATAAAAAAAGCCACTTTATAAAAGTGGCTTTCTAACGCTATTTTTAGCCGCTAAAAATTTAGGCTAATTCACTGTTTGTCAGTTCTGCTTTACGATGAAAAGGCTTCGCATACATTGCAAGAACTAGCGGCTTTAATTCATCGGGTACTTTTGCCAAGCGAGCATAAAATGCCTCTGCATCTTTTTTATCGACAACGGCTTCTTTACAGCCACCAGCAATATAGTTACCAGGGTGTAGAAAGAATGAATCAACGATTTGCTGATCAATAGTTTTTGCAAGCTCTTCAGGTGACTCACAGCCTGACTCAATTGGCTCACCAAAGGCTAAATGCACATGTCCTTTAGCTGTACTAAAGCCTTCAACAATGCTGGCAATATCTTCGCCTTGTTGTTTAACATACTGACCATGTTGCTGCTTATGATAAAGCTCTTTTGCTTTAGCTATCGCACACGGCTCATATTGATAAGAGATAGACACAGGCACAATTTTTAGTTCGCGCACGTATTCAGCAAACTCTTTCTTCTGCTTACGACCTTGTAACTGCAACATCTTAAGTAGAGCTGGATCTGTTTGGTCAAAACCATCTTTTGCTCGGCCTTCTTTTTGGGCTATCCAAATTGAGTGACCTTCAGCTAGGGAGTCATAAATATAAGCAGACAGCTGCGACAAAGCTTTTAGCATCTCTTTAGGTGCTTTCGCTGAGCGCTTCACAATAAAGCTTTTGTTTAAGCGCATTAACTCAGTGATATAAGGAATTTGCAGTAAGTTATCACCAATTGCGATGCGAACAGTCGGCATATTGTGTTTAAACAACCCCCAATTCACCAATGCAGGGTCAAGCACGATATCTCGGTGATTCGAGATAAATAAATAGGCTTGTTTAGGATCTAGCTTATCTATGCCAGAAAATGTCACTTCAGAAGTAGTACGGGTGATTAACTTATTTAAATAATCTGCCACTTCATGCTGTACTTGCTCAACCGATGAGGTATTACCCCACTTTTTACGCAGCTGGCTGCGCACTAATGGGCGAGTAATAAATGGAAAATAGGATAAAAAGCGCGGTAGATTATATTTGGCAATTACATCCACAAAAGCATTATCAGCAATTAAACGTGCTACTGAATCAGCGACTTCATCATCATTGTAAGGTCTTATGTCGGCGTATTTATCCACACTTTCACTCATTAAAAACTACTTAAGTTAAAAAACGGCACGCACAGCGCACCGTTTAAATATTTGGCGGATTATAACTCAGGCAATTTTAAATGCGAACCGAGACGCGATAGTTAACCAAGTTATTTGCCAAATGTTAGTAAAATATATTTTTATAACAAGTAATTACGCAATGCTCTTACCAGTTTGCGAGGACTTTTTCAGAACCATTTTTAACACTAATCTAAGCATTAAAGTAGCCAATACAATGCCCGATATAAAGCTTAACCAATGCGGTAAAACTTCATGCTCTTCGCCTATCATCGGTGCCACCACAAAACCATATTGCGTCACTAAATAATCAGTTAAAAAGCCAAATGCCAACGCTGTAGCAATCACACCTATTAAGTAAGCAACCACAGCACGCTTACCTAGTTCTTTACCCACAACACCTAAGGTTGCAATATTTGTAGCAGGGCCTGCCAACATAAAAACTAAGACTGCACCAGGCGATACACCACTGAGTAATAGTCCAGCAGCTATCGGTGTTGAGGCTGTTGCGCAAATATACATAGGAATACTAATTAAAATAACCACAAGCATCGCAAGTATGCCACTGCCCCATTGGCTTAAATAAGATTCTGGCACATAGGTTTGTACTAAAGCGGCAAAGAATAAACCAATCATTAACCAAATCATGGTGTCTTCAAGTAACTTGTTACAACTAAAACTCACCGCACGTTTCAGTTTACTAAAACGACTTTCAACGGTTTTAGTTGGCTGCTCACTGCTACAACAGCTTTTCTGCGAAGGTACTGCTTGTTCACTTGCGCAACTTTGTTGCGACTCTGGAGTAGCTTGTGAACCTTTATTACTACAACAACTTGTTGTTTTAACAGCCTCAAGTTCTTTGGTTGTTTGCTTGCTGCAACAACTTTGTGCGGGCTTAGCAGACGCCTCTTTACTGCAACAGCTCGCTGTGGTCATAGGCTCAGGCTGTTTACTGCTGCAACAAGATGTTGTTTTAGTGTTCTCTTTATTTGCTGTTGTGCTTTGCTGTTGATGAAGCTCACTGTCTTTGCCCACTAATACACCCGCCACAATGGCACTACACACGGCCGCAATAGGACGTATCACCGCCATAAATGGGCCTAGTAACACATAAGATACCGAGACCGAATCGACTCCCGTTTCTGGGGTTGAAACTAAAAATGCGGTGGTGGCACTTTTTGACGCCCCCGCCCTTCTTAAACCAATGGCCGCAGGGATCACACCACATGAGCACAATGGCATAGGAGCACCAATTAAAGCCGCTTTAACTGTGGTCCATAGCCCTTCTTTTCCTAAATGACGGTTAAGAAAGTTGGCAGGCAAATACACATTTAACAGACCAGCTATGAATAAACCCAGCATTAACCAAGGCGCCGAGAGTAAAAACAGATGCCAAAAATTACTGAGTAAGTCCATCGATATCCTCCAGCGTCGTTAGTATTGAACAGTTTTCAGCGGGTTCTTCACCACCACAACACTTATCAGCCAATAATGAAAGTGAGTCATAAAAGCGGGTAAGCTCCGCAATTCTTTGTGCAACGAGATCGCGTTTTTGTAACGTCATCTCTTTAACTTCATGGCAAGAGTGCTGATCTTTATGAAACTTAATTTGCAGCAACTCTTTGATCTCAGCCAAACTAAAACCAACATTCTTAGCTCTGAGAATAAACGCCATTTGCTTATAGTCATCCTCAGAATAAAAACGATATCCCACGTCTGAACGCGAACTTGGCGTTAACAAACCATGCTTTTCGTAGTACCTTAGAGTATCTGTTGAGACACCCAACTGGCGGGAAAACTCACCTATTTTCATCACCGTCTCCATTGTGAAGCGTTTATTTATTATGCTCACTATAAACCTTGGAGTACACCCCAAGGTCAAGCAATAAATTAAAAAAGGAAAGCACATGAATATTACTGTCCTTGATGCAGCAACATTAGCCAACACTTCGTTAGATGCCTTAGCACAGCTAGGTAAATTAACTTGTTACGATCTAACTTCCCAAGAGCAAGTTGTTGAGTGCTGCCAAGATGCTGATGTAATTATCAGTAATAAAGTGGTGATTGATCAGCTCGCTATGAGCCAGTTAACTAATTTGAAATTAATATGCGTTGCAGCAACAGGCACTAATAATATCGATTTAGAGGCAGCAAAAGAGCATAGCATTGCAGTGACAAATGTGGCGGGCTATTCAACACCGAGCGTGGTGCAGCATACCTTTACCTTAATCACTAACTTATTGGGTAATACTCATAGATACATTAATGATTGCCAGCAAGGTTTATGGCAACAAAGCCCAATGTTTTGTCGCTTAGATTACAGCTTTAATGAAATTGCCGGCAAAACATTGGCAATTGTTGGTTATGGGTCATTAGGTAAAGCTGTGGCTGATGTAGCGCGTGCCTTTGGTGCCAATGTCATTATCAGTGAGCGAAAAGGTCATACGCCTCGTGAAGGTCGTGTTAGTTTTAATGATGCCCTAAGCACAGCCGATATTATTAGTGTTCATTGCCCGCTAACGGATGAAACACGCAACCAAATAGCCGCGGCAGAATTAAGCATGATGAAATCGTCAGCTATTATTATTAATACCGCTCGTGGTGGTATTATCAATGAAGCCGATTTAGCTGACGCTTTAGCTAATAATGTCATTGCTGGCGCAGGTGTAGATGTACTTAGTAAAGAACCCGCAGAGCAAACAAACCCGCTGGCACTATACAAAGGCGCAAACTTATTACTCACACCACACATCGCATGGGCAAGCCAAGAATCAATCGCTCGCCTAGTTAACGAAATAGCTTTAAATATCCAAGCATTTAACCAAGGCGAACCACGGAATAGATTAGTCTAAAATACAACAAATTAGTCAAACAGACTAATCTACGTGTTTATTTAGCCTACCACGCATGTAAGTTAACATGCAAAACATTGATTTAAAAAGACTTTTAAAGTTGGCAAGCTGATTGCTACCTAACAATCACTTAAACTCGAATTTCTAGGGATAAAAAAAATGAAAAAAGCTCTTCTAATCGCTGCACTATCTGCTCCATTCTTAACAGGTTGCGTTATTGCAGTTTCAGATGGCGAAGCCGATACACATTGGGCAGGTAGTTCTTCATCAAGCTGGGAGAAGCAACATAAAAATAATCGTGAAATTATTTCTAACCTTGCACTCGATACCAGTTATCAAACAGTATTAAACAAACTTCATACACCTAACTTTACCGAGCTGCTAAAACAAGGTGATGATGTATATCAAGTGCTATTTTATGTTACGCATAGCATTCATTCAGATGGCAAGATGACAAAAGATGAGTGCACACCTTTAGTATTTAAAAATGATAAGTTAATCGGCGTGGGCGATACAATTTATCAATCGCTAAGTAAAGGCTAATTAGCAAGCTAAAGTTAAGAGTAGGCTTTGCCTACTCTGACTCATTTACCGCAACCATCCTTGAAACAACTTTATCGCGTCCAGTATCTTTAGCTTGATACAAACCTAAATCAGCCTCTTCTAATAAAGTTTGCTCTGCGTATACTTGCCCAGTTTCAGTGGTGGCAATACCAATACTAATCGTAATGTGATCAGCATTTAAAGACGCTTTATGAGGGATATTTAGTTTATTCACTGCATCGCGTAGTTTGTTAGCAAATGCAATAGCTTCTTTTGCAGAAGTGTTTGGCAGTACCGCAGCAAACTCTTCACCACCATAACGTGCTACAAAGTCACTGCCGCGCTCACATGCACCCACAAGCGCGTGAGCAATTTTTTTCAAACAATCATCCCCGGCTCTATGTCCATAACAATCGTTGTAGCGTTTAAAGTGATCAACGTCCATTAACAGCACAGATAACGGTGTACAGTCTCGACGACTTCGACGCCATTCACGAGCTAAATTCTCATCTAAATAACGCCTGTTAGGTATTTCCGTCAGCCCATCAATCGAAGCAAGCATTTCAAGAAGGTCATTTTTTTGCTTAATTAATAACTGATTGCGTACCCTTGCCCGAACTATCGCAGCACTAAAAGGTTTAGTGATGTAGTCCATTGCACCTAATTCAAGGCCCTTTGCTTCATCATCATGGCTGTTATTCGCGGAAATAAAGATAACGGGTAACATGCTGGTTGTGGCATTTTCTTTTAACTTGCCAAGTACCTCGTAACCATCAATGCCGGGCATCACTATATCTAAAATCAACAAGTCGACAGCTTGAGTTTTCAAAAACGTCAGTGCTTTTTCACCACTTTCAACACAAAAAACATCGTAGTCTTGCTGCAACGTTTTCTCTAATACCAAGCGATTTAACGGATCATCATCAACAATCAGTACCTTGGCTCTTTTCAACATGTGTAGATCCTTGTTCGATGATAAATGCAATCACTTGCTGTAATTGGCATTGCAATTCATCATTTAATTGTTCGGGCAGTTCACCAGTTTTCTTCAGCTTAACTTCACATTCCTGAGCGCACGCTGACAAACGTTTAAAACCGAGGTTTCCAGCTGACCCTTTAAGATTATGCACCACACGTATCAGCTCTTGCGCAGTGTTTACTTTAGATATTAGTAATAACTGCTCTTGTGCCATAATCGCAAACTTTGACAACATAGTTAATACTAACTTAGTGCTGTTTCCAAATTGGGATAGAATAAAGTCTTGATCGAAAAAGGATTCTTTTTTATGTTCCAATTCATTCATGGCTAAAAATAATTTACTCGCAACAATTGGCTTGGTTAGGTGCTTATTCATACCAGCTGCAACTGATTGCTCTATGTCAGCAGGTTCACTGTGTGCCGTTAATGCATAGATTGGTATTTGTTGTTTACTAAATGTCTGACGAATAATGCGCGTTGCTTGGCAACCATCCATTTCTGGCATTTGAATATCCATAAAAATCAGATCAGGTTGCAATGACTTTGCAAGCTTTATCGCTCTTTCACCACTGTCTGCACAAACAACATTAACATCTGCTTGCTCTAGAATACTTTTAATTATGTTTAAATTGAGTGGGTTATCGTCTACAGCAAGTACGAGTAAGCCTGATAAATCCATTTTAGAGGGTAACGACACCACAGACTTTTTGGCCGGCTCTGTGGTTTTATCAAGCTGTAAGCAAAAGTAAAACTCACTGCCTTTGCCTTTTTCACTCTCAAGCTTGATTTCCCCTCCCATCAAGGCAACCTCATACTTCACAATGGCAAGACCAAGCCCTACACCTTGATGTGAACGAGTAAGAGATTCATCGCCTTGTGTAAACGCATCAAATAAACGACTTTGATCTTCTTGGCTTATCCCTATACCAGTATCTTTGACGGTAAAACAAATAAGTTGCTGCTCTGTTGATTGTTCAATGAGCTTCATACACAAGGTGACACTGCCTTGCTCTGTAAACTTAGCGGCGTTTGTCAGTAAATTTCCTAACACTTGTTGCAAACATATTTGGTCGCCAATTAAGCTGTCATTGATATCATCATCACATTCAATATTAAAAGTTAAGCCTTTTTTTCTGCACAGTGGTGCGATCAAGCCTTGGCAATACTCAATTAAATTAGAGACACTAAATGGCGCATTACTTAATTGCATTTGCGAGTTTTCTGCTCGAGCAAAGTCAAGCATGCGATTAAGTAAAGTAAGTAAACTATTTGCCGCAGATTTAGCTTGTTCTGCATGAGTACGCTGCTCAGCTGATAAGCCTTGTAAAGCAATTACATCAATCAGGCCTAACACTGCATTCAACGGTGTACGAATTTCATGACTTAAGTTTGCAATAAATCGGCTTTTTGCCAGTGTTGCTCGCTCGGCATCGTCTTTTGCTTGCACAAGCGCTGTAACATCTTGCACATGCACAACATAGTAGTCGGGTGTTTGCTCGCCATTAAACACTAATGAAACACTAATTTGTAGCCACCGCTTTTGCTCTTGTTGTGGCAGGCTAAAGTGATAGACATTCTTTTTCTCGTTGAGTAAATCTAGTAACGTCTCTTTTAATGTATTAAATGATTGCTCAGCAAATAGGTCTTCCAATGTATAGTGACTGGGTGACTTATTACCTAAATCAATTGAAAAAATCTTCCTTGCCGCTTTATTTACTTGTAAAACCTGATAATCAAGTGACACTAACAGCACGCCATTGGCAGCATACTCCATTGCACTTCGTAATTTAGCTTCTGAACTTTGCAACGCATTGAGCGCTTCATACTGTTTGGTAATATCACGACCAATCGCCATAGTCCCCAAAAACTGCTGATGCTCGTTATAAAAAGGCACTATACTCAAATCATAGATTTTATCTTGTGTTGATAAACGTTTTTGATAAACCTGTCTGTCTTTGAGCACTTTCTTTTCAAGCTCGTTGATTTCGCCATTATCATCACTGATATCACATAATTGCTGACCCACTAACTTTTCTTGTGGCAAGCCTATGTAGCGTTCATATGCTTTATTACACCCCAAAAATGAGCCATCAATGTTCTTAAAATAAATAATATCCGGAACATTGTTGAGCATGGTGTTTAATAACGCTAATTGACGCTCTTTAGCATCAATACTTCTTCTAAGCTGTTGCGACTTTACTTGTACTTGAGAATCTAAAGTTTTATTGGCTTCCTGTAAGGACTGTACTAACTCTTCATTGCGTCGAAAGATCTGCTTAACACGACTAAACCAAGGCTGCCAGTTAGCAGGAATTTTGTAACTTACAAGCGCTTGCTTGCCCTCATCATGCTGCTCTAAATAATTCATCAAATGCGTCATGGGTTTTACGAAAATACGTTGGCTTAACCAAAACACGGCACTAAACATCATTACTAAAAAGACGCTTAAAAACATAAACTCTAAAAAAATGTCATAGCCAATAGGCTTACTCAATGCCCTAAGCGATTCGTGAAAACGCGTATGAATAGGTAAGTTGGTAGTATCTTGTACAAAATGACTTTGATAGCGCGAGCCTGAACTTTCAACGATATCTGGCCAATATCCTGTCGCATTAATGGCGCTCTTTAATATCTCTTTAGAGCTAGCAATCACTTGGTTGTCTTGATTAATAAAGATAAACTCACCATCACTAGGTGCTATCTTCTTAAGCCACAATGAAATAGCCTCTAGGTCATAGATCAAAACGATATAATCTTGACTATCAGCAGCTCTTTGTTTACCAATCGCAAAATAGGCATGACCGTTTATGGTCAAAACAGAGCTTGAAGCAAGCCGCTCTTCATTCAGTTGCAATGGACGAAACTTGTTATCTAAAACACTCGTAAGCAACTCACTTTTCGTTGTATTACGTCGTTTAATAAAAACAAAACCCTGCTGGTTTACATAGGCAACTGCTTCAAGTGATTGAATTAAAGAAAGTGCGGTATTGAACGATGGACCTAAGGCTATAACTTGTCGCCATTGATTAACTGCAAATTGCGTTGAAGCAAATCGACCTTGCCCCACAACTTCTCCGATCCCCTCACCTACCAATTGGTAATAATAATGGTCAAACTGATTAACATTGCGCGCCAAGCTAGGCGCATAATCATAAGAAAGTGGCTGCTCGTAGAGCTTGAACATAGTATCTATTAAGCCATTGGCAGCATTCATTGCATGGCTAAGCTGTGCAGAGATATTATTAAAACCGTTTTGCCTGCTTTCAATAGCACGTTCGAGCTTTAAATTATAAAGATGCAAACACAAAAAAAACGCCACCAGCAGTGGCACAATAAGTGCCACTGATAAAGAGCGATAATAATGCTTTAATGGTAAAAAATTCACTGGTTATAAGTACCTTACCTCGTTAACGGTTAGGTTAACGAGGCATAGAAGTACTAGCAAGTTATAAATTTTCTTCAGCGAAGCTGGCTAAACGGCTGCGTACGACGCCATTTAAGTTAACAGTGGCGCTGCATTCAAAATCTTTAAAGCGTTCAACAATATAGGTAAGCCCTGAAGTTACGGGGGTTAAGTAGTTGCTATCTATTTGCGCCAAGTTACCTGAGCAAATTAGTTTCGTGCCTTCACCGCAGCGGGTAATAATGGTTTTAAGCTGTGATGCCGTTAAGTTTTGACTCTCATCCAAAATCACCCCCGAATTGATATAATACTATCATACCCTTAATAAACTTGAACAAAAAAGCTTTTACACACATACTCTAGCTAAGAATCAAAGGTGAACGAAAATGATACTTCGAAATACAACAAAAACTAAAATAATTAAAACATCAGTCAACTTTGGAAAAGGAATGTCTTTTCATCTCGATAAATCAGGGCAACCTATTAAGACTGAAAAAGGCATCAGAACTCACTCATATAGGCACGATAAAATAGAACCTAATTTTCCAGTGCTATATCACCCGACTCGCTTCACCGAATGCCAAGAAATGAACTTATTTTTAATGCACCGCTTTGAAGGTCATTTCAGTCTCAAAAAGAATCAAATAGACAATGAGGCTTTTAGTGACGCTTATCATGCCAGCCAACCGGGAAAGCCATTAGATGTTAAGTCTGTTTGCAGTATAGCTAAGCACTTAAAAGCTTTCTTAGATTGGTTGGATAAAGATGATGCATCCTATTTTGAAGTAATAGCTGCACCACTTTCAAAACAATCTGTAGATGATGATATTTCTAGGTTACCTGTGTGGAGATATCACAAACATTTATGTGAAAGAGTCGAAACCAAAGATAAGTCTAAACGCATAAGCTTTAACAGCGCTCAAGAACGAATTAGAGCTGTTAAAGCATTCTATATATGGAGCCATAAGCGCGGGGCTATAGATAGCCTCCCCTTCTCACTTGAATACAAACAGGTACGTATTAAATCGAAAGCTAAATCAAGTGTAAGTTCATTGTTTCAATTACCTACTAGCAACACACGTTCTGGAGGCTTATGGAAGTGGGTTAGTAATTTGAGCATTCCAAATACATTGAAACAAAAGGAAGACTCACCCGAAAAAGATCTACAACCATATTCTCCAAAAGAACTTAAACAGTTGCTGGAGACGGATACGGCTCAAAAAGAGACTTATAAGCTTTATTTGCAATGTGCTTTGCTAGGTGGACTTCGTTCTTTTGAGATTTCAGCCATCGACCAGAAAGACCTTTTTGATCCTGATGAAAAAGAAAACGAGAAACGTATTCCAAAATTGAACATTGTACGAAAAGGACATAAGCCAGTGAGATTAACAATAGCGCGAGTTCTAATGAAGCTTTTGTACAATCACACTTTGACAATTCAAAATATGAAGCGACGTACCAAACATGAGACTAATCATGGTATGGACAATAGTGAACATCCGCTTCCTTTGTTTATGAATAGTTCAGGATCGCGGATAAGCGAAGATACACCGGGGAATACTATTTCCATAGTTAGAAAAGAACAAAGGAAGCAGGGATTAGAAATACTATTACGCACATTCCATGACTTACGCGCTACCTTTGCTACTTATGTCGCTAAATACCTAATTGACAAAGGTGAATCGGAGAGTTCCATCAGACAGACACTAATGACCTTGATGAGTCACGAAAGTTTTAAAACAACCAAACGTTACATCGACTTTGCCAAAAGTGTAGCAGTGGATGCATACGGAGCAATGTCAGAGTGGGTGAAAGATATCTACGGTGATGTTGACGAATTACTGATGCGTGAGGCTGAAGATGCAGCAGCAAGTTAAAACGCGGAAGTCCAATCGTATTCCTGCTAGATTTAAACCTCATTCAATTGTTCTAGCCAAACAGTTAGACGTTTTATTTAACAGGGCATATGACAAAGAAAACAATATTAGCGCAGATGACGACACTGCTATTTCAATGAGTCGCTTGCGGAATGCTTGTGTCAGTTTACAACATACTCTTCCTCTAGCCCTTAATAAGGTTAGTACAGATACTGCGACATCAATTCAAACTTCGGGATTAAATGCTCTATCAGACTTTGAAATTTGGCAAGAACTGGAATACTTTTGCATTAATGAAATAAATGATGTCAAGCTACCTAGTTATGCTACTCGTATAGAAGAAGCCTTAGAAAACTTAGCTAAGTTTCATTTTTATGATAACGCTATCAACGCTCCTTTTAGGCTAGTAAATGGGGCTACTTCAATCGACATAACTAAATTATTCGAACTTGAATTCCATCAAGTAAAAGAGATTCGTAAATTACTAAATAAATATCTGGACTATCTCGTCCTTCCAGAATTAAGCCTCAAAGATTCTTCTATTAGGGACAATATCCTCAAAACTGCGACAGCTATTATAAATCTTTGTCTACATGATACTTTTAAGAATACTGAACGCGTCAAACTGCCATTATTGGCAACATTACAGGATAGGGAATTCGTTTCATCATTTATATGCAATCACAACTTCCGTACTTTTTTAAAATTTATACTACCCGATGTGTGGGGTAAAGCTAGAGTCAATCAATTTAAAACTGAAGCCGAAGTAATAGGGTATGCACAAAGCATATCATCCAAATTTGGCAATGAAGTTGATGCTTTTTTGAAAAATCAGATAGCAAGCGCTTCGGAAGCTAATACAACAAGAGTTAGATCCTCAACTTTATCATTTCCAAGGTGGTTGAATAGTGCTGGTAGCGTAGCATCACCAATAATTAAGCTGCTTAGTGAGCGTGGAATTCAAGGGTTTGCAGAAAATGGCCTTCAGGGATTTAAATACCTTTATAAGCATTACCAAGAAGAAACTCAAAATAACCAGCAGTTTTTACTGCTACTAAACGCTGCATTGGACCTTTACCACTTTGTTACGGGTGAAAAAATCGCAAAGGAAAGTTTATTACCCTACTCATTGGGCTATTACCTTAAAGAAAGTGACACTACCGAATGGCAGAAGCATGAGTGGGTATATGACAATGCCTATAAATTTTATCAAAACCTAGTCGAATACCATAAAGTTTTTACAAAGCGAATTGATGGCGAGAGCATAGGTATCGTCACTCTCAAAGGTTACATAGGTAGTATGGCTAGAGCATTGAAAGAAAATGCATCATCATTAACAGATGAACAAATGAAGCTTATTGCCAGTCATGGGGTTCATGCTTTTGTTGAAAATAACTGTGAGATACTAAAGGCTATAAGAGAGGCAATTCAACTAAAATCAAAACAAGGCGATTTGTCGGTTTTTGTTGGTAATCAATATCAGAGCGCTATCGACAAATTACTATCGTTTTATGGTCTAGATACTATTAAAAGCTTTCCGGTCAACACCGAATTAACTGCACAACATCAAGAGCAACTATCTCAGAATCAAGATAAACTCTACTCATATAGAGAAGTAGTAGAATTAGCATATTACATAGAAAAAGGGCTTTCTGAGACCTTACTCACAATTAAAGACAAAGTTACACTGTAGTGGCATAGTTAATTTGGCCACCCATTAAGAAAGAAATGTTATGCTAATAAGCATACAAATTTGGGTGTAAAA
>NZ_JBPNYQ010000009.1:0-148213 GCF_051235485.1 Pseudoalteromonas nanhaiensis | reverse complement strand
CGTTGGGTCATTTTCACACCTTTGTTGTTGGACTAATTATCCTTCACAAAAGTGTGCGGTGCCATTAAATCAGATCATTAGCAGCTGCAATTCGGCTATCAGGACACTCATACAAGTAACCATCAACTGGGTGAAAGCATTTAAGCCCTGTATTGGCAGAATACTGCATGCTACCAGAGGTATCGAGTACAAAAATAACACGCGATTTTTCATCAAGATCTTTATCATAATTAACATAAAGCTCAGTATCATCTGCATTTGCTGCGGTTAAAAATCCAAGCGTGCAAACATATATAAATACATATTTAAAGTTAACGACCTTCATTACAATTCCCTCTCTAGCCACCCGTGTTTAAACTTGCCATTTCTTGAGCAACGCCCGTTTTAACAGTTAATGTATGAATACTTTTTTTACCATAGGTAATTGTGGTATTAACTTCGACCATGTTGCATGACACACCGGAGGTGAAGTTGTACTTGCGAGGACATGGCAAATCCAATTCGCCATTATTTAAATTAATCATTTTATTTGTGGAGTCACCGATCGCGCCCAAATCGAAGCCACCCTCAGGTATTTGCTCAGGCTTTTTAAAAAAAGCACTATTTCTTCCAGCAGCGGCTTGATTTGCAATCACCTTAAGCACTGTGCCCATAACTTCATTTTCAGCAACTTCACGCTCTTGTACCGCGGCTGTTATTTTTGCATCAATACTACTGCTATTCATTAAAGTTACTGCAATCCCTGTTACTGCAACAACCATAATTAGAGCAAGGATCAATACTATGCCCTGTTGCTTTTTAGGAGGGTTTAAATGCGCCACAAATTTGCTCCTACATTGTTTAATCTAATGGTGGTTGTAAAAATTGCGCGTCGATATTTATCATTGAATGTAAGTGTTCTACCACTAGCCCCTTCTCCTAACTCATAGGTTTGATTTTTAATTTGTAAGTCGCCATCTGGCATCAGAGATCTAGCAAGTAAAAATACTTGTACTGTCAAAATTCCACGCCTATTCTCCCAATCAGTAGCCGTCATTTGATTAATACTTTTATAGGTATCAACTCGACTATCATTAGTGGTATCTAAGCCAAAAACAAACCGCATATTTTCAACTCCCTCCATAACAGTTTCTGTATACATACCGCGTACTGGGGTCAGTCGTTTTCGTTTCAGAACAGGAATAACAACACGTTTTTTATTGATATAAATAGTTTCTTTAGAAACATAATAAACATTATGGCGGTAGCGCCACACCGTTGCGTTGACATTTATTGTTGCTGCATTCACAGGCCCACGAGTAAACAATGCAAATTCTTGCTCTGCAACAAAATAATAAGAATTATTGCTTGTGTACTTAGGCTCATTTTGAAATCCTTCTAAAAACTTTAATTGTAATACATCCGTATTTGCTGCAGCGTCACGAATACAGCCCAGCGCGGAGGAGCCTGCAGCCTGCACTGCATAAATTGAACGAAAATTAGTACTAGAAGCTAGGTCAGGGAAACTACCGTTATTTAAACCAGCAGAGCAGTCAGGACTTGGATTTGCAACTTGACTAAGTTGCGTATTAGCAGCAGAAAAGGAATCCTCGTAAAAAGTGCCCCAAAAACCAACTTGCTCAATATCCCGCTGTAGTATATTGAGGGCTAATCTGCCAGTTTCTTGCAGCTCGCCAATCATCATCGTGTCTTTAGTTGTGGCTTTCATACTTACATAAGTAAACATTACACCACCTAAAACAATACCACCTATGAATAAGGCAACCATCATTTCAATTAATGTAAAACCTTTATACTTATTCATCTTACGACCTTAAATAAATATAGCTGTCAAGAACGACAAGGCGACGACGGTCATTTACTGAACCACATCCGGTTTTTAAGTTTTCTGCGCTTGCTTTAAACTCTTGTCGACCACGCCAACTAACAATCACTTCAATATTATACTCACTTGGAAGGCCCCCTGAGACTGCAGTGGCTTTAATGCACACCCTTGCTTCATCCAGAGCTCCGGTGTTTTCACGTGCCTGAATTGCTCGCACCCATTGCTGTTTATCAAGTGCAGCGATTTGCTGTGGAGAGCATGTAGCCTGATAACAGCTAGAGACTTTACCTAATGCTGTTTGGCTATGAAACTGCCCACTATATAGCGCTGAAAAAGTAGCCGTATCATTTGCTCTCATGCGGTGGATAATATCATTCCCTAACGCAATTGCAGCCGAGCGCTGCATAGCATCAAAACTTGCTTGCTTTGCTTTCGCTTGAAGCGCGATAGCACCTAATAAACCAAGGCTCAATATAATAAATGCAATGAGCACCTCGATTAAGGTAAAGCCCTGTTGATGAGAGTTAATTTTCATAATGAACGTGGCTAATAAATTGACATACCTTAAGCATAAGAAGCCTAAAAAGAATAGCAATAGGTGTATGTATAAACGGTCAATATGTTAGATGAACGGTCAGTGAAACTCTCGCTCCTAGTTACCCAATGCAGCTTTTACCGCTTTTAATTCCCGACGACTAACAGTTAAAGGCTCTTCTAGTTGGTTCATAATTAAAGTATGCCCACCAGGCTGTCGGCTGTTTAAACTATAAATATGTTGCTTATTTACAAGGGTATTACGATGTATTCGCAATAATTGTATAGGGAAAGTACGCTCGAGTTGTTTAAGGCTTTGTTCAATGATTGCTTCGCCCCCTTCGAATACGACACGAGTATATTTTTGTTCCGCAATGCAACAAATCACATTCTCAATATTTACTCTGCGCAATACACCACCGAGCTGATAACTTATGTAGCTTTTAGCAGAGTCACTTAATTGAGTTCGATTAAGCTTGCTAAGTTGCGATAATGTTTGATTAAGCGAAGACTCAGAAACTGGTTTTACTAAATAACCATCAGCACAGAGTTGGAATGCTTCTAGTGCGTGCTCAGGGTGAGCTGTAAGAAATACGATGGCAGGTGGTATAGTTAATTGCTTTAATGTCGCAGCAACCTCCAGTCCATTAAGCTTGGGCATATTAATATCGAGTAGCACGACATCAGGCTGTAACTGTTTACAATATTCAATTGCCTGTTCGCCATTACAGGCATCACCAATCACTGTATAATTACTATGCTCTGACAATAATCGTGAAATACGTGCTCGAGCTAGCGGTTCATCATCAACAATTAATACTTTTATCATGCTGTTTTCTGCCTTGGTAATACAAGTTTTACCCTAAATATTCCATCGCGATGAGTGGTTGTTATTGATGCCTTTCGTTGATAAAACAGTGATAAGCGTTCACGAATATTATCAAGTGCCATACCATTACCCGACCTTTCATTCATGATGTTCTTCACTACTGGGTTAGTAATAATGAATGTGTAAGTTTTATCAGACTGGTGCATTTCGACATTTATTTCACCGTGCTCTGCTGTCTCGATCCCATAAAATACTGCATTCTCAATAAGAGGTTGGAGAGTCAAACATGGGATATCGATATCAGGTAGTTTATCAAGTAACTGCCAGTTTACTGTTAGCCGTTCTCCGTAACGCCAACGCTCTAGTGCTATATATTGTTGACATAGTGTTATTTCATCGGTAAGTAAAATAGCTTTACCACTTTTCATAGCAGCCTGAGAGAGTGCAGCTAATGCAAGAATAGCTTGTTCTGCCGCCACCACATCATAGTGGGTTAGCTCAGCAGCAGTATTCAAACTATTAAATAGGAAATGAGGACGAATGCGGGCTTGAAGCGCATCTAATTTGGCTTTAGCCAGAGCTTTTGTTTGCTGCTCCTTTTGATTATGCATCAGCAAAAATTGAACAAAAAGCACTGTAACCAAAAAAATTATCAGTAGGTTACTCACAATAAAGTGCGTCTTAGATGCCATTTCAAAGATATCTGCGAATACGTTAAGTACTGCAAAGCTATACAAGTATGTAAAAATCAGTAAAACAATTACTAAGATAGATAACTGTAATGCCTGAGATAATTTAGTAAGTACAGACCGTGAGAGATAAAGACAAGAAAGACTAGATAAGAAAATAAGGTGCAAAAAGAAACTAAAAATGGCCAGACGTAACCATACATCACCAAAACTTAACGGTGAAAACGCCAATAAAACAGCAATAACTTGACTGACGATAAGTATGGCGAGTACACCACGGGATTGGAAAAGAGCCGCAATCAGCAAGCCGTGTGAATTTGGCTGTTTGCTCATGGGCTCCTCTTTTAACTGTTGACTACTATTTGCTTAGATTAGCGTAGCTCAACAGGAACGGCAAATACTATGTTCTCTTCTTCACCAGGATTTTCAACAACTTGATTACCACCCAATTCTTTTAAACGAGCAATAACCTGTTGAACTAAAACTTCTGGCGCAGATGCCCCAGCAGTCACACCTACGGCATTTACATTGTTAAACCAATCCGCCTCAACATTACTTGCATCATCAATTAAATAAGCAGTGGTGCCCATTTTGTCAGCAAGCTCACGTAAGCGATTTGAGTTAGAACTATTTTTAGCCCCTACTACAAGCAGTACATCCACTTTATCAGCTAAGTCACGAACCGCATCTTGACGGTTTTGCGTAGCATAACAAATGTCGTCTTTACGCGGGCCATCAATGGCTGGAAACTTAGTACGTAGTGCATCAATCACATCTGCCGTATCATCAACAGATAACGTGGTCTGGCTACAGTAAAAAAGGTTTTCAGGATTTTTAACAGATAAAACGGCAACATCTTCAGGGGTTTCTACTAAGTAAATACCGCCCGCTTCGTTGTCGTACTGACCCATAGTACCTTCAACCTCAGGATGGCCATGGTGACCAATCAATACACACTCAATACCTTTACGGCTGGCTCGTGTTACTTCCATATGTACTTTTGTTACCAGTGGGCAGGTTGCATCGAACACTTTAAGGTCGCGACGTTTTGCTTCACTTCGAACGGCTTGCGATACACCATGCGCACTGAAGATAACAATACTATCGTCAGGAACCTGATCTAGCTCTTCAACAAAAACTGCACCGCGATTTTTTAAGCCATCAACAACATATCGATTGTGAACCACTTCATGACGCACATAGATTGGCTTTTCAAAGATATCGAGTGCGCGCTCCACAATACTAATTGCACGGTCGACACCAGCGCAAAAACCACGTGGATTCGCTAATAAAATATCCATTAACCTGTTACCTCTAAAATATCGACTTCAAAGGTTAAGCGCTGCCCTGCAAGTGGGTGATTAAAGTCAATTGTGACCGACTCACCTTGAACTTCACGAACAAGACCGGGTAACTCAGTGCCATCAGGCTGAGTAAAGGCAATAATGTTACCTACTTCAGCAGGGGTATCCGCACCAAACTTACTGCGATCCACATAATAAATGTTATCTGGATTTGGCTGACCAAATGCATCTTCAGGCTCTAATGCAAATGACTTGCTGTCACCGGCGGCTAAACCTAGTAAACATTTTTCAAAGTTTTCTGTCAGGCTACCATCACCCATTCGCAATTTTGCTGGTTTATTATGTACCTTAGTTGAGTCGGCTGCAGAGCCATCTTCTAACTTAATTGAGAAATGAAAGATCACTTCAGAGTTTTCACCAATTACAGCTTGGCTCATGCTTGTTGCTCCTTCGGACTTTCGCCTGTGAAGGCATCAAATAAAAGTAATGCGGCACCGATACAAATCGCGCAATCGGCAATATTGAAAACAGGAAAGTGCCAGTTTTCGTAATATACATGCAAAAAATCAATAACATAGCCATAAGCGATGCGGTCGTATAAGTTGCCAATTGCACCGGCTAATACTAACGCATATGCAGAACATAATATCTTGTTCGTCGCGGGTAAGCGTTTAAGCCACCATACTAAAAGAACACTGATCGTTACCGCTATTATGCTAAAAAACCAACGCTGCCAACCACCTGAATCACTTAAAAAGCTAAATGCCGCACCATAGTTATGTACGTAGGTAAAATTAAAGAAAGGCAGAATATCTATCGACTCTTTGTAGGCCATGGTGTTAACAACAAGTGTTTTTGTCGCATGGTCTACTACTAAAAGTAGTAGACTCAGCCATAGCCAAACTAAGCCACTTTTTCCGGCTAGTTTGCTCACAAACAACTCCTACGCGAACTGACGCTGTTCACCATCGCCGTCAACATTGCTAACACAACGACCACAAATTTCAGGGTGCGCTGGCTCTGCACCTACATCATCACAGTAATGCCAACAACGCTCACATTTTTCAGCGGTTGTTGCAGCAACTTTAATGAATAAACCATCAATTTCTGTAGCTTGAGTACCTTCAGGTTGTGCTGTCACAGTTTCAACAGTTACGCCCGAAGTTAATAGCACAAAGCGCAGCTCATCACCTAACGCAGCTAATTTCGAACTTAGCTCTTCACCTGCGTAAATACTTACGTTTGCTTGTAATGTTGCACCAATGATTTCTTCTTTACGAGCCGCTTCTAGTACTCGGTTTACTTCATCACGAACATTAAGGATTGTTAACCAATCATCGTTGCTGAACTTACCTTGTGAAGAGGCTTGTAAACCATCATACCAAACTGAAGTGAACACAAAATTATCACGTTCGCCTGGTAATGCTTCCCAAATTTCTTGTGCAGTAAAGCTTAAAATCGGTGCCATCCAACGCGTCATTGCTTCAGCAATGTGGTAAAGCGCAGTTTGACATGAACGACGGGCATGGCTATCGCTTTTCGCTGTGTATTGACGATCTTTGATTACATCTAAGTAGAACGAACCAAGTTCACCAGTACAGAAGTTCATTAGCTTTTGCGTTACAAGTAACATTTGATACTTATCGTAAGCCGCTAAGATTTCATCTTGAAGCTCAGCTGCACGGCCCACAATCCAACGATCAAGCTCAACCATGTCTTCAATCGCAACTTTATCAGTTTTTGGATCAAAACCATTAAGGTTCGCAAGTAAGTAACGGCTTGTGTTACGAATACGACGGTAACGGTCAGCAGAACGTTTAAAGATTTCATCAGATACAGTCATTTCTGCTGTAAAGTCAGTTGATGCAACCCATAAACGTAAGATGTCAGCACCTAGTTTGTTCATCACGTTTTGTGGCGAAATTACATTGCCTAATGATTTAGACATCTTGCGGCCATTTTCATCAACCGTGAAACCATGGGTTAGCACTTGCTTATATGGCGCATGACCATTGATAGCAACCGATGTCATCATTGACGACATAAACCAACCACGGTGTTGATCAGAACCTTCTAAGTAAAGATCAGCAGGACCGGTTAAACCTTCACGTGCATCAACCACACATGCGTGAGTCACACCTGAGTCAAACCATACATCTAACGTATCTTGTACTTTCATGTATTGCTCAGCGTCATCGCCAAGTAAGGTTGCAGGGTCTAAGTCATACCAAGCTTGAATACCTGATTTCTCAACCAGTTTTGCGGCTTCTTCGATTAGCTCTTGCGTATTTGGGTGAAGCGCACCTGTGTCTTTATCAACAAATAATGCAATTGGCACACCCCATGTACGTTGACGTGAAATACACCAATCAGGACGGCCTTCAACCATGTTTGCAATGCGGCTCTCGCCCCACTCAGGCAACCACTCAGTCTTTTTGATTTCGTTTAATGAATCTTGACGAAGGTTAGCTTGGTCCATACTTACGAACCACTGTGGCGTAGCACGGAAGATAATAGGTGTTTTATGACGCCAGCAATGTGGGTAGCTATGTGTAAGCGCATGATGGTGTAATAACGCATTGTTTTCAGTTAATACGTCAATCACGCTCGCATTTGCTTTAAATACGTGCTGACCAGCAAACATTGGTGTGTCAGGTAAGTAAACACCGTTTGCACCAACAGGGTTAGCAACTTCTAAACCATAAGCAAGACCTGCCGCGAAATCCTCTTGACCGTGACCAGGCGCAGTATGAACAACACCAGTACCAGAATCAGTCGTTACGTGATCAGCAACAATTACAGGCACTGTGAAGTCATAGAACGGGTGAGCAACCTGTAAATTCTCAAGTGCCGCACCTTTTACATAACCTAGTACATGGTAATGCTTAAAGCCATAACGGTCCATTGCATCTTTTACTAGCTCTGAACCTAAAATTAAACGCTGCTGTGCGCCTTCGTCATCAACTTGAACTAGGGCATATTCAAGCTTTTCGTGAACTGCTACTGCACGGTTAGCTGGTAATGTCCAAGGTGTAGTTGTCCAGATAACAGTACTAACTGCACCGCTACCTTCATGGCCTTCGGCAAGTTCAAACGCATTGATTACAGCCTCTTGATCAGCAAATTCAAAACGCACATCGATTGCTGGTGACTGTTTATCTTGGTATTCAACCTCTGCTTCAGCAAGTGCTGAACCACAATCTGTACACCAGTGAACAGGCTTAGCACCTTTATGTAAGTGACCATTTTTAATGATGCGACCAAGTACGCGAATAGCATTCGCTTCAAAGTCAAAGTTCATTGTTAGGTAAGGCTTGTCCCAATCACCAAACACACCAAGACGTTTGAAGTCTGTTTTTTGACCTTCAACTTGTTTCTTAGCGTATTCGCGACACTTTTCACGGAACTCAGCAGCAGACACTTTCACACCTGGTTTGCCTACCTTCTTCTCAACCATTAACTCAATTGGTAAACCGTGACAGTCCCAACCAGGCACATAAGGTGCATCAAAGTCAGACAAGGTTTTTGACTTAACAATAATATCTTTAAGAATTTTGTTTACCGAGTGGCCTAAATGGATATCACCGTTTGCATACGGAGGGCCGTCATGCAAAATGAAGGTTTTTTTACCTTTTTTAGCGCTGCGAATTTGACCATAAAGATCGTCTTCATACCATGTCTTAAGCATCTTTGGTTCACGTTGAGCCAAATTGCCGCGCATTGGAAACGCTGTTTCCGGTAAATTCAAAGTATGTTTGTAGTCGCTCATTAATCCTACTTTCCGTATCGGCTACCTAATTTAAACCAAAACACTGCTTAGCGGCGGTCACATCATCTGCAATCTGCGCCGTCAGTTGTGTTAATGTCTCGAATTTTTTCTCATCGCGAAGCTTTTTAATTAGCTCCACGTGCATAAATTGTCCATAAATGTCTTGCGCAAAGTCGAACAGATGAACCTCTAACAAAGCGCGTGTTCCATTAAATGTGGGTTTGTTGCCAATATTTGCAACCCCAAATAATTCTTTTTCACCAACTTTTGCTCGTACCGCGAACACCCCATTTACAGGGCATACTTGGCGTTTTAATGCTATATTGGCCGTTCTGAACCCTAATTCACGACCTTTTGCCCAGCCATGAATAACACGTCCAGAAATTGCATAACCATGACCTAACATGGTTTTTGCGTCTTCTAATTGCCCTGCAGCAAGTGCCTGGCGAATAAGAGTACTGCTCACTCTATCATTAAGCCTGCGAAAACTCGCAGTACTTTTCACATCCATGTTTAACTCAGCACCCATTGCTTTAAGCAACGCAAAATCACCACGGCGCCGCTTTCCAAAGCAAAAGTCATCGCCTACAGTCAGAGCTTTTACACCTAACTTATCAACCAATACTTGGCTTACAAACTGCTCTGCTTCCATATTGGCAAATTGTTGATTGAAGCTAATGCAAATCACTCGCTCCACTCCCAATTTAGCAAGTAAGCTAAGCTTATCACGTAGTCGAGTTAAACGCGCTGGAGCATTATCTTTAGCAAAAAATTCTTGTGGCTGAGGCTCAAATAACATCACGGTACTTGGCAATTGATGCTTTTCTGCGTCTTGCAGCAAGCCTTTAATCACTTCTGCATGACCTAAGTGCACACCATCAAAATTACCAATGGTCAACACACAGCCATAATGCTGCGCGCGAATATTGTGAATACCTCTAATTAACTCCATGCCACCTTTTTGCCTTTATCAGCGAGCCCAAAACATTGATATCGGGCTTGAAGCGCCGATTATAATCTTTTTTTTAGTTTGATTCAGTAGTTGCAACACTTTTTATCGTATTTAGTCGCACGCCTAAAATGAATAAGGCTGCAAAATATACAAAAACCGCCAACACTAATAACCCGCCCAACAACAACACTTGCTCAGTAAAGTGCCAAGCTTGCCACATAAATTGCTGGCCTACGTACCACACAGACGCAGCCATTAATAAACTTGAAAACAAACACTTAAAGGTAAAACCAAGGCTCATCGCAGAAAACTGATAGACCCCTTCTTTACGTAATTGATGATACAACAAATAAGCATTACAACTAGCCGACATTGATGTGGCCAAAGCCAGACCTAAATAACCAATAAATGGTGCCAACATAATGTTAAACACCATATTTAAAACCAGAGTTTTAATACCAATTTTAACGGGGGTTTTTGTATCTTGACGCGAATAAAAGCCTGGCGCTAACACTTTGATTAGCATAAAACTAACTAGTCCCACTGAATAAGCCATCACACCGTAGCTCACCGCTTGGACATGATCAATTTCACCGTCCTGAAACGCACCGTGGTCAAATAAAACCGTAATAATAAGCGGGCTAATTACCATTAAACCAAACATGGCAGGCAAGCCTAAGAAAATTACAAACCTTACCCCCCAATCAAGGGTCAGCTGAAAATCTTTTGTACTTTTTGTGCTATGTAATTTTGACAATGCAGGCAATATGACCGTTGCGATACCAATACCAAATAAGCCTAGAGGAAACTCAATCAATCGGTCTGAGTAATAAAGCCAAGCGATAGAGCCTGTCATTAACATAGAGGCAATCATGGTATCGAGCAACAAGTTTATTTGGCTTATCGAAACGCCAAACAAGGCAGGTAGCATGAGCTTTCTAACTTTTTTGACGTTTTCATCTTGCCACCCCCATTTAGGGCGGCTCAGCATGCGGGCACGATACAAAAACGGCAACTGGAACAGTAACTGAACTAGACCACCCACAAATACGCCGATGGCAAGCGCATACGCCCCCACCGAAAACTTATCATGTAGAAAAATAGCGCAAGTAATAATTGATACGTTTAAAAGTACGGGTGTAAAAGCGGCAACGGCAAAGCGATTATATACGTTCATAACCGCACCGCTGAGGGCTACCAGACTAACAAAAAATAAATACGGGAAAGTCAGTTTTAACAGCGCACTAGCAAGAACGAACTTTTCGGCATTTTCGCCGCCTTGCCACCAATCAATAAACCAGCCAGTACCAAATAATGCGGCAATGACAGGCGAGGCAACCACACCAAATAGAGTAACCGCTAATAAAATGGTACCCAAAGTACCGGCAGCTTGAGCAACAAACAACCTGACCTTATCATCGCCTTGCTGTTCTTTTATCTCAGATAGAACAGGTACAAATGCTTGTGCAAAAGCGCCTTCTGCAAATAAGCGACGTAAAAAATTAGGAATTCGATTGGCAAACAAAAACACATCCGCTGCGGCACTTGCACCCAGTAAATTAGCCACTACAGCATCTCGCACCAATCCTAAAATACGCGAAATCATTGTCATAGCACTGACTATCATTCCGGAACGAAATAATCCTTTTGCCACCTTAAACCCGTTATCAAAAATCTTATAAGATGGGCGATTATGCCTAAAATATCTTTAAAGCACTAGGCTCGAACCCGACCCTTTGTTACAATAGCGATATTAACTGCTAAAGCGGCAAATTGATGTTCGTTATAAGGAGCAGTTTTTCTTGAGATGTCAAAATTTCGTTGACATTCATGATAAAAACAGGCATATTCCACGGCCTTTAAATTAAGCTTATTTTAAGATTGTTAGGAGCAAACCTTGGCTAACATCAAGTCTGCAAAAAAACGCGCTATTACGAGCGAAAAAAATCGTCAACATAACGCAAGCCGTCGTTCAATGATGCGCACTTACTTCAAAAAAGTAGTTGCTGCAATTGAAGCGGGCGACAAAGAAGCTGCACAAGCGGCATTCGCTGTTGCAACACCTATCCTAGACCGTTACGCAACTAAAGGTCTAATCCACAAGAACAAAGCAGCTCGTCATAAGAGCCGTTTAGCAGCTAAAATCAAAGCGCTATAATTTGTTTTTGATGAATATAAAAAAACCGGCTTTTGCCGGTTTTTTTTTATCTTAATGTTTTTCAGATAACTGCTATGCAATCTCTAAATCGGGGTAAAACTTTTTCAGCATTGCCGCGATCTTCTTTGGGGTAAAAGGCTTTACAACGAAACCTTTGGCGCCCTTTTCAATCGCTTCTTTAACATTTTCCACTGTTGAATGTGCAGACACCATAACAACATTTGCTTCAGGTGAAATATCATTTATCTGTGAGATGATTTCCTTACCGTCACCGTCAGGTAGTTCAATATCTAAAAAGATAATATTAAACTCCTTCTCTTTGCACGCGCTCAAACACTGCGCTGCTGTGGATGCCTCTCGAACATTATCGATACCTAGGTGCATAAGCGTTTGGTTTAAAAAGCTACGCACGGTGCCAACATCGTCCACGATAAGAATTGAAAGCTGCGTGTCCATACTATTCCTCTAATCTTTAAAGATAACACTTATTGCTAATACAATATTAACTTAAATAAATAATTTACGCTTTGAATTTGACTATTATATCAAAAACTTCGTTATAATCTCATTATAGAGAGCTATATATAAAAGGCCAGATAAGCTTTATGTCTAATAAAATAAAAAAACAATCTTTGCTTGGTAAAACACCTGAACGAAAAAAACCAACACAAGCAAAGCGACAAAGACCAGTAAACCAACAACAAGCACGTGCACAAGCCGCGCAACAAAGCATTCCTGAAATCGAGCTTAAAAAAAGTAAAGCACGTTGGTATACACTCGCAGCGGTTGTATTAATTCTACTAATTACACCAAAACCTATTTTAATCACCTATGAAAAGCTTGGTATGGTATCTCAGAGTGTGTTCTGGCCAGGCATTTTTGGCTATGGAGCAAACTTATTTGATTCAACCCTCAGTCCCCGTGCAGACCTAAGTCGTAACGTTATTTATCTTTGCCAAGATAAGCGTAAACCAGACACTTGCCAGAAGTACCGTGTGACAGATAAAAGTGGTTTCTTCGCAGCAATGAAAAAACTAACAATAGATTAAAAAAACTAATCTGAAAATTAAAAATTACTTGGTTGAAAGCTGTGTAAAAGATCACCATAATGGCGCTCCTTTTTCAACACAGATATGAATTGATACGACCATGGTAAACGAGCTAGATTGGCTTTTAAACTTAACGCTACTTGCCCTAGGATTAGGTGCATTTTTTATTAACCAGCTGACATTACTACGTTTTGCAGCGATCAGCGCGTGTAGTTTATTGTTTCTATCATTTAGCTTAGATCTAATGTCGTCAAGCGTTATCTCGAATATGAGCTTAGTGTTGATCAATACATTTTATTTATTCAAGGTCTATACATTTGGCCAACTGAATATCAATCAAGGTTAATCTTCTCCTAAGATAAATTGATAGAATAGGCTATCCCATCTATCATCTTTTCTGCCCAAGCAGCATTCTGTTTGGGCTTTTTTTTGCTTACAAGATGACTGAACTGAGATACCATATTAGTCGTATATAAATAATTTGGAGGTGCACTGTGTCATTTAACGACTTCGACTTATTTCTTTCGTCAATGGAAGACGTAAAACCTCTTAAGCATGACACTGTTCAATTTGATTCCACGAAACAAGGCCCTTCACTAGCGCAACAAGAAAAACGTAAAGCAGCTGAGTGTGATTTAGCAATTGATGAAAACTATTTACGCAGTGAGTTTGTTGAGCTGTTAGATCCCCATGCCATATTGGCATTTAAAAAAGATGGTGTACAAGGCCAAGTATATAAAAATCTGCGTTTAGCTAAATATCAACTTGATGCCACGCTTGATTTGCATGGTCAGCCTCTTCAACGAGCTCGCAGCACACTTTTAAATTTTATTGATGACTGCCACAAACGAAATATTCGTGTCGTGCTTATACGCCACGGCATTGGTATCAAAAATAAATCACAACCAGGTATTTTAAAAAGCTATACCAATAAGTGGCTGCAAGAAATTCCAGCAGTTTTAGCGTTTCATAGTGCCCTTAAGCATCATGGTGGTAGCGGTGCAACGTATGTGATGATTAAAAAGTCAGACGAGAAGAAACACGAGAACAGAGAAATCCATTCAAAAAGAAGTTAATAGAAAAAGCGATTGAAGTGCAGCATTAAAACATGCTGCACATACTTACTGAGATTGGTTGGTTATGATTGGCTAACTTCAGTGGCCTGAGCTGGCTGCTCCGATGCATTAGCTTGATTAAACCATGCTGAAACACCAAGAACGATAACTGACACTACGACTAGACTAAATTTAGCTCCACCTTGATTAGATTTCATAACGCCTCTTTTTTATTGTTGTTTTTTTATTGAGCAACAACAGAATAACAAAGTTACAGATGTTAACAAGGTGTTTATTAAACTAATTTGTAATTTGTCAATAACCTTTTGTTCTATCAATCTGATTCATTAGGTTTTTACCTTTGATTAGTCTCTTTACATTATCTGAAATTTGCAAAGTAACTGACTCTATATCTGACAATGCAGCACAGTGTGGGGTTAAGGTCACTTTGTCATGAGACCAATAAGGGTGTGTTTTAGGCAAAGGCTCTTCGCTAAACACATCTAGCGTAGCGCCACGTAATTGCTCATTATCAAGTGCCTCGAGTAAATCTTCATCAACGACATGTTTGCCTCTGGCAACATTAATTAGTACCGTATGACTTTGCAGTTTGCTAATGAGTGATTTATTTATAATGCCTTGAGTGTGCTGATTAAGTGGTAGTAAGCAAACGAGATAATCAATTTGACCAAGCATGTCATCTAATCCATGCTGTGTGTAATACGTGTCCACCTCAGAATCATGTTTTTCACTATTAGACCAAGCGCTCACTTTAAAGCCATTTGCAAGTAAGCGCTTAGCACAAGCTTTGCCTAGTTCACCATAACCTAAAATACCCACATGTTGCTGTGAATACGCTCGCTTTGGCTTCCAACTGCCGGCTGATTGTTTTAAATAATACTCTTTAAGCCTAAGCTTGTGTGCCAATACATGAGTCAACACATACTCTGCCATATCATTAGCCAGGTTATCATCAACAATTCTAACAACGGGAACATGTGCAGCTATCTTCGTTAAATCAATGCTATCAACACCCGCACCAAAAGAAGAAACGGCTTTTAAATTTACTAACTTAGGCCATAAATCAGCGGGCGCATTCCAAGCAAGCACAAATTCAACCGCTTCGTAATCAGTACACTCTGACCAAGGCTGTACCTTGACCTCTGGTAATAAAGCTTGCAGCTTAGCAATTAATTGGCTGCAATCTCGGCCTGTTATAGCCACAAGTAAAATCATTGTCTTCTCCATTTTGCCTCGTACTCAAAGCGCTCATTAAAAAGTCACACAACTGCAACCTAACTGTCACAGCAAACTCTTAACCTAATTTCATCGCTAAATGCGCTTAAGATTGAGGTGTGTATGATCAGTGTTGATAAAGTAATAGAAGCAAATTTACCACAGTTAGAAAATTCACCAAAAGTAAAAGGCTTAGTAAAAAAAGGCCTGGGTTATTTATTACATGAGCAAGAGTTTGTTGCCTTTGGTGATGCATACCCACACTTACAAGGACTTGAGTTTGTAGAGCAGGTGCTCGAAGAGCTAGACTTTGACACACGCTACAAGCCAAAGCAAATGGAGCATATACCTAGTGAAGGCAATATTATTATTGTGGCAAACCATCCTATTGGTTCACTCGATGCATTAGCGCTAATAAAAGTCTTATCAACTGTGCGCCCTGACTTAAAGGTTGTTGCAAACCGCATGCTAATGTCTATCACCCCAATGCACTCGTTGCTACTACCCGTTGATAACCTCTCTGGTACGAGTAAAAAGAAAGAACTTGCTAATATCCAACAGCACTTAAAATCAGACGGTGCGTTATTAATTTTCCCTGCAGGTGAGGTATCGCGATTAAGTCCAACGGGAATTAAAGACTGTAAATGGAACAGTGGTTTTTTACGTATGGCAAAAAAAGCTAACGCGCCTATTTTACCTATTTACATCAAAGCGAAAAACAGCCCGCTATTTTACGGCACCTCAATGATTTATAAACCATTAGCCAGTTTGTTATTGGTCAAAGAGATGTTTAAACAACGACAAAAATCATTAGAGTTTGAAATTGGTGCATCTATCCCACCTGAGTCATATTTAATCGAGAATTTAAAAGATAAAGAAATAGCTCAGCTGATAAGAAAGCAACTGTATCGACTTATTACTAAAAAACCTCTGCCGTTAAAAACACAAACCCCCATAGCCAGCCCAGAAGCGACTAAAGACCTTAAAAAAGCCATTGAGGAGTGTGAATTATTAGGTGAAACCTCTGATGGAATGAAAATTTACTTATATCAATACTGTGGCAGCTCGCCGATTTTTCGTGAGCTAGGCCGACTGCGTGAAATTGCGTTTCGCGCAGTCGGTGAAGGCAGTGGTAAACGCCGAGATATAGATAAATACGACATGGATTATCAACACCTTGTACTATGGGATGCCAAACAACTTGAACTAGTTGGCGCATATCGACTTGCCTGCGCACAAGACATCATAGAAAAACATGGCCGCAAAGGTTTATATACCGATAGCCTATTTAGCTACAGCGATGATATGGCACCGTATTTAGAAAAAGGTATAGAGCTTGGTCGAAGCTTCGTGCAACCCAAATACTGGGGCAGAAAGAGCCTAGATTATTTGTGGTTTGGCATCGGCGCATTCGTTAACCGTTACCCGCAATACCGCTATTTGTTTGGCGCGGTTAGTGTGTCAAATGCACTACCCGAGCAAGCTAAATCGCTACTAGTTCATTATTACCAACATTATTATGGTGCTAAACAAGTGTTAGCAATCCCCAATAATGAATATCGTCATACAGAATCACAAAAAGCACAATGTGCTCAGTTATTTTCTGGTAATGATATTAAAGAAGACTTTGTTGAACTTAAACATGTGCTTGCCAATATCGGCGCACAGGTCCCAACCCTATTCAAACAATACACTGAACTTTGCGAGCCAGGCGGCGTACAGTTTTTAAGTTTTAGCATCGACCCTGAGTTTAATAATTGCATTGATGGATTAGTACTTGTCGACTTAGATAAAGTAAAAGCCAGTAAAGCCAAAAGGTATTTGGGACAGACACGCTAATAGTCATTAAAGAATAAGTCGGCATGTTCGCCGACTTATTCTTTTTTAACTAAATATATTTCTAAGCGCTGCTAAATATATTTGCTCAATAGTTTTTAAGTCTACTATGGGTACGTGTTCATTAACTTGATGAATGGTATGGTTTCGCACGCCACATTCAATCACTTGCGTGTGCTCATTGGCAAAAAACCGACCATCGGATGTGCCACCACTTGTACTAAGCATTGGAAAGCTGCCAGTTACTTCGTGCACAGCTTGTTCAAGCTGCTGCAACAAGCAATTACTTGCTTGATGCAGGGTATAAAATGATTCACACGGACGCTCCCAAACAAGCGTTAGCTGCGATGCTAAATCAGCCAATGCAAATTGAATTTCTTCTTTAACATCTTTGCTTTTATAGCCATGACTATAACGCACGTTAAAGGTGAGCTCACACTGAGCAGGAACAAGGTTATCGACCACATTGGCAATATTAATTCCGGTTACTTGCAGTGTTGTTGCCGAGCTAGCTTCATCTTTGTGCCAGCTAATTGCCATTAAGCGCTTTACAACCTCGGCACTTAAATGTGCTGCGTTTATGGTGTTTTCTGGATAGGCAACATGCCCTGCTTTACCTTGAATAGATAATCGTGCAGACAGCGCACCCCGCCTGCCATTTTTTATGGTATCACCCACATGCTGATGGCTTGTTGGCTCGCCTACTAAGCAACCATCAAGCATAACACCTTGTTTGGCAAGACGTTCAGCAATCAGTAAAGAGCCGTATTCAGCCTCGCCCTCTTCATCTGAGGTAATTAACCAGTAAAATGTGCCGCGTTTATTGTTATTTTGCGCTAAAAACCGTTTGGTTGCGCAAAGCATAGCGGCAACGCCGCCTTTCATATCTGCTGCGCCACGGCCATAGACACTGTCATCCACTATTTCGCCACTAAATGGATCAACTCGCCAATCACCTTGCGCTGCAGGTACCACATCAATATGACCTGAAAAAGCAACGACAGGGCCTTCTCCAAAAGTGATTTTAGCAATTAAATTAGTAACATGATTAAAACTAAATACCTCACAATCAAAGCCTAGCTGGCTTAAGTTACTTTCGAGCCAGTCAATTGCCCCAGCTTGCTCGGGCGTTACCGATTTAAATCGGATCAAGGTTTGTAATGTTTCTACCACCTCAGATTGCACTGATAGGTGTGTTGCTAACTCTGCATTTGATATCAAACTCATAATAACCCTAGTTATGTAGAAAGCTTGGGTTATTACAACGAGAGTTTATGACCGCAATGTGAAACTTAAATTAATGATTTCCTTCTTCAATGAGGGTTTCTTGGGTCACCTTAGCAATGTCTTTGTCTTCTTTGGTTAATTGTGTTCGTTGCCAACGACCTGCTGCGAACCATAAATAAGTAATAATTGCCACAAGTACATTAGTAATAGCAAACGAATACCATATGCCCTGTGGTCCCAGTGAGGTATGTTTAGACAAAATATACGCCGCTGGAAATTGAATAACACATTGCGAGAGCAGTGACACAATCATCGCATTGAGCATGTTTCCTGAAGCCCTAAATGCAGCAACAACACAAAGCTGCACGCCTATTCCGCCCCAAGTTAAGCACATGACGCGAATGAACTCAGCGCCACCAGCAATAACAGACTCATCATCAGGAATGAAAAAAGCCACCAAGTATTCAGCAAATACATAAGCTAAAATGCCCACTAATGTCAGGCCTAACAGCCCCCAAAGCGCGGCTAAACGTGTTATTTGTGCTGCACGCTGTGGGTTTCCTGCTCCCATGTTTTGACCAACCAAGGTAGAAACGGCCATTGAAAGACCCATTGCCGGGATCATCACCATTTGCAAAATATTAGAGCCAACACCATAAGAGGCAATGGTGTGCGTACCAAAGCTGGCAACCAAAAACGACATAATAATTAACCCAAAGGCTCTTGCAGAGAGTTCAACCGAGCCAGGAGCCCCTAAAAAGAACGCTTGTTTCATATATTGCCAATCTGGTTTGAAGCTAGAGAGTTTAAGTTGAATGCCGTGACGGCCTCGCAAAAATACCCAAACGCCAATTAATGCCGCTAAACTTTGCGTAATGAGAGTGGCTAATGCAGCCCCCATTACGCCAAAACCAGAGAAATCACCAAATCCAAAAATCAGTAAAGGGTCGAGCACAAAATTGAGTAAAACAGTACCGCTAACAATATACAGTGGCACCTTAGTTTGCCCGGTGCCACGCATTAAAGCCTGAAACATGGCATAAATAAACACAAACACAACACCAATGAAAGACACATGCATAAACTTAAGCGCATCACCAAACACTTGCTCTTCAACGCCTAATAAAGTCAAAAAGTAAGGCGATAACACATAACCTATTAAACCAAGTATGGTTGCGGTAATTGTCACCATTAACATGGTTTGAGCAGCAACATGGTTTACCTTATCTTGCTGGCCAGCTCCCATATATTGAGCAGATAAAATGGCTCCCGCCATTGCCAATCCTGAGCCAATAGCAATAACTAAAAAAGTAACCGGCATACTGACAGAAACGGCAGCTACTTGCTCTGCCCCCAAGCGCCCTACCCAAAAAGCATCGGTAAACTGATAAGCAGACTGCAAAATATTAATTAAGATGATCGGGATACCTAATTTAAGTAACGCTTTTGAAATCGAGCCATGAAGAAATAAATGCTGGGGAGCAGCCATGAAACACACCTAATAAACTAATAACATCGTTAGTTTAACAGCCGCAACTGAATATAAAGTCAATGAGAGTCAATCTTTTTTTCGCTGTACCCGTTTAAAAACTTAATCTAAATCAATAAATGGCCTCACTTAGTTCAAACATTTTTGAAACTTTGATCTAGAACAGGTTTTGTCCCCTCCAACTTAGTAATAATAGCCTCAACCAAATAAGACAAGTAGTTCGCGGAGAACAACATGAAAACCAAATTAAGCATTGCATTACTTACTTCACTATTAGCACTCTCTCCTGTTGCAAACGCAAACTTAAGCGTGAACGTGGGTGCTATTAACGTAAACCCTGACAACGATAGCTCAAAAATCAATGAGGCTCCGGCACTAGGCTTACGCGCAGATGATGACACGCAATTAGGTATTACTATAGATTATGCACTAGACGATAACTGGGTGCTTGAGTTAGTTGCTGCAACGCCATTTAGTCATGATGTTCAAGGTGCTGGTGGCTTAGCTGGTAATAAGATTGCTAAAATTAAACACTTACCACCAACTTTCTTAGCACAATATCACTTTTTTGATGCAACCTATAAATTCCGTCCATTTGTAGGTGTAGGCGTAAACTATACAGTTTTCTTTGATGAAGAGCCTTCAGCTGCTCTAAAAGCAACATTAGGTACTGACGACGTAGAAGTCAAACTAGACGACTCATTTGGCTTTGCAGCTCAAGCTGGTTTCAACTACATGATGAGTGAAAACTGGGGTCTACATGGCATGGTTTCACTTATTGATATCGATACAGATGCAACTGTATATGCTGGCGGCTCAAAAGCATTAACATCAACTGTAGAAATTGACCCTGTCGTTGCTATGTTTGGTATTAAATACAAATTCTAACTTTCATTTTGTGAAAGCCCATACGCACAAAAAGGCCATTAAATGGCCTTTTTTATTTGTTCCCACTCTAGAAAAACCTGCAACACGAACTTGATTCTCGCTCAGGTTCAACCAACTAACCAATTTAGACTACACTATAAAAATAACCCATTTCTTTTTATTGGTTTTTATTTTTTGTTTATTTAACCGTTACTTATTTTACTGTTTTTCATTGCAATATCTGAATTTTCAGAGCCAAAGACGTGTTGTTCCTATTTGCTCGCGATTATAAAATGGTTGTAATAATTTTGACCTATCTAAAATAAATTAGGTGGCAGCTCGAGGTGTTAATTGAAAGTAATTGTCAATTCGTTAGTGTTGATTCTTTGCACAGCTCTAATCTCGTGCAAAGTAAAAGATCCTAGTGAAGATAAACCGCAACAACAAAAGCAAGATACAATTAGTGATCGTGAAGCGCTAATTGCGGGCACCGCTGACATCGTATTTACTATTACCAATGAAAATCAAATACCTCTTAACAATGTGAGCGTTGACGTTGCAGGTCAAGAGTACCTATCCGATGAAAATGGACGTGTTTCTATTAGCAACCTCTCTTTTGGTAATCACGCTGTTTTTATTGCACAATCAGGTTATTTCCCAAAGGCAGGTATTTTAGTAAACCAACCTAACTCTGTAACCTCACACATCCAATTAGAAACACAATCAGCAAATTCAAAAAGCTTGTTATTTGCTGGTGATACAATGTTTGGTCGACGCTTCCTAGACCCCAATTTAGAGACAATGGGTACATCTGTACCTAATGTTAACACTGCGCTCATTCGACCTGACTCAGCCCGCGAAGATAGTATCGCCATAACCACAGAAGTTGCAGCGCTCTTTAAAGCTGCTGACTTTTCATCGGTTAATCTTGAGTCACCTATTACGACAATGCCAACAACAGTTCATCCGACTAAAGAATTCAGCTTTTTCTCTTTGCCTGAATCACTGCAAAGCCTTACTGAAATTGGTATTGATTATGTTGGCCTTGGTAATAATCACATCTATGACTATTTGCAGAATGGCCTTGAAGATACACTCCTTGAAGTGTCAAATGCAGGGTTCCTAAATAGCGGTGCGGGTTTAAGTGAAACTGACGCTTTTAAAACTGTCGAGCATAACCTTGATAATGTTAATTTAGTGCTCTTTGCTGCAACTTCAATTACCGGAAAAGAACATCAATATACCTACGTTGCTGACACCAATAAAGGTGGGGCTGCTGATTTAACAAATTCAGCGGCAGTCAAAGCTGCACTTGAACAGTTAGATCCTACTGACTTTGTCATTGCACAAATGCATGGTGGTGATGAATACTCGTATACTCCATCACCTTATATAGGTAGCCGATTTGAAGTTCTTTCTTCACAAAATACTGATCTACTAATTGGTCATCACCCACACATTGCCCAAGGCTTTGCTGTATTTAATGAAATACCAGCCATATTGGGCTTGGGTAACTTTGTATTTGACCAACCCAGACTTGATACCTTATTAGGCCTTGCAGTTATGCTGGACCTTGATACGCAAAGCCAAAAAATCACTCGTGGTTTTGCTTATCCTATTTATTTAGAAGACTATAAACCTCGATTCACCACTGGTTTTTTAAGTCACTATTTATTGAGAAGAATCGCCGAACTTTCTGATGACAATATTACGCTTGTTCCCCGAGAAAGCTACGCTGAAATATATTTTGCTGCAAATCAAGCAACAAAAAATACTCAGCAAGTGACTATCAACATTGATGCCACCACTGACATCATAGACTTGAGACAATATTCACCATCATCTGCTGCTTACGTTTCATCCATAGACGTTAATAGTGGTTCTTTAGATACGCTTTTAGTGGGCCGAGATATTATGGTCTTTGGCGATTTTGAAGATTGGGATAACGACGCAGACACCTTTGAAGTTAGTCGATGGGATCATAGCAGTGAAAGTGTGTTGCCTTGCACTGATAAGCCATTCAATGGTTTGCAAGCTCTGTGCTCAACCCGAGATAAGTTTGACAACACTCCCTCTATTATTCCATTTAGACACACTATGCGGGTTATGGAGTTAACCGACGAAACAGGTGCACTAGAGTTAAGTAAAGACTTTTCGTTGCTGACCTATTTGCAATCTGAAAATGGTGGTCAGCTTGAGGCCTTGCTTACTTATACAACAGAAATTGATGACCTTACCTTTGCAGAAAACCAAATTCCCGTTAGCGTAGGAGGTAATCAACCATGGCATGTTTTTAGCCATGACTTTAGTTTACCTTCTGATGAGTTAACACTTGGGCCTAAAAAATTACCGCCTCGTGGCGTAAAACTACAATTTAGGCACTATCCACCCAATACAGGAGAAGCGATCACGCGTCTAGATGATGTCGCAATGATCAGCTGGCAACAAAGTATCAACCTAGAAAACGGACAATGGAAGACCGATAAAATGCACGGTTTTGACTTTTTAAAAGTCAACTCAAGTAGTGAAGTGAGCTTAACGCTGACATTCACTGTACTTGATTAAGGAGGAATTGTGGTTGTATTACAACAATTGTTGCGATTAACGCAACAAAGAGCCTTTTGGTTTACTGTTTGCTTATTTGCAATTGTGATTATCAGTAACCTGCTGAATTTATTTCAAGCAAGTAATGCCTTTTTATATAAAAAAATAGAATCTCTCAGTAACACTCAGCAAACAAATGTAGTGCTTATCACCAGTCAAAACCTTAGTGCTAACCATTCACAATTAGTCACCCAGCTTACAGAGTACCAGCCAAAAGCAATCATTGTTTTAGCAGATGAACCTTTAGCACCTGTAGACAATGAGCGTGTTTTCTACCCTTATTCGCAAAGTAAGTACTGTGTGCCAAATGTAGAGATTTGGGCAACATATCAAATGCGTATTCCAGCAGCGACTAACCTTGAGTGTGAAAGTGTGTGGCAAGCTGTTTTTGGTTATAAGCACGAAAAATCAAGACTGATTAACTTTAAATTGGCAGTTTCTGCGCTACCTAAATTTACAGCTAAGCGAGTTCTTGGCTTTGATGTGATGAGTGAGCAACTCGAAAATAAAGTGATTATTGTCGGTCAGCAATCAGCTGAATTTAATGTGCTGATACATGCCCCTAAATTAGAAGGGCTTAATGACCCCTTACTTCTTTTTGCTTATATCGCTGATAGTCTAGAAAAAAACAGCACAATAAATGAGCTTAATTTTGTTATCTCGATAGTACTTGCGCTGATACTGGTATTTGTCCTACTGTTTTTCTTTCAAAAAATGTCGATTAGTTATTCATTTCTAGTCGCACTAAGCATAACTATCATTTGGTGTTGCGCTGGCTATTTTTTAGTGAACTTTGCAAAGTTATTTATCCCTATCGGCCAATACATCATTCTGACCTTTGTCACATTATTTTGGGTTGTGGTGGCGAGGAAGATTTCTGAAGATAAAGAGCTTACAACTGATGTAAATAACATTCAGCAAATGATGATGGGCCGTTATATTCCGCAAAGCTTTATAGAGCACCCTTCTCCATGGGATCCCATAATACAATTAATTAGCCAACAGTTAGATCTAGAAAAATCAATTTTTTTAGCTCGAAAAGAAGACGACCATCGCGTCGTTGAAATTCGGGCTATCAACTGCCAACTTGATGATATTCAAGAAATGAGACGTGACTATCAGCGAACGCCTTATAGTAATGCGTTAAAGTCATTGGGTATCGTAAAGATCAGCCGTCCATTTTTTAAGCAAATCATTGAGGGTGAAATCGAGTTTATCGCACCACTGGTATATGCAGGAGATGTCCGTGGGTTTTGGGCTTTATCAATTATTCCTAATCATAACTTTAACCAACAAGCCTTTGAGCAAAACGTTAATAAATTTGCAGCTCAGGTTGCTGAACTACTATTCCATTACCATATTTTCAAAACAACACAGGCTAAAAACCGTACCTTATTAAACAGGCTACTCACCTTTAAGCTGCACGAGCCTATTAGCCAAAAGGTAAAAAGCTCCCTGAACGAAATGGAGCAAAAGCTTACTACCTTAGAGATGGTTTTTAACCACACAAGCCCAGCAACTGTGCTTTTTAATTTGTTTGGTCAAGTTATTCAAACCAATGCATCTTTAGAGCGTTTTGCTAAGCAGCATCAAATAGCTATTTTTGAAACCACTGCGCTTGATTTGCTGTGTAAAAGTTGTGAGCTTGATATTGAGATTGCAAAGGGTAAATTACGTTACATTACACTTAATAAAGCGACCGTTGAGCTTCCTGCTAAACTTGGTGCACATCATTACACTCTAATTATTAGAGCGCTTCATTCAGATAACTCGCAAACTGCATCAGGTGCACCTTTTCAAGTATCTGGAATTTTATTTGAGTTTATAGCAAATACTCCTGAAATAACTTCGGAGGCTAAACTTTAATGGATTTCGTTTTAGCGCTTTTTCCTGCAGGTAGTGGACTGGGCCAATCAGTAATAACAACTGTTTGGGTCGGCACGGCTGTAGTGTGCCTACTGAATTTGCGCTTTGGTTTTCCACTCACAGGCCTTGTTGTACCTGGTTACATTGTGCCACTTTTGATAATAAGCCCCACCTCTGCCGCGGTGATTATTATAGAAGCAATTGTTGTGTTTGGGGTTATGCGCTTTAGTGCAAATTACTTGATGGAGCGTTTTGGCTACAGTGAAATGTTTGGCAGGGACCGTTTTTTTGCCATCATCCTAATTAGTATTTTAGTTCGTGTTTGTATGGATACCCTGTTTTGGCCAATTATTGCAGATCAGTTGAGCCAATGGGATATCACTTTCGATTATGCATCACAACTTTATTCTTTGGGTCTTATCATCATCGCACTAACTGCCAATGTAATGTGGAATGGTGGCTTTAAGTACGGCCTGAAAGTAACTTTCATTCAGTTGTTCATTACCTATATTTTAGTACGATTTGTACTCATGCCATTTACCAATTTTAGTATCGCTAACTTAGGTATTATGTATGAAGCTGTTGCCGCATCAATCATTGCAGCACCAAAAGCCTATATTATTTTAGTTATTACCGCTTTTTTAGCTTCCAGAGCAAATTTAAAATATGGTTGGGAGTTCAATGGTATCATGCTACCAGCCCTATTAGCTTTGCAGCTTACCCAACCAAGTAAGATTTTAACCTCATTCATTGAAACTGCTGTTATCTTAGCCGTTGGCGGCTCTCTCATCCATTTCACTCGCCTAAAACATGCACATATCGAAGGTGCTAGATTATTGATGTTATTTTTTACTATAGGCTTTATCTTTAAGCTTATTTTAAACTATATCGTCGTTTGGTTTTTTCCAACGGTAAAAGTAACCGACACTTTTGCATTTGGTTACATGCTAGCCACCTTACTTGCCCTAAAGATCTATCAAAAAAATGCGTTAGGCCTTGTGCTAAGAGCCACTTTTCAAACATCTGTTGTAGGTGGAAGCCTTGCTATTATTGTTGGCTTTTTAGTAATGCTTATCCCATCTTTACTAACAAAACAAAATATTGACCCTGAAGCAGAACAGTTGCAAGTCATCACGCTCAATCAGCAAGTGAGTCAATACAAAAGCTACTTATATACTACTCGTTCTAATAAGGTAACCGTAAGTAGCTACAAAGCCAGTCAGGCAGTCTCTGATTTCAAATATGCGGTTTATCAGTTAAATGAAGCGATTAAAAGTAAGCAAAAAATAGGTCATCTAAGCGCTTTATTTAACTCTATCGGGTTTAAACTTGTTAGTGATGAAAACTATGTATACCTAATAGATATTGTTGAGAATCAGCAACGCGGTTTATTTGTGATTAACAAAACGCCACAAACGCCACTCATGATCACAGTTCCGTATCCTATCACTGAAAATCTTGCTAGCGACTCAGCAGCCCTTATTTTTCAGCATCTAAAAAGTAAAGCTTTAGTGTTTGGGGCAACAAAAACGCCTCAAATAACATTAGCAAAGGAAAACCAGCAAAGCCCTTTTTACCAAGCATTTATTAACGCATTAGAGGCGCAAGAATTATTGCAAGTTCGTGAATCTAACCGCTACACCGCAGCTTTACTAAAAAGCACGCCTGCTGAAGTTAAAAGCCAGTATTGGATCTTTAATCGACTTCCGCCCTCTATAAGCCAACGCGAAATGCATGAGTTTATCGGCAGTGAAGCCACTTATTTTGGTAAGGCAACAGCGAGTAGCTTACCTTCGAGTAGTTTTAAAGGGTCTATGCTAGAAGTCTTTCTTAATGGAGATAATTACACCAACATATTGGCGTATATATACCGTGAAAATTACCGTTATAGCAATTTAAAACTTAACATAATCAATGAAGAAATGGTCAAAATTGTCGAAGATTTCTCATCGTATATAAGTAGTAAAGGCAGTCTCAATTATCAACCACTGACACACAGCCAAGTTGCGCTTTGGGAATTTGAAGTACTGACACCACTATATAGATTGATACAGCAAATCGGCAATGCCTCACTGAACGAGGATATTTTAAATCACCTGAAGCAGATAAATGGCACTGCAGAGTTACTTAACTATCAGTTACAACTAGTACAGAATAATAGTGGCCGATATTTACTATTAAGTCCCTTACAAAATAATGAAGCAATGGATCTTGGCCAAGGCCTGTATGCGTTTACGCTTAGCAAACATGAAGCAATAAGTTTAAGCGTGCCAAGACCTGTTTTTGAAGGAAATACTCTTAGTTTTGCCAGCCAACTTTTTACGACTTCAAATGCCGCTAACTTATTAATTGCAGGAGCACACCCATATGCTCACCCGAAGGCTAATGTACTTGCTGCAGACAACGTCGATTCATTATTCAATATCGTCCATCAAAGCTATTCGCGTTTTAAAGCACAACAACCGAGCTTAAATATCCAAATTCGCAGCCATAGTGCTCCGTCATGGATCCGCCCTAATGCAATTGCATTTTCAAATACTCAGGTAAGTGACGTTGCTGCCCCTTTAATGGAAAAGCTAACCAAAGACTTAAGCATTTTAGGTGTTAATTACCAAGTAGTAACAGGCCAAAAAGCCACTCGGGGACTTGAGATTGGTAGCTCACCGCAATATGGCTATCAACAGTTTAATGCAAACAGCGAGCTCGCTACTTTATGGATAGCCTCAGACTTTAAAGAACAGTTTTCAATGGATCAAGATAGTTTGCTTATGCGCCTTCTTGCGATTTCTACTTATCCAACAGTCACCACTATTAACCTAGCCACTTTATCTCCTTCTAACTGGTTAACGTTACCTGACAGCGATAAACAAATTATCTTTAGAAAAATTAATCAATATACCGCCGATAAGCAAATTGCTGTACTGAAAACAATATGTTCAGAGCTTAATGAGTGCGTATTACAAACCATAAAATTAGAAAATTTAGATAAATTCGCACTGATGATCAAGCAGCACAATAGTCTAGTCGCTATATATAATCCGGCGAGCAATCAATTGATCGATGTGGATGTTTTCAACAAAATGATGGGGGGAGGCTTTGATGTATCTAATTAAACGCTTCTTCGCAATCTTAGTTCTTATCATTGTATTGTTAACAGCCTTATTTACTTGGAATAGCTTTTTAATTTGGCTAGATTCTGCTGAGCCAGTTAACCCCCAAACCAGTAAAGAAACTCGCTCAAAAGTACAGTGGCTTAGTAGCACAAAACCACTGACTTATACATTTTCAAATCAGCGAACACATTCACTTAGGATCTTATCAAACGCCGTATTTGATCAATCTGTCACTCTTGAACAGCCGGTAAATTACGCCATCAAATACACTCTTTATAATGACAAGAAAGAGGTGATTGTAGATAAAGTTTATCACCACGCTTCAAAGTTAGTTAATAACAGTCAAGATCAACAAATTAAGCAAATCATTGAAAATAAGCAGTCTTTGAATGTGGCTTCTGGGCAATCATTTTACCTACCCATTAAACATTACCCACAAGCGAAAAGCTTAGCACTTACACTTATTCCTGAAGAAAAGACAATTCAAGGAGTGGTAGTTCGAGTGCATGCTAAAACACCTGACCAAAACGTTGATCCACTCAATAGTTGGCTAAAACGCCCCGTCGATAGACGTAAACGTGCAACTGATTACCTCACGATGGGTGAAAATACCTTAACAAATACTGAAATAACGAATGCAATGGCGTTTTGGTGGCAAAAAATAGCGCCACAAGGTATTCCTGGAATCGACTTTAAATCAGATATTCTTTATGAAAGCTTACCGTATAATGTACTAACCTATGATTTTAGTCAGCAACAGCATAGTCTTGCTGCTTACTATACCAAACATGGTTTATGCGCCAGTATCACATTAGACAATAGTGATCGTTTAAATTTCACTGTTAGTAATGACCAAGAGACTCCGTCATTAATCTGGTATGACAAACTTCAGTTTGAAGCACCAAAAGTTATAAATTACACGCTAACAGATAAAGAAAACACATATCAAACTCAGCCTCTTGAGCCGGGATTAATTACAATTTGCAGTGAGCAAGAGCTGCTAACCCAATGGCGAACTGAATCTGGTACCGCTATTTTAACAAGTTATGCTGGTAGTTACCTGATTAATGCGCAAGAGCACGTAGAGTTCGATGTTGTGCCATTAAGCCATTTGAACCTTGAGCTCAGGGCTCTCGAAACGAGTCAATTAAATATTTCTCTATACGATGAAAACCAAATCCAAATAGATCGTTACTCTATTACGATCAAAGGTGAAATTTCTGGCTTTGATCGATTAATAGCAAACAACACTCAAAGACAAGCAGTAGGTATGCTGACCCCCTACTACCTTCGTACTGGGAAAGAGACAAAATATGTAAAAATTACGGCTAATAACGATGTGTATGTGCGATTGAAATCAAGACTCGCGAGTTTTCATTATCAACGCCGAATTGCACACCAGCCAATTCTTACTGAGTCTACTAATGGCTTTTATGATATTGCAGCATGGTATGAACAAAAAGCACGTAATCACTATGACTTATCGCAACGTGATCTATTTGTAAATATTCGTACATTTGCTCCGCCTCCAGATGTTGAGCAAACTACAACTTATTACCAATCTAAAGAGCTTTTCAATCTGTTACCACTATCAAATGTGGCTCTTGGGTTAAGCCCGAACCGTTATTATGAGGAACAGCAACCTGCAGAGGAGTTTAATTTTGGACTCTATGATAAAAATCAGGCTATTCCCTCTGCTAGCTCAAATGATAACCGCTTAATCTCTCGATTAAATAGTAACAGTGCAAAAGAGCTTAAAACTGATGACATCTCATTTGCTGATCAACAGCAGTTAGTTAACGAAGCCAGTGTAATTTATCAAAATTGGTATGGTCATCGCCCATGGGTAAAACAGCGCCTTTATCAATTGGTTAAAAATAAGCCAGTGAAGCTATCATATGATAAAAAGAAACGTCCAATTAGCATTGTTTTTAAAGTATTTCGTGCCCAAAGCAATGAACCTGTAACTTTAAACATTTCGCATTCTGCAAAATACAAGCTTGGGCTTACAAGTGAATACAGTATTGCGAAGCAAAGTTTCCAACTTCACAACTCTGAATTATTAAAGTCTTTTTTGATCCACCCTAAAAAAAGTCAAATAACGAGTTATCCGAGCGTTACACTCAATCTAGCTAATGATATAGAGACACTGCTGTATGTGACTTTAAGTTCTTCAGAAACAATTTGGTTGTCTATACTTGAAGAGTACCCAATGCAGGAGCAAAAAGTAAGGTGGTGGAATAATGAACTTTAACTTTATTATTGTTTTTGCATTATTATTTACTCCGTTAACAAGTGTTGATAGTGATTTTGAGCAACTCACATTAACCTTGCATGCTTGGCTCAATAACCAAGATGAAGTCCCTAAGCACTTTACTTTTAGCGAGGGTGTGTTGTATGCCAAGAAATCTTTAATTTCAGGTGGCGAAATACATTTTAAGCCAAAAGGTAAACCCTGTATTTCTTATGCACCGCATAGATATTTTGACAAGCATACTTTACTAATTGCTAAAGCTCTGTTTAGTGAGTGCCAAGTTTTGTTGACGAATACTAAGCATAGAAGCAGCCGCGACCTCCAAGGTAAAATTATAGACTTTAGTCAATACCAAAATAGCAGTAGTAATGCCTTCATTCTGGCATACGGTAAAATCGTTGAAACATTTTCAATTTATCAAATCCATGGATTTGCAAAGGAAAAGCGCACTACAGAGCAAGGACGAAAAGCAGATATCATCATCAGCGAAGGCCATTTACATGCATCGCACCGCAGCTTACACATCTCTAAATGCCTGAATTCTAAACTTGATGTAAATGCCCTAGTTTATGGGCAGGATGTATATGAACTAGGAGGTACACAAAACATTCTTAATTCGCTAGGTCCTGTGAATAGTCACTTTTTCCATATCGAGTTAAGTCGCGAACTACGAGAGCGCTTAATTACCAATAACTTACTTTTAAAGCAGTTTAGCCAATGCCTTATTTCATAATCGCTTTTATAACACTTACGCTGCTAGCCTTCAAACCTGCTCATGCTGAACAGCAAGAGCATGCAGTACTTCAGCCGCCGATTTGGTTAAAAACTTCACCTAAATTAGATGTGCTGGCAACGACACAAAAGATACAAGTTGATTCTTTTGAACACCAATATTTATGGCTACCTGAAGGGCATTGGTTGGAGATCAACTCAGAACTGTTAGATAAGTTCATTATGAGTGTAGGCAACACACAATATATTCAGCAACGGATACAACTGGAACGAGACTTACTGTGTTCTAATAAACGCTGCCAACTTCCGGCCTTAGGCCACAACCGTATTGTGGCAATTCAAAACCGTCAGGATGAACAGGCTGAGTTTTCAGCTTTAGTTGGCCACTATCAAACAAAAATTGATAGCTTTAAACGCACATTAAAACTTGCCAAACCTTCAATATTACTCTCTTCAAGGCAAGGCAGTGAACGTTTTTATAAATTCGATAAAGGCGAAGAAGTTACTCTTTACTTCCCTGATGCTAAAAAAATTAAGCTTTCTGTTAGAAAAAATATGCAATCACTGGAGCGCCACGGCGCTGTGTATGCCTATGTTGATGAAGTACTCACAGCAAAAGTAAACATCATTAATAACCAAGCTCTTGAATATCAAGATCAACAAGTAGGTCTGGTTAATAGTGACTATTTAGCCATTAATGCAGGGCAATATTTAACGATAAGAAGCCACACAGATGCTTACGTAAAAATAACACAAAGCCATCGAGCTATATTCGATGACACAACAGCTAACAAAACCAAGGAAAAGTCGCTGCTACCTTACTGGTTAAAAACCGCTAATGACGCGATGGAATCAGTTTACAATAAATATTCCCTCAACGTTTTTAGTGATGACGTATTTACGCACAATGAGCCTTTGGCTGTAAAACGCCATTATGACTTGCTTTCTTTAATGTCTACTCAGACTCTACTAAAAGGCAGCAGCGTAGTGCATGCCTCTACATCATCAAAAAGTGTTCTAATCACTGAGCTTGAAGAACAACGATTAGTTGATGATCAGTTTTATCCTCGCATTAATAAGCAAGTTAGGGATATTACATCACTTTCTCAAGTCCCCCTTCGTTATGACTTATCGAGTCAAAAACGTGCAACCCCTTGGCTTACATTTGTAGCTCGAAGCGATGAAGATAGTCAGTTAAAACTGACAGCTGGTGGCATGAGCTGGTTAATAAATATCAAGGCAACACAACATTACCAAACGATTAGTGTGTCAGTTCCTGTAAACCACAAAACCATGACAATTCAAAAAACTACTGACGACGTTCCCGTTATTGAGTTTGCAGTTTATGCTCGAACACTCACTGATTTTCCTAGTAACGAAGTACTCTACTTACAACCTGGAGCTCTTGATCAGAACAGCCCTATCACAGCTCAACTGGTAACTAACCACTTAAGAAAGTTATATAGTGACTATCTTGCGATGATACAACCCTATGCGCCAGCAAGGAGAAAAGTTAAGTTACTAAATTGGCAGCAATCTATGCTAACCGCTAAGGATTTAGCTAAATCGGCACCATTAGATGCACTTGCCTTTTTAAAACCATTAACGCAAAACCCCGATCCATCAGTCGCAGAGCAAGCATGGCAAGTTAAAATAGATATTTTACGTGAACAACACCAGTTTCATCTTGCTACGAGTTATTTAGAAGGACTATATAAAAGTACGCAACAAAAGGAATTGCAACAGTTTGCATTAAGATCGCTATTAGAAACTTATCAAGCCGAACAGCAAGAGCTTAAACTGTTTGCGCTATGTGCTGGTAACCTAAATATATTAAGCGAGTGCAGAAATATACTGATCGAACTTGCAACTAAGCAACAGAAAAACCGACTTGCGCTTTGGCTTGCACATCAAGCAGAAGAATCTCAGATTGCCGAACAAAGTTATACGGCTCTAAACTACCATAGTTTGAGCTCTACAATAAAAGCCGAAAATAAACAGTATGAATTACTATCTGGTGCGCAAGAAACATTAATAAATTCACAAGGGAAGTTGCAAAACACCGTACTCTCTCAACATATGCCTTGGCAATATACAGCATTAGAACCAGTCCACCTGAGCATAAGTGCACGGACTGAAGCCAAGCAAAATGGCGAGTATCAAACCGCATGGTTAATGGCTGATAGTGAATACCAGCATAAATTAATACCAATCTTTAGTGATATACCTTCAAACACATTGGTCGTTGAAAGCCAACAGGCAGCCTCTGTTTCTTCAACGATGATCGTTAGTCTGCAAGCTGGAGAAACACTTAATTTATCAGCAGATCAGAAGACCTTTCTAGATGTCAAAGATATCACTGATTCGTTATTTACACGATTTGAGTATTATTCTGATGCTACGAACAAAGTAATCACAGGCGATATTATGTCGCTAATTTATGCCTATGATGCAACACAACGTGAGCTGTTAATTAATGGCCTATATTTATTATCTAAAAAGCGTTTAAACAATAATGAATACACGCAACTATTACAGCGGATCGCTACAATACCCGCCTCCGCTTCATTGACCTTTTTACAAAATAGAATAGAAAGTTTTGGTCACTGGCAACCTCTAGATAGCCTTGTAGATTATGCTGGTACACGCCTTTTCGATATCCAAAGTTCTGCACAAACTAGCTTTGCTGATAGGTTTAACCAATTCAAAACGCATTTAAAAAATAATGAAGGATTATTGATTCGACCATTCCACACACTTTACATAGATTTAGCCCAAACAGAGGGAGAACAAATTCGTTTCGTATTTAGTTTTTCTACTGCAGAGCTGGCTCAAGCTAATGTGGCAAACTTATCTATAAAACTCGCTAACAATTTAAAAATATGGTCAGTTACCGAGCAGCAGAGCATTCCTTTTACATTTAACAAACAAGAGCTAGATAATAACATTATTGCCCTTCACTGGCTTAATCCCTATTTATCTCAGCAACTAAAAGTTGAAGCACAACAATATATTGCAGGTCGTTGGAGAAAGTTAGATTTACCCACAACCATGCTATTTTATTCTGTAGTCCCTAACACACCACTAGTGGCAACGTTGAATGCAGATCGCTTGATTAAATTAGAGAAAATGAATAACTACAGTCGTAACGAACGTCAATTTTTCCACCCAGCAGGAAAAATTGAAGTCAAAGCCGCTGAGCTTGAGCATGTACGCCTTTATACATGGGAACTGAGTGATCTTAACAATAAGATTTCAGAGTTTACTCAAGCGCAAATTCCTTTGCCAGACTTAGTCACTTATCAAGCACCTGAGCAGCAAAAAATAGTAAGTGAGCAAACATCATTTCAAAGTGATGATTTAAATTGGCAAGCTTTCATTCTTTACGATCAACAAGAAATATTTCAGAGCGCTGAAAATATCCCAACGCGACGAGACATTGATGTTGGTGCTCGCTTACGTATTAACGACGAAAACAATTGGTATCAATTAGAAGGCTATTATTCATTTAGTGAAAACCAGACAGACATAATGGCGCTTAATGGCTATTATTCATGGCAAGATGATACAACCCCCTGGTATGCGGGTGCGCAACTTCAAAGCCGCTGGCAACCAGGTCATGATGGCTTTGACAGTCAATATGCTCTTGATGGCAGCCTTTATGTTGGGCAAAAATGGCAACGTGACTCAACACATCGCCATCAATGGCAACTGTCACCATTTATTCGCTATAGCAGCGCTGATTTAAACGATTATCTCCGTGACGACTTACTTAATTCAAGAGTGTTCAATTTTTATCGTGAAAACCATGCATCTGGTTGGCAGGGATTTTATCAATACCGCTATCAACCTTGGGTCGACAATTATTTAAATTTTAGTGTTTCATCCAGTTCAAATGATGATTGGACAAGCCTAGATTATTTACGCTTCAACACAAGCTGGAACCAATATTATCATGACCATATTTTCCAACTCGGCATTGATAGTTATTACCGCTTTAAGGATGAAAATCGTGCTACAGCCACTTGGCAATACATCACACAATTTGCTTGGCAAACGCAAATTAATTTAGGTGATTTCTCGCATGGTTGGCTAAAGGTTCGATTACAACAGGATTGGGTATGGGATAACCACAATATAAGTATCGAATTTTCATCAGGTAATAATCAGCATACAGGTTTTGCCCCTTTTGCACATGATGAAATTATATTCCCAACACTTCAGTTAAATCATTTGCTAGAGCACAGTGACTATGAGTAGTAACGGACTTACAAAACGCCTTGAAAATTTGCTTTTCGCAGATATTGCCAGTTTCTGGTTAGATTTATACCGTCAAAAATACCGCGAACTCGTAGATGAATTAAGTCAATGGGAGCTAATCAAGGATCAGCCTGAAGATTATGACGAAGATGACTGGCTATTACTGCAAGCCATTGCATTTTTAACTCATAAAATAGATACCTTACAAAATCAATTGACCAAGCTTGATAGCGATCACAGACGCTTTATTGAACGTTTAAATCATGCTGAGTTAAAAGCGGAAAGACAATTTCATATTTTAGACTATGCAGCAGCGCTTGGCGCAAGCAAATTGCAACTGCAAAAGGATCAAGAGGCATTTCAACGTTGGTTTGATGAAGGAGCCATCGTAAACCGATACCAAGATAAAGTCTCTGAGCTTGAGCAATCATTGAAATTCTTAATAGGTAAACTAGGTGATCTAACTAATCGTTATTTACGCATTCACTCGGGAGAAATAACTAAATCATGGTTAACACTTAACTTAGAAAGTTTCTTTTTAGGTTTATTAGAAAAAACTGAGAATGAAGCAATTCGTAACTCTATTTTTCGCGCTCTTGCCAACCAAGTTAATTTAATTAGTGAATATGTCGGCGAAACTAAGTTCGATTCCAATCTTGTTGAGCTACTACTGTTTTCTCTTGAGAAGCAATCAACACCTCATGCCGCTAAAGTAGATATTTTAGAGATCCTGATCAATTTAAGACCCACTTTTACCCGCTATTTTATGCGTTCACAAATTGATTTAGATGTCTTGCCAAATGCTAAAGTAGAACGACAACATTTGTTTCTACTGACATCTTTTTCAAAAATTATATGTAAACAACCAAAATTAAATGAGGCTAATTATAAATTACTAATCTTGCTTGCAAAACACGCCTATCCCCGTGTAAGACAGAGTGTTATTGAACAATGCCCACTATTACAGTGGCCTTTTGCTATCAAGCTTTTAATAGTTCGCTTACAAAAAGAAACTCAACAAGCTGTAAGGCTGACACTCATCAAGCAATTAACGGATCCTCGTTTTACCGAAGAGCTACAATCGTTTCATATATGGCGCCAACAGTTAAAAAAAGTACAAAGCTTTGCAGAAAAACGATTGCTGTTGGAGCTTACGCCACGGATCATGTTTAATTTACAAGTTGAATGTGAAGAGCAAAATCAAGCAGATATATTATTTAAGTCATTTATTAATGTATTAAATAAACAACTTGAGAATGAACAAAGTATTGCCGTCAGACGCGTTATTACCCGTGTTCGAGAGCAGTTAGTCAGCTTTATGTATCAGCAACAAGTTGCTGAGATCGAATTTAATTTAAACTCTCATTTAGATATAAATTTAAGCTCGAAGGAGATAGAGCAAGATTTACTTGGCCGACTTTTAAGCAAACAAGCACAAAATAATGAAGCCTTCAACGTAAAAGAAAAAAGTAAAAGCTATCTAATAACAAGGGGATATAAGCGTGGTTTCCGCTTTTGGCGGCTCTGGCACGAATTTAGAAACCCAAGCACAGGAAAACGCCAAAGTTTTAATCATACACAAGCTAGAAAGCCAAGTGCATTTATGCACGTCCCGAGCTGCACTGTTGCAGAGATCAGCAAAACAGAAGTGCCTGGCGAGCCTCGCTTCGATAATAAACAGTTCAGCGCTCGACCACACTTACCCATGCTTGATTTTTTATTAAGTATTTTGTCGCAGGATAACTTAAAAACACCTGCAAAATCATTTACACCTGATGGTATTTTAGTTATCACGCCACCCTCTAACATACTCAAACGTATGTATGCGTATAGTTGGATTTCATTCAACTTTGAAAAATTAGATGATCTACGAAATGGTTCAGAGGTTGAACAGCGAGATTTCTTAGATCTCATAAGAAGTAAAGGTTTTGTACTTGAATTTCAGCAATATGGGTCTGTTCTTGATGCAGAGTTTCCAGTGGAATCAAGTATTGCCAACTTATATAAGAAACTATCTATAACGCCTTTTTTATTCAATATGTGGGCAAGTTTTAAAGAGTATGCCTATTCACTTTATCAAAATAGTATTGGCCAATTAATCTTTTTTGTTTTGGCTTTTTCTACATACTTTTGGGCGCGCCATATTAGGATAAGTAAACAAATAAAATCGGATAGAGCAAAGATCCCCGTTTCAATCGGTGGCTGGGGCACCCGGGGTAAATCAGGAACTGAACGCTTAAAAGCTGCATTATTTAGTAGTTTAACCTTAAAAGTAATAAGTAAAACAACAGGTTGTGAAGCTACACTTATTTATGCAAGAGCAAGTGGAGAGCAGTTCGAAATTCCATTGTTCAGACCTTTTGATAAAGCGAGTATTTGGGAACAAAGTGATGTACTTCATTTTGCAACAAACGTGAAAGCTGATGTATTTCTTTGGGAATGTATGGGGTTAACCCCACGTTACGTGAAAATTTTAAGAAACTGGATGAATGATAATTTCTCTACGATTACCAATGCTTATCCAGACCATGAGGATATTTTAGGGCCAACAGGAATAGATGTCGCAAATGAAACAAGTCATTTTATTGGTGAAAATAGCCTAGTATTCACCAGCGAACAAAATATGGCTCCAATTCTTGACTTAAATGCGAAACAAAAGAACTCAAATTTAATTCAAGTACATTGGGCTGATAGCTTACAAATAACAGAGGACATACGCTCTCTTTATCCATACCAAGAGCACCCTGCCAACATCGCACTGGTTTGTAAAATGGCTGAGCATATAGGCTTAAATAAAGACTATGTATTTAAAGAAACATCAGCACGAATTGTTCCAGATATAGGTGTATTACAACATTTTGCCAAAGCACCAATTGCAACAATAAGCCAATCATTCGTAAATAGCATGTCCGCAAACGAGCGATTAGCAACATTAGAAAATTGGCAACGTCTCAATATATATCAATTAAACGACGATCCTAAAACTCAGGTCATCGCACTAATTAACAACCGTAATGATCGTGTTGCACGTTCAAAGGTATTTGCCTCAATATTAAGCAATGATCTCCGCTTTGACCGAATCGTAGTGATTGGTAGCAATGTAGATGGATTTTATAGCTATTTTTTAGATGCGCTCACAGAGAGAGTCGATAAGTTAATTGAAATTAATGATATTGAAAACTTAGAGACACTACTAGAGCAATTTAACCTACTCACAGGCTCACAAGTAAAGGCGCGGCTAAGTAGTGCTTATGGCAGCATGATAGCAGAAAACCTTCTCACCCTAAGCGAAGGAAGTGTCAATAAGTCTTGTATAAAAGAAATCACCGGAGACATTTCATCTCAAGAAATCGCGACTATTCTCTATACCCTGCGCCACTACTATCAGCGTATAGCTTTAGACTCTTTAAAGTGTGATATGCAAAAGTACAGGGATGAGATAAAAGAGCGATTAATTTTAATCACAAAGTCAAAAGTTACTCTACTTGACGACAGCAACATATCCGCAGATGAGATAACCAAAGCTATTGCAAACCTAGCTTTACCGAATACCCATCAAGTGATTGTGGGCATGCAAAATATTAAGGGAGCGGGATTAAATTACGTATACGCTTGGCAACAGTGGCAAAAGGTATCTCAAACTATAACAAAAATGCTGAGCAAACATTGCTCTGCAAAAGAATTTAGAACGGCATTAACAAACTTAAATATGATTGTATCATTTAATTTATTAGAAATAGATTATTTAAAGCAAAACTTAGTTACTCTTAAGAAAAGCCAGCTTGCACAAAATGAGTTTTGCCAAGCTGAAATAACTGCTCTTCAAGAGAAAATTTCTAGCGATAATACGTCAGTAAACGAAGAGAATTCGCAACCTCGTGCACTTCGTTATTTAAATCAAATGATCGAATCATTTTTAGATGCAGGTGCTGCTGTTAAGCGTAAAAAGCGAGCCATTCAAATTTATGATGATATTGCTGAAAAACGCATAACATTAGAAAAAGCGATAAAATTACTTAGTGAGATGAATCGAAACCAAAGCTCAGGGTGGTTTACTAAGAAATCGAAATAAGACTAACTTTATGTCGATTATATTAAAACAATATAAAACTTAATTATTTAAAATTTAAACAAGAGCAAAACGCACATTAAAAATCAGAATTTTCCTATTAAATTAAGAAATATAAAACTATCATAAACTTAGATTAGAAAACCCTGTAAAACCCACAAATAAACCCTGTACCTAAATTGAAAATATTCATATAAAGGATGAAAATAAAGAAGATAAAAACACTTTATCTAATCAAAGAAAGGATATTTTATGAAGAATTTAGTTTGTAAGTTAGCTGTATTGCCACTAGCGGTTGCCTCAGCGTTTGCTGTAGCAAACACAAATCTTGTTGAAAATGGATCATTTGAAGCAGAAGTTGTTAGTGGTCAATGGCAATTATTCAATGAAATTACAGGTTGGACACGCAGCGCTAATGCCCCTTTTGAAGTACAAACAAATAGTTTGGGTATTCTTAAAGCAAAAGATGGCCAACAATACCTAGAACTTGGCTCTACGCAACAATATAGCGTGTCTCAAGTTGTATCAACAGAAGCTGGTAAAATGTATGAATTTAGCTTCTATTACTCAGCACGTGCTTCTGGCGATGACACAGCTAGTAAAGTTGAAGTATTTTGGAATGGTGAATCTTTAGGCGTTGTTAATGCTAAATTTAAAGGCTGGACAAAATACAGCTTTACTGTAGAAGCGAGTGAAGCCAGTTCAGAAATCACCCTCAAAGGTATTGGAACAGGTGGTAGTACCGGTGGCTTTATAGACAATGTATCTGTCGCTGAAGTTGCAGAATATTGCTCAGTTAAATCTGGTTTATACGCGATTAATAAATTTGGTTCTGATACTGAAGGCTACATTTATCACTTAGATCCAGAAACATCTGCAGTTTCACCAATTGCTGGTGTTACTAACACTGCTGCAAATATCGCTGGTAAAGACGGAAAGCTCTACTTTATGGAGCAGTTAGATAGCGAAACTAGAGATTCAAAAATCTATAGTCTTGATTTAGAAACAAATACACAAAGCGAACTAGCAGATACTAACTCGTACACTATTACCCGTTCGACAGTTTCTCCTGATGGACTTAACTTGCGTGCAACAAGCAAAACTTACATGTACGACTTCAACCTTGAAACTGGGGCGAAAGAAGTATTAGGTAAATTTAGCTTCGAAGGTGAAGAGTTCACTGGCGGTGATATCGCTTATTCATATGATAATAACGTACTTTACCTATTAACTGATAAAGCACTTTACACTGTAGATGAAAGCACGTTAGAACTAACTTTAGTTGGTGAGCATGGTGTAAATTGGGCATCAGGCCTAGCAGTTGCCGATGATGGTACTATTTACGTTACTGGCAGAAAGAGTGGTCAAAGCGCGAAACTTTATACGCTAGATCAAAATACTGCTGAAGCAACTTTTGTATTACGCGGTCCTGCACATCTGAATGACCTAACTTACATTAGTGAATCAGTTTGCTCAGTTGAATAAATACATTTGATATTTTAATGCCAGTTTAATACTGGCATTATTTCAACATCCCATCATTTTTATATAAAAACCTCTCCTCAACATTGATTTAAAATTACGCGTAAAAAATCTAAAAAATAAAACACAAAATAAATAAGACCTTCAGAAAAAACACCTCGAAAAAAGCAATAACTTTTTAACTAGAAAAAATAAAAACACAAATACAAAAAACCTACCCAAAAAATAAATCAAAAAATAAACTTTAAAATAAGAAATTTCCTAGATAAAAACAACACAATAAAAGTCAACAGGTTAACAGGTTAACAGGTTAACAGGTTAACAGGTTAACAGTTAAATTAGACAACACTTAATATAAACAGACTAATATACATTTGAAAAAGAGCCGAATAATATTAGAATTTTAATATTAATACATAACGGAGAATGTCATGAAAAAATTTGTAACCAAACTAGCAGTTTTACCTTTAGCTATCGCATCTGGCATTGCAATGTCTAGTACAAATTTGGTAGAAAATGGTTCTTTCGAAAATACTGATCCTGTAACCGATCATAACGGCGAATGGCAGTTATTTGATCAAATTCCAGGCTGGACTAGAAGCAGTAATGCTAAATTTGAAATACAAACAAACAAACAAACGAGCTTACTAGCACAGGATGGTGAGCAACGCCTAGAGCTTGATTCAACAGAAAATTACAGCATCTCACAAAATGTATTGACACAAGCAGGTAAAAAGTATGAGTTAACCTTTTACTATTCTGCTCGTTCAGAAGGAAATGAAACAACAAATAAAGCAGAAGTTTTTTGGAATGGTACCTCTATAGCTTTAGTAAACAGTACTACTCGAGGTTGGACAAAATATAACTTCACTGTTGAAGCAACTGGCGGTACATCTGAAATAATGTTCTCTGGTGCGGGAACCTCTGATTCTTATGGTGCATATATTGATAACATCTCTTTAACTGAAGTTCCTGAGCCTTGCCCTGTCACTACAGGCTTATATGGTATTAATAATTTTGGTTCAGAAACCGAAGGCTACATCTACCACTTCAACCCAGAGTCAAATGCTGTAACCATTGTTTCAGGCGTGTCTAATACTGCATCAAATATTGCAAGTTATGGCGGTATGCTTTACTTCGTAGAACAGTTAGATAGCACAACGAAAGCTTCAAAGATTCATAGCTATGATCTATTAAGTGGTGTACAAGGAGAAGTTGCTGATACCACTTCATACCCTATTTACCGTTCTGTAGTGAAAGCAGGTGGCGAGACTTTACGGGCTACAAGTAAAACCTACATGTATGATTTTAACCTACTGACCGGTGAGAAGGACATCGTTGGAAAGTTAACATACTCGGGTGATACATTCACTGATGGTGACATTGCCTACTCAAGTGACAATAATGTGCTTTACGTACTAACTGGTAAAGCTTTATACACCCTTGATGAAGGCAGCTTTGAGTTAACATTAGTCGGTGAGCATGGTATTCACTGGGCATCTGGTATTGCGATTGCGGATGACGGTACCATCTATGTATCTGGCCGTGAAAGCAAAGAAAACGCAAAAATTTATACTCTAGATCAAAATACTGCTGCAGCGACATTCGTAATGGATGGTCCTGCACATGTTAATGATTTAACTTATGTTAGTGAAGCAATTTGCTCATTCGAGTAAATTGATATAAAGCCATAAAATGCCAGCTTGTGCTGGCATTTTTTTATCTCGCGAAACTAAAAAGAAAAAACAAGCTTTTAAATAGCATTAAAGAAAACCCTAATAACGACCACCAAAACAATAAAAACAAACTAAAATTTAAAATAAACACAATAGTAAAGTACAAAACAAAGCCAAAAATAATATGAAAATTCCTAGAAGCACCTTAATTTATAATTTTCAATAACATACAAAATTACAAACCTAACCAAAACAAGAAAACACAAACAACAATTGAAAACCACTTTAATTAAAATAAAATTAACTCATATAAATAAAACCAAATATAAATGGGTTAATCATGATTAAAAAAATATCAAAACTAGCAATATTACCTTTAGCTATCGCATCAACTTTTGCTGTTTCAAATACTAATTTAGTTGAGAATGGTTCATTTGAAGCTGATGAAATAAGTGAAAGATCTGGTACTTGGCAGCTTTATAATGAACTTTCAAATTGGAGCAGCAGTGAAAGTGTATATTTTGAAGTTCAAACCAACCTTTTAAAGGAAATGACAGCACAAGATGGTGATCAGTATTTAGAACTTAACTCAACAAAAAATTATCGTATCTCGCAAAAAATAACAACAACTCCTGGTAAAACATATGAATTTAGCCTCTATTATTCTGCACGTGTTAACGGTGCACAAGGTACAAATAATATAGAGGTATATTGGAATGGTAGATTATTAGAAGCTTTAAATAGTAGTCAAAAAGGTTGGACAAAATACACCTATACTATCGAAGCTAAAGGAACAAAATCTGAAATCGCAATTGCCGGTGCCGGTGCAGCAAACGGCTATGGTGGATTAGTAGATAATATATCTGTTATAGAAGTTACAAACCCAACAACAAACTTAGTTCAAAATGGCTCTTTCGAAGTAGACAGAGTAGCCTCTGCTGATGGCCGTTATCAATTTTTTGAAAACTTAACTGACTGGAGCGCCAATGAAAATCTTTGGCTTGAATTACAATCGTCTTCTTTAAATAAGATTGATGCTCAAGATGGTGAGCAGTACTTAGAGTTAAATTCAAATGGTGCTTATAGCGCTTTTCAAGAGATACCTACAGAAGCAGGTAAACAATATGAATTTAGCTTTTACTACTCTGGTCGAGTAGATAATGCTGAAGATGTTAATAATGTTGAGGTGTTTTGGAATGGTGAATTACTAGAAGCATTAAACACGACTCAGCGTGGTTGGACTAAGTATAGTTACACTGTTGAAGGCACGGATGTAAGTTCTCTTATCGAATTAGCAGGTACAGGTAGTCATGCAGGTATTGGTGGTTTTATTGATAACGTTGTTGTGACAGAAGTTGCTGAACCTTGTGCTGTTACTACCGGTTTATACGGCATCAACAACTTTGGCTCAGAAACAGAGGGCTACGTTTATCACTTTAATCCAGAGTCAAGCGCTGTGTCGATTATTGCTGGCCTTAACAATACGGCATCAAATATCGCTAGCAAAGATGGTATGCTTTACTTCATGGAGCAGCTTGATAGCAGCAGTAAAGAATCAAAAATCTACAGCCTAGATTTAGCCACTGACACACAAGCTGAAGTTGCAGATGTAACATCATTCCCGATTTATCGCTCGACGGTAACCCCGGATGGCCTATCTTTACGTGCTACAAGCAAAACATACATGTACGATTTTGACCTAGCAACAGGTGCGAAAACAGTATTAGGGAAGCTTTCGTATGAGGGGGATACTTTCTCTGATGGCGACATTGCATACTCAAGTGACTTCAACGTGCTATACGTTTTAACAGGTAAAGCACTTTATACTTTAGATATGGGTAGTTTTGAATTAACCCAAGTCGGTGAGCACGGTGTTAATTGGGCATCAGGCCTTGCAATTGCTGATGATGGTACAATTTATATTTCAGGTAGAGAAAACGGTGAGAATGCGAAAATCTATACCTTAGATCAAAACACAGCAGAAGCGACATTCGTGATGGAAGGCCCGTCACATGTAAGCGATTTAACATTTGTTAGTGAAGCAGTTTGCATGAAGTAAACTGAGTTTAAAGCCATAAAATGCCAGCTAAGCTGGCATTTTTTTATTGATCACTAAATTGGTATCATTTATTTGTTAGTTTCTTTTGCTCTAACATTTCTTTCCAATGCATCACTTCTGTTGGCAAAATAGGTGTTACACCTTTAAAGCCAGCGACTTCAAGCATTTCCTCAACGCTCACAACGCCATTCTTACGTTTAAATACACCACGCACATAAGCAATCGCATGTAGACCACGCTCAGAGTGAAACTTTTGCTCAATATAAAAGTATTTATGATCCCAGCCAACTAAACGCGTACTCACTGTGTATTTTTGAAGAGGTTTGATATCACGAATATAGGTAATTGCAGTCGCATTAACGATTGGGAACCAACGGCGTTTCATAATATGTTTTAGTAAGCCTACTCGCTCAGTCATCCAGGTACGAGCAAGATCCATCATCGCTAAATAACGAGAATTAGTCAGATGCAAATTAATATCGCAATCGGTTGGTAACGCTTTGAATTCAATATCAATCGTGTCTAATAATTGTTGATAATCACGATTACGTTTAATTTTAAAAAACAGCAGTATTAGTCGAAAATAGAGGTTCACAGTAAAGGTCTAACCAGTTGATAATTCACAAAGTGTATCACAGCATATTGCTAAGGCGAATAATCTGCTCTAATCTGTGCATATATTAGTATAAAAAAAGAATAACCTAATGAAATTATTTAGTTTGGTAACTCTATTTAGTGCAAGCTTTTTCACCAGCTCAGCATTTGCTGACTTTAACTTTCCTGGTGAGGGCTCTTTACGCTATCCAACGGGTGTCGAAAAGGCATTTAAGTTTGGTTTTGCGTGGCAACAAGAAGCTGAGAAGTTCACCATTGGCGATAAAAGTTATGACATGTCACTACCAGAATCTTACTCTGTAGCCATCACGCTTAGTAAAGATGAAGAGCAAGTGTGGGTTCAAGAATTCAATAATGGCTTCATTGAAGGCTTTAGTTGGAATATTGCCGATCACACCTTAAAACTTGAAAAGAGAAAGTTCAGTGATTCTGTTAAAGGTGATTACGTAATTAGCCTTGATAACCGAGATTACTTTTTTGCCCGCAATAATATTAGTATCGTGATCAAATTCGATCACGATGGTATAAAAAATATCGCCATTGATGGTGTCACCAAAGATATGGGTACCAAACAATAGTATTCAATAGAAAAGTAAAAGGCTTAGTTTTCACCTAAGCCTTTTTTGCTTAAATAAATATTATTGCAAGCTGTTACCATTAAACCTTCACAGTCTTTCGGTTAATCCCATAATCTCTAAGTTTGTTTGCCACTGCGGTATGACTCAACCCCAAACGTTTAGCGAGCTGACGAGAACTTGGGTATGCAGGGTATAACTTACGCAATAGCGTTGCTTCAAAACGTTTTACCGCTTGGTCTAAGGTTCCTTCAAAGTCAGACTCAAGATAACCTAAATCATGGGTAAAAGTTGGTAACTGCAGGTGCTCAATACGTAATTCATTATCATCTAACAAGGACACAGCACGGTAAATCGCATTTTCTAATTGGCGGACGTTTCCAGGCCAAGGATAATCCTGTAAAAAACGTAAGCAATCTTCCGATAATACAGGTACTGAATGACCATTCTGCTGGGCATATTTTTGAATAAAATGCTCTGCTAACGGGCCAATATCAGCTTTTCTATCGCGTAGTGGTGCAATTTCTAGAGTTAGTACATTGATACGATAATATAGATCTTCTCTAAATGTGCCCTCTTGAACCATAGCAGGTAAATCTTTTTGTGTTGCAGCAACGATACGCACATTTACTTTTACTTCGTTTTCATCGCCAACTTTACGGAAGGTACCGTCTTGTAAAAAACGTAGTAGCTTAGTTTGCAGCTGAGTCGACATTTCGCCAACTTCATCTAAAAATACCGTACCACCATCAGCTTGCTCTAAAACGCCGCGTTTTGGTGCTGCGTTTTCTTCGTAGCCCGCATAACCAAATAATTCAGACTCTGCGACATCATCCGGCAGTGAAGCACACGATAATGCAATAAATGGTTTTACAGAACGATTTGACGCGTAATGACAGGCACGAGCTAAGAGCTCTTTACCAGTACCGGTTTCACCTGTTATGAGGATCGGAGCCTCTAACTGCGCCATTTTACGCGCCTCGCGAACAACACGGCGCATTGCTGTACTAAAATTATGTATGGTAGCAAAGCTTTCTTGGCCGTAACGACGAAACGCACTCACTTGCTGACCTAGGCGACTTTGCGACTTAATATTAATCACCGCGCCAGCTAATACATCCCCTTCAGCACCTTGTGGTACAGAAATAGGCAAAATATCTGCAATAAAGTCTTCACCTGCCACTTCTACCCGTGTGGTTTGACCAAGAACCTCTTTCCCTTCAAGCCAACGAGTAAAATTAAACCCTTTTAGCAAGTTATTGATGTTGGCACCTATAACCTCACTTTCAGATAATTGCAGGTCGCGACAAGCAGCATCATTACACAAGCGCACCCACCCTTTTGCATCAATAGAAATAACACCATCAGGTAATGCACGCAGTAATGTATTTAATTCATTATGCTCTCGCTCAGAAGGTAAAAATGCAGTGGTACGGACATCTTTTACACCATCAATCAGGCGGATTGATGGCATAATTTTTTGGAATTGTTCAAACTCAATAGGTGGGAAACTGACGTACATACGACAATTTACCGAATCTACTTCGATGCCTTTTAAATCGACCTGGTAACTCACCAAGATATTGAGAATCTCTTGTGCGATACCTATTCGGTCAGCACAGTGGATATCTAAACGCATTACATCCTCAAAAAACGGGAACCTATAGTATGAGAATAATACGCTAAGTCCCATCAACTGGGTAGTCTATTGTAAAGAATTTTGGACAAATTTAAGTAAACTGTCTATTTACCGGGATATTTCGTCCACTCTCCACCATCAAGCTGAATATAAGGTTCATTTTTAAAATACATCATTACTGTGTCTTGATTTTCTGCTACTTTCGCAGAGGTAGGCAGATTATCTAATACACGCTTAACAGGCACTTTAGCGGCGAATATATCAAGTTCAAAGGCATTATTAATAAGCTCAGATAACGAAAAATAGCTCATCGTTTCATTTACTTCGGTTAACTGAGAATGCTGTATTTTAGGGCCAATAAACTTCACAGCTGCTGGCACAGAAACAATAGAAGGACTCGGAATTTCTCGTAAGCCTGCAAACTGAAGCTTATCACCTTCTAAAGCAGCGCCATGCTCTGGCACTACCACAAGCAATACATTTCGCCCTGAACTTTCTAATTGACTAATAAAAGTATCAATGTCATCGAATAAACGTTGCTGTCTAAGCGGATAACTTGCCAAACTATTCATCCTCTCACGGCCAGCAACTTGATTGCCATCATGGAGACTAATGGTATTGTAGTAAAGTGCTTGAGGCTGCTGACTATTCTGATGCTTTTTCGACCAATTAGATAAAATATCAGCATCAGAGTATATAGGCTCACCATCAAAACCATATTGAGCAGGCTTTAGATTACTAAAATCAAGTTTAGGTACCGAAACACCACCATACTGTCTGATCAAGCCAATAAAATCATCAAAATGTCCATCATGATTCATAGCCACATTTGTGTTAAATCCTAACTCTGCCAAATTATTAAATAGTAAGCACTCTTGTCTGGCAGGTTTAAATAAGTCAGCTTGGCTTGTTTGTCCACAACTTGCTCGCAGCAAGCGAATAGCTGCCGGACCACTATACGAGGTCGCAGAATTAAATTGACTAAATAAAATGTCAAAATTAGCAAAAAGTGAACTAGGCTTTACACCAATTGCATTGAGGTCTGCCGTTGCCAATGAACATATGTTAAGCACAACAACATCAAATGGTTCACCATTAAAGGCTTTCGGAAACTGACTAATAAGCTGCGATTGCTGTTGATAAAAGTCACCTAGCTGTTGATCTGGTGTTCTCTGCTGAGCACTCTGCGTCACAGTGACAGGCGTTTGAGCTTTTTCATTAGTAGCCATTAAAACCAGTGAAGAGCTATCATTTAAAGGTGTTGAGCCAAGCCAGTATACATAGATAAAACCAACAACTGACAAACTGGTATATCGTAACCATTTAACAGTTAGAAAATAAAAAACAATTGCAATAAATAAAGCGAAGACAAAATCTAAATTGATCAGGCGAAAGGCTATTTCAAAAAAATAGCTAATACTGAAATCTTGTAAATTATCTGCTTGCTTTGTTAAACGCGAAATAGGCGGCAGCCAAGAATCCTGATACATCAAGACAATGCCAATGACCACACTGATAGCCTGTTTAAGCCGTGTTAACCAAACCTTATCAAATGAAATAACCAGAAAACAAAAGAACGCTAAATTTGCAAATAGATCAAAGGAAATAGCTCCTTGGCTAAACAATACAAACTTAATTAAAAAATATAAATTCCAAATACCTAGACCTGACAACCTCACTTGTTATCCTTCTTTTGCTTTTTAGGGGTATAGGGGGTCAATATCACATGCCTAAATGTCAATGTGCGATATAAAAGTAAGGCTCTTTTAAACAGTAACTTACCTGCTTTACTAACAAAGAGCCCTAACACCAATGCAACAGCAAAGGTGATGAAAAATTGATTTAAGCTCATAATACTTCGCTTTTTAAGGTCACTTTAACCTGTTCTGAAATTGGCCGGCTAAGCTCTCTAAATTCAGGCTTCTCTTTATCCAAGTTTGCGATACCTGCCGGCTTTGCAGCTAATATATTTCGCACATTATTTTGCAATTCTTTTGTGTAATCAGGTACATCGCTGTCAGCATAGCGTTGATGAATACGTCGACATGCCTGTTGAATATAAAAATGATCTGCAATGATATTTTTTGATGAAAAGAAATCACTTATTTGCAACTTAAACAAATGTTTAATCGCATTCTCTACATCGTGTTCACGACAAGCATGAAGGTACAAATAGATATACCCATCTGCATAACTAAGAATGTCCCCCTCTCGTTTTACGTGAAATAAATGCAGCGGGTGAATAGCATCTATTCTTGGTAACAATTGAAGTTTTACAAACACCCCACTGACACCTAAATTAGCTGCTGAATCACTGTGCTTTAATACTTGCTCAGAAAATTTCGTGATTGGCAAATAACCTTTTGATAACACATTTTCGCTTTCTTTAAGCACATCATCCAATGAGTGAGGAAGCGCTCTAGAAAATTGAAACCCTTGAATTGATTGAATTTGAGATAACAAACGTGATGGCTCTGAAAAACTATATAAAATAAGATTTACACCGAGCGTTAAAAATAGGCACTCATCTTGGTGACGAATGACACCATCTACATTTTGTATTACCAACTTTAATTTTCGACCACACTTTTTACGAAGTGAAAAACAATCTTTAGCTAACGCTAATAAGTCTGTATGGCGTGAAACAGCAAAAACTATGGTTGCCGCCTTCTTAGTTAGACTGATTGAAAACAAAGTATCATTATCATCTATCGTTTTAAATGAAGCCGGGAGCTTGGTACCTTGAGGAACTGCATTCCTAGTCAGCCATACCTCGTCTTCGTCTAAATCTTGTTGTAATAATACATCGCTCTCTACAGTACGATTAACGTCTGAATCTATTAGTGCTAATTGACCATTAAATAATTGCAGGTTAATTGTACGCCCAGCAATTACACCTTCTCTATGCGCCCAAAAATCATACTCAAGCGAGCGAATTGACGCTTCTTTTGTCATATGAACTAAACCATCAAAAAAGCGATTCATAGCGTGTAATCGCTGTCTCGCTTCACCAAGCTGCGCACCTGATATTAAAAAGACTAAAGTCACATCCTTAGTTTTAGTGAGTGCTTGGTAGAGGGTAAGCTTCTCAATTAATTGCTCATCGCTTAGGGATGCGATAACAGCAGAGTCTAAATGCACAAAGACACTGCTATTTTGTAGCTGTTTGTAGTGCTTTAATTCTCGGATGATGCCTCGTGAAAAAGAGGCGCTTTTTGATACGTTATTACTATGCTGTAAATGAAACGGATAGAGTAACCCTTGCTCAAATAAATTAAACAAAACATCCGAGCCTTGGTTATCAAAAAACAAATCAATTTGTTCAGACAAGACAAATACAGGTTCTTTATTGTTAGACAACATATGCCCAACTAACTCCAAAAGCTGGCTATTTAAAGGTGAAAGAAACGCATAGCTTGCCCCTCGCCTTAACTCAGAATACGCAGCCTTTAACCCTGTTATGTCTAAATATGACACAAATATTTCCTTTAAAAAAATACTTTAGTACTAGTTTTAAGCGATATTCTATATATAATGCAGGCTATGTCCATCGCTTGTTGATATTTTTTAAACAAATATTTTTCTATGAGTTTTAAATGAATAACTTTGCAGTAACTAAATCGAATACATTAACTCAATACGACATAGACAACTTATTGCAAAAGTTTGGTGGCAGGCAGCAAGAGTATGTCGAAATTACAGATGTCGAAAAAAATCGTAAAACAATAGAGAAGTATCCTCTTATTAGCGATATTTCAAACGCAATAGCAGATGCCCAATACACAAGAATAATAAAGTAGTTAAAGAGTCATCATGAAAAGAGTTTTCTTAAAAGGAATTAAAGGAGGCACAGGCACAACCTCAGTGGTTGCAAACCTTGCCTGCGCGTTAAGAAAATCAAATGAGTCTGTATTTGTCATAGACTTAGACCAAAAAGGAGATCTAGGGCTTCATTTCGGACTAGCTTGGGAACACCGCTTAGGATGGACTGATTACGCTGATTTTGCTTCTGCTTGCGAGCAGTTTCACCAAGATAATGATGGCGTCATTTTTTTACCCTATGGTAATCAAACCAATATGGGGCTTGATTTTTCAAGTATTATCAAACACTCATTGCAACTTGATTGTGATGAAAATACATGGATGTTATTCGATTGTCCTGCGCATATCGATGTGCTTCGCTATCCACTAAATAGCAATGATATAGTACTTGAAATCGTTAACTGTGATGCCATTTGTCATAGTTTGGCATATAAGCGATTACAGTCTCTAAAAACGGCTACTTCAACTTGGCAGCACTATTTTTTAATCAACAAATACCATTCAGCCTCAGAAATTGAGTCCGACCTATTACAATTATGGCAATCGGAATTGCCGCTGCTAGCACCGCTATTTATTAATAAAGACGAAGTGATTAAAGAAGCCACCGCTTTTCGCAATGTTGCTATCAATTGTGCTCCGTACAGTGTTGCCAATGACGATTTTGAAACACTCGCAGGCTGGCTTGTAAGCCGTGCAAGTTATGACAAATAACCACAATAAAACACTCAGTTGGCCTGAGCGAGTCAGCAGAATAATATTAAGCTTCTTTTTGACTAAGAAGCTCGTTCGCTTTGTTTTTTATAAATTTCATGGTTACTATAACCAACACAAAATGAGCCTGATTGGCGCATTCACATTGCCGTTTCTTTTATTACTAACGTCTGTATTTATAAAGTTAGACAAGCAACGAAAATACCAAATAAAACAAAAGCTAACATATTATTTTCCGCATATAAATCAGCCTGTATTCACTGCCAGCAATTGTGTCCGTATTTTATTACAGGCGTTTTACCTTGCCTTATTTAGAGTAACAAACAAAACATCAAACGATAAAAGCAACATACTATCTTGGCAAAAGGTTAGTGCTTTTTTTCGCTATTTAAATTTAATCGATCGGCTGTTAGTAAGAATTTGCAAACGCACATGGTCATTTAGTGTAAAGCGTGTAAAAGCAGCACCTTATCGACAACCTTTTGATTCAAAGTTGTGGCATCACCGCTATCTAAAAGTGTTATTTGCAGTGCTGCTCTTTTTCGCTGTTGCAGTGTTTGTCACTGTGCCTTTTAGTATTGAAGCACAAGCAATATTTATTAGTTTAATTTTAGTCGTCGCATATTCTTTGAGACGAGTAAAGGGTCAAATGGCAACGATTGTCTTAGTCACTTTAGCAATCACAACATCAACACGTTACCTATGGTGGCGCTATTCAGATACACTAAACTTTGGCGATCCACTTGCCCTTGTATTAGGGATCGGCTTATTGCTGGCAGAAACCTACGCTTGGTTAGTGCTAATTTTAGGTTTTTTTCAAACCATCAACCCATTACAGCGTAAACCGATCGCATTGAGTAAAGATACGTCTAGTTGGCCGACTGTCGATATTTATATACCAACGTATAACGAGCCACTTGATGTCGTTAAACCAACAACAATTGCCGCTCAAAGTATTGATTGGCCAGCAGATAAGCTTAACATTTATATTTTAGATGATGGTAAGCGCCCTGAGTTTGCCGAATTCGCAAAGCAAATTGGTGTTGGCTATTTAACTCGTCCTGATAACAAACATGCCAAAGCTGGCAATATGAATCATGCGATGAAAGTAACCAATGGCGACTACATTGCTATTTTTGACTGCGACCACATCCCTGCTCGCTCATTTTTACAGATGACAATGGGCCAGTTCATCAATGATAGTAAAGTGTGCTTAGTGCAAACACCTCATCACTTTTTCTCAGCCGATCCGTTTGAGCGAAATCTAAAAAATCATCGAAAAATCCCTAATGAAAACATGCTGTTCTATGGGTTAATTCAAGATGGCAATGATATGTGGGATGCGACCTTCTTTTGTGGTTCGTGTGCTGTTTTAAGGCGCAGTGCCCTAGAAGAAATTGGGGGTTTTGCCGTAGAAACCGTCACAGAAGACGCCCATACAGCTCTTAGAATGCAGCGCGCTGGCTACAAGACCACGTACATTAATATTCCGCAAGCTGCTGGCCTTGCCACCGATAGTTTATCTGCACACGTAGGTCAGCGTATTCGCTGGGCACGCGGAATGGCGCAAATCTTCCGTTTAGATAACCCATTATTAGGCAAAGGCTTGAGTATTGCGCAACGCGTATGTTACCTCAATGCCATGCTGCACTTTTTATCGGGCATACCGCGTATTGTTTTTCTTACTGCACCACTGGCATTAATTTACTTTAATGCGCAAATTATCTATGCCCCCTTTATCGCAATCTTTCTATATATTGTTCCCACATTATTGCAAGTCAAAATGACCAATTCTCGTATCCAAGGAAAGTACCGATACTCTTTCTGGGGTGAGGTTTATGAATCAGTACTTGCTTGGTACATTTTAAAACCCACAACAGTTGCCCTTATCAATCCAAATAAAGGTAAGTTCAATGTCACCGAAAAAGGCGGCTTGAACAAGTCAGAACATTACGATTGGATAATATCAAAACCGTATATATTACTGTTACTTATCAATGTAATTGGTATGGCTTATGGCCTATCGAGATTACTCTTTGGTGATAGTTCTCATATCGGGGTTTTACTCATTAGCATGCTATGGGCAAGTTACAATATTATCATTTTAGGTGCCGCAGTCGCTGTTGCTGCTGAAGCAAAGCAAGTGCGCAGCTCACACAGAGTCAAAGCCAACTTCCCCGCTGCCATCCGCTTAGCAAATGGACGCACTATTAAAGTTCGCGTAACCGACTACTCAAATAATGGGGTTGGTATTGACACAGGCCACAATCATTTGTGCCAAGTAAACGATAAAATCGAGCTATTAATGAGTCGTGGTTTAAAACAATTTTCGTTTGACACCTATGTCTGCAATACCCGTGATTCATTGATGGGGTTAACCCTTAAAGAGCTCGATTTAGAGAAGCAAAAAGCATTTATTCAATGTACTTTTTCACGTGCAGATGCGTGGCTTGATTGGCAAGACAACTTTAAACATGACAAACCGTCATACAGTTTTTCACATGTTTTCTATACCAGCCTAAGAGGCTTTAAAAACTTAATATTTCATGCTCCAAATCAATTAAGACCGTTGATTCTATTTGTATCAAACATATTAAATTTTGTAGCGTCGTTATTACCTAAAAAACCAATAAAAGCATTAAAATCATCATGATAAAAACAATATCAACATTATTGCTGACTGTTTACGCACTAAGTTTTTCGCAGTGGGTCGTCAGTGCAGAGCCTCTTGCAAATAAAGCTATTTTTGAAGATGGCTATCCAGAGCAGGCACCTGTAGAAACGCTGACTATGAGCTTTGAAAGCCTAGGGTTAAGTACATTCAAGTTAGATGGTATCAATAATAGTACCCGTGTTGATTTTACAAACCGATTAGACAAGTTAGGTAAGCAGTTAACGCTAGACTTTTCGTATACACATTCACCGTCTTTGATTGGCAAGGTGTCTCACTTAAAAGTGTTCTTAAATGAAAACCTAATGACGGTATTACCCATCGGTGATAAAAATAATCTTATTGGTAACAAATATGAGCATAAAGTTGCTCTTAATCCCAAGTTAATCAAGGACTTTAACCAAATTCGCTTTGAACTTGTCGGTTTCTATGACCTCGTTTGCCAAGATGATCACAGTGCCACCATTTGGGCGGAGCTAAGTAAAAGTAGCCGGATCACAGTTGATAATCAGTCACTAGCACTTGACAGTTTATTTGAATATTTCCCAGCACCATTTTTTGATAACCGTGATTCAACGAAGGTCAATTTACCTTTTATATTTGCATCACAACCTGATGAACAAACACTTGAGGCTGCTGCCACATTATCAAGCTTCTTTGGTGCGCAAGCCAAATGGCGCAAAGCGCAGTTCCCAGTAAAAATCAATCACGCGCCTACTCAGCACAGCGTTGTTTTTGCCACCAATAACAATAAGCCTGATTTTTTGTTGAATTACCCTGATGTTGAAAAACCTACTGTAGAAATTATCAGCAGCCCGACTCAACGCTACGCCAAAGTACTTCTAGTATTAGGTAAAGACACTGCACAATTAAAAGAAGCCGTTGTTGGTCTAGTCTTTGGCTACAAAGTAATGACGGGTCGCAGCGCAACAATAGATGGCATAAACACGCTTCCTCTTAGAAAAGCCTACGATGCGCCTTTTTGGGTGCGCTCAGATCGCGCAGTCACATTTGCTGAGCTTATTGATTACCCAACCCAATTACAATCAGAGGGCTTACGTGGTCAGCCAGTGCGTCTTGATTTACGCTTTGCACCAGACTTATTTACTTGGCGTGAAAATGGTATCCCGATTACCTTAAATTACCGTAACACTCCCGTTGAGCAAAACATGCTGTCACGTTTAAATATGCTGATAAACGGTCAGTTTATTGATGGCTTTATTTTAAGTAATAAAAGCAGTGACACCCTATCAAGCCAGACCATATTACCTCTACTGGCAAACGAAAAGTTGAACCAATCTCGACAAGATTTTGAGCTTAATGGTCTCGACTTATCAACAAATAATCAGCTTACTTACAATTTTAACTTTGCTGTTTCTAAGTCTGGTGAATGTAGTGCAATACCAGCTGGCGGTGAGTTTGGTGCAATTGACGGCAGTTCAAGTATTGATGTAAGCCGCTTTCACCACTATATTGCAATGCCAAACTTGCGCGCTTTTGCCAATGCAGGCTTTCCGTTTACTAAATTTGCTGACTTACATCAAAGTACATTATTGATGGAGGCAAATAGCTCTGTTAAAGCGATCAGTTTACTGCTCAATTTTACCGGTCACTTAGGAGCGATAACAGGCTATCCTACGCATCAGTTAGATATCCAGTTCCCAAGCGAACCGTTAAACCTCACTGATAAAGATATTATCATTATTGGTAAGCCCGACTCATTCACACAATCGCTAACAAAAGACAGTGATCTCAGTGTGTTAATCAATAATAGCCAACGTATTGTTGATCAAGCGATCTACAATGGTGCATACGACACACAAGATAGCGACAAAGTTAAAGTAAGCATAAAGAGTGTTGGTCGATTAGCGGTAATATCAGGCTTTCAATCACCGTTCGATTCTGAGCGCTCAGTGGTGTCGTTAATCGCCACTAACGATAATGCTTACACGCTGTTATCTGACACGCTCTTAAGTGACGAAAAAACAGCCCAAATTATGGGTAGCTCAGCGATCATAAATAGTCAGGGTATAAAAACGATTAAAACGGATGAACAGTATTATGTCGGCCAAGTGCCAATCCATACTTTAATATGGTTCCATCTCTCAGATCGCCCCTTTGTTTTAGCAATTTTATCGCTTATTACATTATTACTTATTTCATTTATTTTTTGGCGATTGTTGGCACTACTAACGAAAAAACGTTTATCTGAAGGAGATAACGCATAATGAAAATCTTTGCTTCTTTACTATTCGTTTTGACATTGTCTATCAATGTGTCAGCCGAGCAAAACTGTGCGGCTTGGCCTCAATGGAATACATTTAAACACCACTTTATCTCGCCTGAAGGTCGCGTGATCGATTTAGGCTCTCAATACGATATAACGACTTCAGAAGGACAGTCTTACGCACTTTTTTTCGCATTGCTTGCTAATGACAAAGCAAGCTTTGATAAGTTACTCGAGTGGACCGAAGTGCAGCTTTCTGAGGGTGACTTAAGTACACGCTTACCTGCATGGCAATGGGGGATTAAAAACAATCAACCACAAATTTTAGACTCTAACCCCGCTTCTGATTCAGACTTATGGATTGCTTACACCCTGTCACAAGCTGCTATTTTATGGAATGAAAGACGATACGCAGTACTTAGCTCAGTGATGGCTGAACGCATTATTCGCGAAGAAACAGCCTATATTCCCAACCTTGGCCTCACATTATTGCCAGGGCCAAACGGCTTTGAGAAAGAAACACATTGGAAACTAAACCCTAGTTATGCGCCATTATTTATTTTGGCCCAATTTAGCCAGTTATACCCTCATTCACCGTGGCAGCAATTACATGATAACTCCGCAGACATGCTAATTAGCACTGCTCCCAAAGGTTTCAGTCCTGATTGGGTTAATTACAATACCGATAAGGGTTTTTATCACGATGAACATGCGCCGCCAACAGGGAGCTATAATGCTATTCGTGTTTACCTTTGGGCTAGTATGATGGCCAAAGATGCAAAATACAAAACAGCACTTATGCAGCAGTTCAAACCCATGGCCAATAGCGTAACTGCATCTGGTAAAGTGCCATTACAAACTAATGCTATTAACGGTAAAACTCGTGGCACAGGCCCAACAGGATTTAGCGCTGCGATGCTACCTCTTCTAGAAACTGAGAATCAATCACAAGCTGTCGGTGCTATTCAACAAACACTAATGATGGATACACGCTTTACAACTAATCGATACTACGACAGTGTACTTTATCTATTTAGCAATGGTTTTATGACAAAACGTTTTAGTCTTGATAAAAACGGTGCCTTAACAACCAACTGGAGCAATAAATGCCAATAAAGTGGCTACTTGCTGTGTTTTTAGCAAGCTCCAGTGCATTCGCAGCAACAAATAAAGACCTTAATACTCAGTCTATTGATTGGCTAATTAGCCAAATACATTTAGGTGAAGTCGAGCGCGATACGCAATTAATGTCTGACAGCTTAGAAAAGCTGTTAAGTATTGCGCCGCAAAACACCCAAGTAAAATGTGCTGAAATACGTGTTTTGTATGCCCTTAAAGAAACGACAAAAGCACGTTCACGACTGAGTGAACTGTCTGAAAAATCACACCCATGTGTAGCCAACATTGCACTGCTTATTCGGGTCGATAACGAAGACAAGGCGGTTATCCAACAAGCCCGTTTACGTGCTCGTGCAGGTCAGTATATTGAGGCTGTGAAAATTTATAACCGCTTATTTAAATCAACCTACCCAAGTATTGAATTTGAGCTTGAGCATATTAACTGGCTTGCGCAAGACGATGAACAATATGAGTATGCTTTAAATGGCTATCGCTCCTTAATGTCTCGATATCCGCACAGCGGTCGTATCGAGCTTGCCTATGCGCGCCATCTATTAAGTAAAAACCCAACAAATAAACAAGGCTTGGATCTATTAAGTCATTATGCCCATAGTAATTTTTACAGCGTTGAAGCAGAAAGTGCATGGCTATCAACACTAAAGGCGATGCCTCTTGATAAAAACACGCTTCACGCTTACGAGCAGTATTTAGATGCTTTCCCACTCAGCAGTAAGGGAAAACTTCAATTTAATGATTTTAAAAAGGATTACCAAGCGGAGCTAAAAAAACAAGCCGATCCAGCTTTCAAAACATGGCAAAAAGGCAGTGTCGAACTAGAAAAGCGAAATTTTACAAAGGCCGAAGCGCTATTTAAACGCGCCTTACAGGGCCGCCCAGATGATCCTGAAATATACAACAGCCTAGGTTTACTAAACCTAAGGCAAGGCAGAAATGCCAATGCCTACCAGTACTTTAAAAAAGCTCAAAAATACAGCATAGATGCAAATCGCATAACGGTATTAAAAGGTCTCGCCAATACCGCACGTTTTTGGCAATACATAGATGAAGCTAAATCGGCCATCAGTAGCAATGAATTAAAACAGGCTGATCTTAAGCTTGATTTAGCAGATACGTTAAATGAAGACCCTAATACCGTGTTGTTTTACCGCGCAGAACTTGCCAAACAAGCTGGGCAATACCAAAACGCGATGAACCTTTATAAGCAAGTGCTAAAAGATGATCCCCTACAACAGCCTACTTTGCTTGCCATGCTTGAATTAACTGCCTCTGATGGTAATTATGCACGTAGCCATCAATTTTATAATGGTTTAACTCGTCAGCAACAGGCATTGGTTGCTGAGGATTATACCCTCTTACAAACCCAACAATTACGAGCCCGTGCAGACGAACTTACAGCGCAAGGCAAGCTTGATGAAGCGGTTGATGTATTACTGGTAGCAATCAAACAAAGCCCTCGCCAAAGCTGGCTTTACTACGACCTTGCAAACTTATATCAACAACAAGGTTTGGTTGATCATGCCAAAGCACTTTATAAAAAAACCTTGTGGCAATTTCCGTTAGATGCCGAGCTACGCTACAGCCATGCTTTATTTTTACGTTCGTTAAATGATTACCAAGGCGCACTGGCAACCTTAGATTACATTCCAAATAACGCACGTACTGAACAAATTAATGTACTAACAGAGCAGCTGAATATTAATACCAAGCTTGAAAAACTCTCTGCCAACAATACAGCGACTAATAAAGCCACGGTGATTTATAAGCTCACCGAGTTAGAAGCTCAACCATTAACGCCTTTAATGCAAGCTGAGCTTGCCAGCCAGTGGCAGCAAATCAATGAGCAACAGTATGCGATTAGGCAACTGAAGAAAGCCCTTACTCGTGACCCAAGCTTGAGCCCTTATTGGCATATGACTTATGCAAATTGGCTAATTGAAAGTAACGATAAAATTGCCGCTGAGAGCTGGTTTGCAGACTATCAACTGCCGAGGAACGCAACCGATGCTGATCAATCACAATGGTTAGCACTGCAAGTTAGTTATATTAATCGTTTTATTGTTAATAATCATAGAGTTGCTAAGCTGTCTGAACTTGCAACACAATACCCTGATAACTCAGAACTGGCAGAGGCGCTGATCAATGCTCATATCGAGCAAGGCAATAACAAAGAGGCTATTACTCGCTTTGAGCAGCACACCGCAAATGGGCAAACTGTGTCAACGGATACTGCTTTAGCTATTGCGACACTTGCTCGTCAGCAGCAAAGAGATGATTTAGCTGATCGCATCATTGCTGGGCAAATTAATCAGGTTTCAACTGAGCAAAGTTATCGTCAACAGCAGTTAATGACCGCACTTGAACAATTTGCAGATACACAAAGTGCCATTAATCTCGCTGAGCAATTGCTGGCTAAATCAAACAATAACCAAGAGCTCTATTATCAAGCGGCAGCAGTTGCACAAGCTAAACAACAAACTACGCTTGCACAAAGCTGGTACCGTGCAGCCGTTGATAAAAAAACTGCAACAAGCAATTTAACTGATGAGCAGAACTATGAGCTGTATGCCCTTGATGAAAATGAAGCTTGGTATGTCAATAATGCCAAACGTCAATTGCAAAGCATCGAGCGCGATGAGCAGGCGTATATCACTGCAGCAATCAACCTAAGCAGCCAAACCAGTACGCAAAATGAGTCAACTCTTGGCGCTGGTGCAACACCTATTGAAGCTGGTTTTCCACTTTGGGGTGGCACAGGAATTGTTAAACTAGACCCGATGACAATATCGAGCCAAGAAACCCGCTTTGATGAAACCTTTGCAGGCAGTCGCTATGGACAAGGGGCTCTGTGTATTTTTGACTGTCCATTTTTAACAATTAAACCAGAGCAACAAGGCACGGATATTGGCCTTGCCTGGCAAAATGAACAATGGCGCTTTGATATTGGCACTACCCCACTGGGATTTTTAGTCGAAGACATTGTGTGGGGCGTTAATTACAAAGGTGATTTAGGCGATTTTGGTTATGGCGTCACGTTTAATAAACGCCCAGTCACCAGCTCTGTATTATCGTATGCGGGCTTAGAAGATGTCTTTACCAACCAAGTATGGGGTGGCGTTAGAGCAACACAATTACAACTTAGCCTATCCCATGACCTAGGCCTAGACTGGGGTTTTTGGGCAAGTACCAACTATCAAATCTTGCAAGGTAAAAACGTTAAAGATAACCAAAGCTACAGCCTAATGGGTGGTAGTTATTATCGCTATATTCGTGAAAGAAACACTGAATTAAGCCTAGGACTTAACTTATTGCACTGGTCATATAAGTATAATTTAAGTGAAGAAACCTGGGGGCACGGAGGCTATTACAGCCCACAAAACTACTTGGGTGCATCTTTACCTGTTATTTTTGATAAACGGGTTGGTCATAATTTTATTTATAGGCTTCGTGCTGGGGTATCTTGGTCAACCACCACCACTGACGACATCGCGTTTTTCCCGAACGACCCTATTTTACAAGGCCAAGCTGAGGCACAAACTCCTGTAACGGGTGTTGTGCCTTACTTTGAGGGCGATACCAGCAGTGGTTTATCGTATAACTTAGAGGCAAGCTTTGAATACAGGTTCACGCCCCACTGGTTCTTTGGCGGTTATTTTAACCTAGATAGAGCCGATTTTTATGAGCCGAACTACGGTCAGTTGTATTTCCGTTATTACTTTAATCCAGTCTACAGTGAGCTGGCTTTCCCGGGTAAACCTGTAGTGCCTTATGCAAACTACTAACTATCGCACTACATAGGGGAAGTGTCGCAAGATCTTCCCCTCACCATAAGGTCTATGTATACTGTAGCGCACTTGTAGCTAGGATAAGGGTGTGTCCCTTTCCTTCAAGTACAAAACTTGAGCAACAAACCATTATCTTAGCTGCATCAAAAAACATGGCCACCCGTTCACTCATTCTAAATATAGAACGACTAAAGCAAAAACAATAAGGCCTCAATAAAAATCTTAGAGTTAGGAAGTAAATATGAGTTCATTACCTAAAGCAGGTGACTTTTTAGGGCATCCTAAAGGGTTATTCCTGTTGTTCGGCACAGAGATGTGGGAACGTTTCGGTTATTACGGCATGCGCGCTATTTTAGTATTATATTTAGTTGCTCTTGTGCAAGAAGGTGGTTTTGGTTGGTCAAATGCCGATGCACTAAGCCTTTACGGTACCTTCACTATGGCTGTTTACATTACACCGTTACTGGGTGGATGGTTAGCTGATAATGTTTTAGGGCAACGTAAAGCGATTATCCTTGGTGGTTTATTAATGGCTGCGGGTCATTTCACTATGGGTATTCCTCACAGCTATTTAGCTGGCCAAGAAGAAAACGTTTTCTACATTGGTTTAACACTGCTTTGTTTAGGTAACGGTTTATTTAAACCAAATATCTCAACCATGGTAGGTGACCTATATAAAGAAGGCGACCAACGTCGTGATGGCGCGTTCACTATCTTCTACATGGGTATTAACTTAGGTGGTGCATTAGGTCCACTTGTTGCAGGTTATGCTGCAGCAGCAATGGGTTGGCAATGGGGCTTCATCGTAGCGGGTATCGGTATGGTGATCTCTGTACTTATGCAACTTGCATTAAGTAACAAATACTTAGGCGATATTGGTGTTGTACCTTCGGCTAAGCTTTCACAAGCTCAATCTGAATCAAACACTAAAGAGCCACTGACTAAAGTTGAAACTGACCGCATCAAAGTTATTTTCACTATGAGTGTATTCAGCATTATCTTCTGGATGGGCTTTGAGCAAGCAGGTGGTCTTATGAACTTGTTTGCTAACGACTACACTGATCGTATGTTACTTGGTTTTGAAGTGCCAGCTTCTTGGTTCCAATCTTTAAACTCAATTTTCATTATTGTATTTGCACCTTTAGTTGCCATTATTTGGTTAAAGCTTGATAAACGTGAACCTAATTCACCAGTTAAGTTTGCTATTGCACTTATTTTCTTAGCACTTGGTTTCATCACTATGATCCTAGCGCTTATGACACAAGGTCAAGGTGAGCACTTACAAATCAGCATGATGTGGTTAGTATTATTCTACTTATTCCACACATTAGGTGAGTTATGTTTATCGCCAATTGGTTTATCTATGGTGAGTAAACTTGCACCTCTACGTTTAGCTTCAATGCTTATGGGTATTTGGTTCCTATGTACAGCGGTTGCAAACAAGATTGCTGGTTTCGTAGGTTCATTCCTAGGTGAAGGTGAAGAAGCGCTAGATAACGCTATGGGTATCTTCATTGGTTTAGGCGCAACAGCGGTTCTTTCTGCTGTTATCATGTACTTACTAAGCGACAAACTAGTAGCTTGGATGCATGGAGCTGAAGGCCAACATGAGCCACAAACTACTGAGCACATCTTAGCTGAAGAGCTAGAAGTGACAGCTGAAAAGCAATAATATTTATTCCCCGTAGCGCCCGCTGCGGGGTATTTCTCTCTTCCCTATTCCCTCTGCGTCCTTAAAACTGATACTATATTCCGATATTAATTTGGTTTGCAAAGGAACTGAGCAAGTGCGCTTAAACACTCAACTACTGGTCATTATTCTGACTAGCTTATTACTGACAGCATGTGGTGGCGATAAAACAACAAAAGAAGTCGCAACAGCTCCTGATCAGTCTGGTTTAATTATTTCTGTTGAAAATGGTTTTTCCGCACAATTTGCACAAGGCGATGTCACACTTAACGCAACAAGTAACACGGTTACAACAGATACCACGTTTACTTACACTGAAACAACCGCTTCAAGCACAGATATAGAGCAAGGTATTGTCTCCGCAATTCATACTTTTCGCCCCAATAATCTGATATTTGCAGAGCCATTGAGTTTGGCGATTAAGTTACCAAATGAGCAAACTAACCTTGCCTTTAGCATAGTGCAGCTAGTCGATGAGCAATGGCAAACGCTAACCACTGAGCTAAGCGACGATGGATTTGCAGTCAGTGCTATCACTGAATTTGGCAGTTTTGCTTTAATGTCGCGCACCGTGCCTGCAGTAAGTAAAACCATTGGCGAGCAATGTAGTGACACTGCCAGTAACCAAACTGTACGCTTTATCCATGTTGCTGATTTACACGCGCGCTTTGGCTTTAAAGAGCAGTTATTTAGCCGTATTCGCAGTTACTACGACAATGCCAAACTTGAAAACCCAAATACCTTATTTACCAATGGCGGCGACGATTATGAAAAAGGCACCGTAGCTGAACAAACATCACAAGGGTTAGCCACTGTCGAAGCAATAAAAGCCATGGCCTTTGACGTACGTGTGATTGGTAACCACGACTATGCATGGGGACCAGAGCAACTGCTAGATTTTGCCGATGACGATAATGCTATCGTGTTATCAAGTAATACCAAATATGATGGTAGCGATGATACGCCGTTTGCCGGTGTCGATTTTTCAGTTGTTCAAGTTGGTTGTCTTCGAATTGGCTTTTTTGGCATGACTTCAGTACCTTGGAATGAACTTGATGAACCAGTTGAAGACGATCCTATTCCCGATTTTATCGCTAATTTCAAAATGAATTGGCAATGGCAAGAAGTGGCGGAGCAGATTGTTAACCAATACCGTCAAGATGTTGATTACATGGTGATGGTAAGTCACTTAGGTGAAGGCACAGATACCCGAATTGCACAAAATGTAGCGGGCATTGATTTAGTGCTTGGTGGGCATACCCATGGCGGTGAAAGTTATCAAACCTTAGATAACGGCAGCATTGTTATTCAGCCAAACTTTTTTGCACAAGGGCTAACTGATCTTACCTTAACCTTTAACCTTGAAGACAAAACTCTTGCTGATGTTGATTACAATACAGTTCCAACCGCCAGCATTACGACCCTAGATGAAAGCACTAAAACTGCCATCGATGAAATCATGGGTCGTTATGCGCCAGATGCAAACACCGAAATTGCCGTTTCAGAAAATTACCCAACCGCAGAAGAACTCACTGCAATTACAGCCAAAGCGACTATGCAGCAGTTCCCTGCTATTGATGCCGTCTTGCTTGATGCAAGCCAAGTACAAGATCGCTGGCTACCGGGTACATTAACCCAAGAAGACTTTCATGCCGCGTTTAAGGTTGAACGCCAGCCATCAAATACCTCAGGGTTTAATGCCATTTATCAAATCGCGGTGACTGGTAGCCAATTAAAAACCATGCTTGCAAGCCAGCCTGAATGGGTCTCTTTAGTGCCAGATAACATTAACGATGCAAGCACTTATCAGGTTGCCCTATTTAAAGGCCCGGCGCTTAATACTGGGTTGTTCTTTCCTACTCTGCCAAGCTTAGAAGCCCAAATGGTCGCTGAAAGTTGGTGGTTGCTTGATAACTACGCGCGATCACGCACCAGCCAATGTTTATATATCGACACCGATAACACACTTAACGCCTGTAAAACGGATGATGCAGTCACAGTATGGAATTTTAATAACCCTGAGCAAGGTTTTAGTAGTGACTTTGGCCCCGCAACACTTAGCTTTTATGACCCTGAAGACAAAAACTGGGGGCCAGAGAATAGTCAATTTGCCACCACCACAGAGCTTGAAATTGCTGATTTACCAACTGGTGCCTCAGGCGTGTTAGCTTTCGCTCGCCATAGCCCAACCCAAGGCTTAATCTTAACGGCTAATAGTGCTGCCAACGGTGATTACCAAACAGAAGGGTTTATCGCTGATTACACCTTAGTGATGGATATTATGTGGCCAGAACAAAGCACCAATGAGTGGCGTTCATTATTACAAACCGATATGACTAATAGTGATGACGCAGACCTATACGTTAGCCGAGATAACGCCATTGGTATTGCCACCACCGACAGCGGCTATTTTGGTGAAGTACCTGCTAACAGTTGGCATCGTATTGCCTTTGTGTTTTATGCTGCTCCAAACAATGGCGCACTAAAAATTTACCTTGATGGCGAGCTAATTGGTTTTAAAGATGAAGGTGAAATTGATGAACGCTGGGCAATTAACAACGCGGCGCTGCTTTTAACCGATAATGACTACGAAACTAAGCCGGGTTACTTAAACGCCTTGTTATTTGCTGGTCGTGCGATGACTGATGCCGAAATTGCCAATATGGGCGCAGCACAGCAACAACTCAATTTCACCCAATCAACCCGTACCCTAAACCAAGTGGTTGAGCGTCATTATCAAGCTGCACCACAAATTATGAGTAATCCTTGGTTACAACAACGTAGCAAGTTTTTTAACAAAGCGCGCCAAACCGTAAACTAAACTATACAATCAACTTAATAAAAAAGGCCGTTTAAGGCCTTTTTTATCGCCTTGCAAATACTAAAATTAATGATTTAAAACAAATAGATAACCTAAATAAAGGATGACATCCATTAGTCAAAGTAGTGCCCTGTTCATTGCCTTTGATAATGCAACTGCTGAAATTAAAATCATTGTCCCATTTAATTTACAAAGGCTGCTTTGACTAAATGTAGTCGAGATCTTCCCCTTATTAAGATTCTGGTTAATCATCCGCTCATTACAGAACAATAATTCTTTTTAGCGCAGTGCTTATAATTGCGGGAGTAATGACAATGAGCGAAGTAAATAATCCGTTAGGCCTAGTGGGCATTGAATTCACTGAATACGCAACACCAGATGCAGATTACATGGACAAAGTGTTTACTGATTTTGGCTTTTCAAAGCTAAAAAAATTCAAAGGTAAAGACATTGTTTATTATAACCAGCATGACATTCATTTCTTACTAAACAATGAGCGTGATGGTTTCTCTGCTGAATTCGCTAAAAGCCACGGTCCAGCGATCTGTTCTATGGGTTGGCGTGTAGAGAATGCACAAAAAGCATTCGAAGTTGCTGTTGAGCGCGGTGCAAAACCTGCCACAGATTCAACACACAAAGATTTACCTTACCCAGCTATCTACGGTATCGGCGACAGCTTAATCTATTTCATTGAGCAATTTGGCGACAAAGGGTCTATCTATGAGTCAGACTTCGAAGATCTAAGCGAACAAAACATTGTTGAAGACAAAGGCTTCATCCGTATCGACCATTTAACCAATAACGTTTACAAAGGTACGATGGAAACATGGGCTAACTTCTATAAAGACGTATTTGGTTTTACCGAAGTACGTTACTTCGACATTAAAGGTCAAAAAACAGCGTTATTATCTTACGCACTTAAATCACCGTGCGGCACTTTCTCGATTCCAATCAACGAAGGTAAAGATAACAACAACAACCAAATCGATGAGTACTTAAATGAGTACAATGGTCCGGGTGTACAGCATTTAGCATTCCTTACCAATGACCTAGTAAGCTCACTTGATAAGCTTGACCAATCAACGATTGCGACGCTTGATATCATCCCTGAGTACTACGACACCATTTTTGACCGTGTGCCTTGGGTTAAAGAAGACAAAGAGAAGATCCGTAAGCATCAAATCCTAGTAGATAGCCAAAGCGAAAACTGTTACCTACTGCAAATCTTCTCGAAGAACCTATTCGGTCCTATCTTCATCGAGATGATCCAACGTGTAGATGACGGCGGTTTCGGTGAAGGTAACTTCCAAGCCCTTTTCGAATCAATCGAACGTGATCAAGAGCGTCGTGGTGTAATCTAAATCATCATGATGAATAAAAAGCAGCGTGTGGTTTGGGTAAATTCACACGCTGCTTTTTCTCGTTTTGAATTCTGTTTTAAAGTAACTGTTTAAATTGCGTTGATTGCCTCCATATAGATAACTAACAAATCAGCGCGAACAAATAAGGAAAGAGTATGAGCCTAATTAACGAAACCCACGATATTAATTTAAAAAGCTGGGTTGCATCTGCTAACGAAGCGAACTGTGACTTCCCAATTCAAAACCTTCCTTTTGCAGAAGTACGTCGTAAAAATTCAGACGAAGCGTTCCGTGGCGCTGTAGCAATTGGTGACCAAGTTATCGATTTAGCGAAAGTAAACGAACTTGGTTTATTCTCTGGTGATGCACAGGTTGCTGTTAAAGCAGCAAGCCAAGCTACATTAAATGAATTTATGGGCCTTGGTCAGCAATATTGGTCTGCACTTCGTCTTGCCCTATCAAAAGCACTCCGTGAAGGTGCCAGTGAGCAAGCACAATTAAGCGAAGCGCTTATCGCTCAAGCAGACATCGAATTTGCGCTACCGTGTCGCATTGGTGATTACACTGACTTTTATACTTCTATTTACCACGCAACAGCAGTAGGTAGTCTGTTCCGCCCTGATAACCCACTTCTACCTAACTACAAATGGGTACCAATTGGTTATCACGGCCGTTCATCGTCAATTGATGTATCAGGTCAAACGTTCCACCGCCCTAACGGTCAAACCAAAGCTCCTGATGCAGAAGTCCCTTCATTCGGCCCTTGTAAACGCCTAGACTACGAACTTGAGTTAGGTATTTACCTTGGTAAAGGGAATGAATTAGGCGATGCGATTGCCATTGAAAACGCTGAAAACCACGTATTTGGTTTCTGTGTATTTAATGACTGGTCTGCGCGTGACTTACAAGCGTGGGAATATCAACCATTAGGTCCATTCCTTGCGAAAAACTTCGCTTCGACAGTATCACCTTGGATTGTTACAACAGAAGCACTGGCACCATTTAGAACAAACTGGACACGTGACGAAAACGATCCTCAACCAATGGACTATTTAGAGTCAGCTCATAACCGTGAGTTTGGTGCATTCGATATCAAAATGGATGTGCAAATTGAAACTGAAAAGATGCGTGCAGCTGGTGAAGCGCCAACACAGGTATCTAAATCAAGCTTCAAGCACTCTTACTGGACAGTTGCGCAAATGGTCGCTCACCACACAGTAAATGGCTGTAACTTCCAACCGGGCGATATGTTAGGTTCGGGCACGCAGTCTGGTCCTGAGCATGAAGAAGCCGGTTCATTATTAGAGCTATCTCGCGGTGGTAAAGAAAAGATCACTCTTGCGAATGGCGAGCAACGTACTTTCTTAGAAGACGGCGATAACGTAATTATGCGTGGTTGGTGTGAAAAAGACGGTTTTGCACGCATTGGCTTTGGTTCAGTTGAAGGTACAGTGTTACCTGCAAAATAAAAGTAATTATTTGTTATAAGGGCAATTTTTGCCCTTTTTTTTGCATTTTTTATAACTGGGTTACAAATTTTTGCTAGCTTTTTTGAATCATATTGCTATCTTAACTCGGTTATTAGTCATTTTTTATACGCTATGTTAGTTAAACTTAAGTCTTTTTATCGCACGTTTTTTCCAGCTAGACAGCTGTTGATCCGTCAGAACGGCGAAGTAAAGCACCTTATCCTTGCGCCTTGGTTACAACTAACGACGTTTTTAATTGTATTAACAGCAGTTGCTTGGTTGAGCATTTCGACGCTGCAAATCATTTCGCAAGCCGATCAAATATCCAGCATTGAACAATCACAACTTAGCAAGCAACAAGAATGGCAAAAAAAGCATGCTCAACAACAGCTTACATACCAAAAACAAGTAGAACAGTTGGCCATTCTAGAGCAAAAGCAAGCGTTATTACAAAGCATGATTGAGTCATTACCTGAATCAATCAATAAAACCACTCCTGAGGGCGGTATCGAGCCGGTACTGCTCCCAATTAAAGAACATGCCGAAGAGTTTCATGCTCCGTTAGAAGATGAACACCCTAAACAAGCAATGCAACTTGAGAGCTTTTCAGAGCGTATAGCACGACTTGATAAAAGCTATAACTACACTTTTGGCATGCTCGAGCAACAAATCCAACAACGCCATCAAGAAATTTTAGCAATGCTTGAAGGTGCAGGGCTTAATGATGCGCTTGTCCGAAGCGCAACTGACGAAAGCGACACAGCCCAAGGTGGTCCTTTAGATTTATTTGACGAGTCAAAAATTCCCGCTGAATTTCTAACGATTGCAGATAAATTGCTAGCGCTTAATAACCTTGAAAATCTGTTAAGTGAATTACCGCAAACCCTCCCTGCTGCAGATTATTATATATCCAGTAGCTTTGGTCTGAGAAAAGATCCAATGAATGGCCGTCGAGCATTTCATAAAGGGGTTGATTTAGCTGGCTGGCATAAAACCGAAATTTTTGCCCCCGCAGATGCAACCGTACTTCGCGCAGGAAGAAACGGTGGCTACGGCAACTTTATTGAACTTCAGCATAAAAACGGTTTTGTCACACGTTTTGGCCACCTAAATAAAATCAAAGTAAAAAAAGGCCAAACAGTTAATAAAGATGACGTTATTGGCTTAATGGGTAGTACAGGTCGCAGTACAAGTACTCATTTACATTACGAAGTTTTAGTAAATGGCAAGCATGTCAACCCAGTTAAAATAACAAAGGCGCTTTCTCGTGTTCGGTAAAAAAAAACAAGCTCCAGCTAGCTCAACTAGCTCTACTTTAAAAAGAACAAACCATACTCCCTCTATTATTGCAGAAGATGTTCGCTTAACTGGCACTTTAGTAAGCCAAGGTGAAGTTCAACTTGATGGTCGTATTGACGGTGATTTAAGAGTAAAACATCTTGTTATCGGCCTAACAGGCATGGTTGAAGGTCTTATAGAAGCAGATAGTGTCGTAATTAAAGGCAAGATCATTGGCTCCTTAATAGCGAATAAGGTAACCATAGAAAGTACAGCTCAAGTTCACGGTGATGTGTTTCACGATACATTAAGTATTGAAGCAGGTGCCAATATCGAAGGCAGCTTAAAGCATCGTCATGAAGAAGACAAAATTGCTCCTATCAAGCCAAGCTCAAGCGATGAAAGTAGCCCATCAATACTCCCTGACGATAGCAACGACTTGTCGTTTGTGAACAAACAAGCCGCTGATAAGTCTTAACGTTTTTTAGCCGTTACATACATCGTAATATCCGCGGTGAACACTAACTCATCGCGGCTATTATAAACCTTCACCGGGACAACGATATCTAGCTTATCTAACCACTCGTTTGGTACCTCAATCTGTGCGACTGCACGCATATCGGTATCAATTTTCGCTAAATAATTTACCGTCATCCCCTTTGGGATCCAGCGATGTGTTTTGGCCGGCACAGTTGCATCCACCATTAAGCCTGCGCAAAGCTCTGCTACATTACACTGGGCAATGGCGTGGATAGTACCAATATGATTATGAATTGCTCGGCGATTTTTAACGATTGCTCTGCAATGCCCTGCTGACAAATCTGTGATCAATGGTTTTATTGAGCCAAAATAAGGGGCTTTAAAACACACCGCTTTACTAAATAACCACTTCCCTTTTGGCAGTGACTGGCATTTAGTCCAAATTTTTAATAATGATGATTGTGAGCTCACGACGTTTATCCATTCTTTTTATGATGTGAGATAAAAAGCTAACACATCAGACCAGATAGCGAAATGGAAAATTTTTGTAAGCAGTTTTAATGATTACACATTTCGCTAAGTGAACGCTTTTCTTTTCCTTTAGGGGCACATAAAATACCGTTTTAAAGGAGAGCGAATGCAGTCACGCCAACACAAAAACCTAAGTCTATTATTCATCCTAGGCCTTCTGGTTATATTTAGTCCATTAGCAATAGATATTTACCTTCCAGCATTTCCTACTATTGCTGAACAGTTCAATGCTTCAGAAAAGCAAGTACAACAAACTGTAGCCATATTTATGTTAACTGTAGGGCTTGGCCAACTCATTGCTGGCCCTTTAGCTGATAAATTCGGTCGTAAACCCGTGGCTTTAGCAGGTGTTATAATCTATGGTTTAGCTGCTTTTAGCGCTTATCTGGCACCTGATTTTGCAAGCCTTATGGTAGCAAGGGCCTTACAAGGTTTAGGAGCTTGCGCTACGTTTGTGGTGGCATTTGCCATCGTAAGAGATAGGTTTGGTAGTGAACGAAGTGGCCAAATCATTACTTATCTCAATGGTATTGTCTGCTTTATTCCCGCTCTTGCGCCTATTCTCGGTGCTTGGCTCACAGTACAGTTTGGTTGGCGCATGAACTTTTTATTCATGGCTGGCTTTGCGCTAATTGGTTTATTCATAACTTTGTTAATGTACAAAGAAACACGCCCTGCAGACAGCATTTACAGCGGTCACCTGCTTGATTTACGTCGTTTTATTCCGATTATTAGCACACCTTTGTTTTTATTTCATAGCTTAATTTGTTTAGTAACTATGTCGGCTATATTAGTGTTTGTAACATTAGCACCTGGTTGGCTTATTACTGAATTAGGAGGCAGTGTTAGCGATTTTACATTCTGGTTTACTTGTAATGCGGTATTAAGCATTGTTGCCAGCTTTATTATGCCGCTGTACATCAAACGTCAACCAAAGCGCGCATTAAAAGCTGGTCTCTTATTACTTGTTATATCTGGTGTCTTAATGTTGGCACTAAACCAACAACGCACTGCTCTGGCATTAATGTTTCCTATGTTTATTGCTGCATTTGGCTTTGCACTGACACTTGGCTCATCAGCTGGTCGCGCATTAAGTATGTTTTCGAAACAAGCAGGCACCGCTTCAGCTCTTATTGGTGTAATGCAAATGAGTGGTGCCAGCTTACTGGTATTTCTTACACAGTTTCTAAATTTAACAACCCCATCACTGATTGGGGTACACTTTTTATTGCTCATACCATTTGCGTATCTATTATTTAGGTATAAGCAACTATCATAAAAAAGTTCACCCGCACTTTTATACTAAATACGGGTAAATGAGAATTGTTATACTTTATTTACCCGTTTAGACTTCCTGTTATACCATTAAACTATAAAAAGCCTTTTTATAGAATAAATTGTTCCGTTTTTCTGAGTAATTTACCTTGTACCCATACTTTCGTTAATTTATTGCTTAGTCTCGTTAACGCAAAGTTAACCAAACAATATGTCAGGGATACTATTTATGAAAAAGAATAAATTAGCTTTAGCTCTAATCCTAAGTGGCCTTTGTGCTGCGGGTACAGCAAATGCAGCAAACGATCGCTTCATCATCCAAGTAGATAACAACAAAAAAGGCGTAGTTAAAGCACTCGCTAAAAAACTCGGCGGTGATATAAAAGTCGACGGTAATGGCTTTATTGCAGCACAATTTACCGGTCAAGATTTAGCAAGCATTAAAGGCTTGCTTAATAACCCACATATCAAACTGATTGAAGAAGACCAAAAACGTGTACCAATGGCGCTTTATAACGATGATGCTGGTAATGCAATGCAGCAGCAATTAACGCCTTACGCAGTTTACCAATCACAAGCTGACCTAGTAACTTTTGATGCTAATGCGGGCATGAAGGTGTGTGTTATTGACTCAGGTCTTGATGCATCAAACCCTGACTTCATTTGGGGTAATATCACGGGTGACAACGATAGTGGCACAGGTAACTGGTATGACAATGGTGGCCCTCATGGTACTCACGTAGCAGGTACAATTGGTGCTGCAGATAACAATATCGGTGTAGTTGGTATGGCACCGGGTGTTGCAATGCATATCATCAAAGTATTCAATGCCGAAGGTTGGGGTTATTCTTCTGATTTAGCACATGCAGCAGATTTATGTTCTCAAGCAGGTGCAAATATCATCAGCATGAGCTTAGGTGGTGGTGGTGCAAATAGCACAGAGTCTAACGCCTTTGCTAATTTCACTAATGCAGGCGGTCTTGTTGTTGCTGCGGCGGGTAACGATGGTAACAGCGTACGCTCGTACCCTGCTGGTTATTCATCTGTAATGATGGTTGGTGCAAATGATGCGAACAATCAAATTGCAGATTTCTCGCAATTTCCTAGCTGTACATCTGGTCGTGGTAAACGCGCTACTACAGATGAAACTATCTGCGTTGAAGTGACAGCAGGTGGTGTTGATACACTGTCTACTTACCCTGCAGGCATGGCAACTTCTGCAAGCTTAGCTGCTGATGGCGCGGGCTTTCCAACATCGTCAATGGAAAACTCAGGTAATGCATCTGGTACTGCTTATTACATGGGTACTGCTGAGAGCATTGATTCTGGTGCAGCTGGTAAAATCTGTATGATTGACCGCGGTAATATCTCATTCTATGACAAAGTAAATAACTGTGAAAACTCAGGTGGTATTGGTGCTGTTATCATCAATAACGAAGCGGGCATGTTATACGCTACATTAGGTGATACCAACGATACAACGATTCCTGCTGTAGGTGCTGCACTTGAAGACCGTTCAGCGCTGCTTGCAAGTACAACGATTGATATTACCATCGGTACTAGTGACTACGGTTTCATGAGTGGTACATCAATGGCAACACCTGCCGTTTCAGGTATCGCAGCACTCGTTTGGTCAAATCACCCTGAGTGTACAGGTACAGAAATTCGTGACGCATTAAAAGCAACAGCACAAGACCAAGGCGCAGCTGGCCACGATGTGTACTTTGGTCACGGTATTGTTAAAGCAGCCGATGCGGATGCATATTTAACTGCAAATGGCTGTGCTGGCGGCAATAATGGTGGCGATCCAACACCGGGTGGTGATGAAGTTAGCCTTTCAGCATCTGGTTATAAATCAAAAGGCACAGCCTATGTTGATTTAAGCTGGAGTGGCGCAGCGACTAGTACTGTTGATGTATACCGTAATGGTACTTTGGTAGGTTCTGTAGCAAACACAAATAGCTACACAGATACCATCACAACAAAAGGCGGTGGTAGTTACACATACCAAGTATGTGAAGCACAAAGCACAACTGTTTGTTCAAACAATAGCACTGTGGTTTTTTAAAGCTTTCCCCAAACCAATATGAGCGGGCATTAATGCCCGCTTTTTCTTTTTTAATAAGCTTGTTAAAATCAGCTACCTGCTTTTTTAATTTGTGCCAATGATCAATCCAGAATCGTTACTGTCGTTTTTAGGCGCCAGTTTTTTAATTGCCGTAGCCCCCGGCCCTTCTAATGCATTTTTAATGGCGCAAACTTTTGCCAATGGCCGTAAAGCCGGAATGCAAAGTGCCTTTGGCTTTGCACTCGGTGGCATTGTGCATACCTTTTTTGCAGTCGTAGGCTTAACCGCAATTCTTAAAGCCTCTAGTGTCGCGTATACAACGGTACAATACCTTGGTGCCGCCTATCTTTGTTATTTAGGTATCATCACACTAAAGGACACCTTTAGTCAGCCAGAACCGCACTGTGAAGATAAACCTCATGTGAGCACCAGTAAAAAGCAAAATGTGATGTTTCAAGCGATGATGACTGAGGTCCTCAATCCGAAAGTAGCCTTATTTTTTATTGCGTTCATTCCACAGTTTGTTGATCCAAGTTTATCTTCAACGACCTTTCAGCTCGCTTTTTTTGGTTTACTCTACCCGCTTTTTGCTTTTCCAATCGACTGCACGTATATTTATTTCGGCGATAAGATAGCCAGCTATTTTCGTGAGAATCCACAAACCCAAATTTGGATTGATCGGATCACGGGCATAGTATTTATTGCCTTAGCAATTAACCTATTGATATAAGAGCACTTATGGAACAAAAACAACAAGCCCTCCCCGCCAAAAAAAATATAGCCCTCGTTGCCCACGATGGTAAAAAAGCAGCGCTGCAAGCTTGGTGTGAAAAGCATCAAGATGTGTTAAGTAAGCATACCCTTTACGGTACTGGCACAACAGGTCATTTAATTGAGCGCACCACAGGGCTTGAAGTGATTAAGCTATTAAGTGGTCCAATGGGTGGCGATCAGCAACTCGGCGCTAAAATTGCTGAACATGAAGTGCATATGTTGGTATTTTTCTGGGACCCACTTGCATCGCAGCCACACGACCCTGATGTGAAAGCATTATTACGCTTAGCTGCTGTTTGGAATATTCCTGTTGCCTGTAATGAAGTCAGTGCCGATATGCTATTAAGCTCACCTATGATGGAAACAGAGCTTTGTCGCACGCTGCCAGATTACGAAAAATACCTCGCAACGCGCCAAGTGACTCTTTAACTCTTAAAGTCGATATCTCAAAGTGGGGGCTATTAGCTATAAAGCTTTTGCGCCCACTTAGTTAAACCTGCAGTAACACTACCAAAGTGATCCCCGTTCAGCATAGTAATATCACCTAAATGGGATTTTAACGCGGCCTTGATCAGCGGTGATTGCGCACTACCACCCGTTAAGTAAATGACATCTGGCGTTGTGCCTGCCTCTTTAATCGCTTGTTTAGCTAAGCTCACTATTTGGCTTATCGAGTCATCAACAGCTAAGGCTAAATCTTTCAACGTTAAACACTGTGTTAGTTCTGAATCTAAGAAATGCAAGTCTGTGGTAAATTCATTCGCTGACGACAATGCAATTTTTGCCGCTTCGCCTTGCTGTACTAATTGGTGACCTTGCTTATTTTGCTGCAATTGAATTAAGCGTTTAAATAGCGCTGGCTCTTTAACTTCACGCAGCTGAGTCAATAACTCACGATGATGAGCATCACTATAAAACTGGCTTTGTAGGTTCACATCATTGATTTTACACGCTTGCCAAAACGGTTGATTCGGTAATGGCAGCCCAGACTTAAACTCAGTGCCTAAACCAAGCAATGGCATTAAACCATGAAAGCTCAGCGCAATATCTAAATCATTCCCTCCCACACGCTTACCACTGTGGGCTAAAAAGTCATTGTCACGGCACTGTTTTGCACGGAAGCTCGGCCCCATTTGTACAAATGAGCAATCGCTAGTACCCCCGCCAATATCGACAACTAACACTTTTTGGTCTTGCTGCAATGAGGTTTCATAATCAATCCCTGCCGCTAATGGCTCATATAAAAATGAAACCTCTTTAAAGCCAGCACGTTTTGCCGCTCGCTCTAATATACCCAGCGCTTGTTGATTAGACTCTTCACCACCTACTGATTGAAAGTTTACCGGTCGTCCAATTACCGTTTCTGTTAATGACTCTTGCAGTGATTGCTCAGCGCGTTGTTTTATTTTTAAAATCATCGCCGTAGCAATGTCTTCAAAGAAATTAATTTGCCCTTGCTTTAAGCCCACAGCGCCAAAGAACGACTTTGGCGATTTTACAAAATAACCTTCCTCAGGAAATTGCACATACTCGCTAATTGCTTCGCGACCTATAAATAAGGTCTCATCACCAGCTTGTATATCAAGATCAGATTTTATACGAGGAATAGTATTTAAAAGCGCTTGGCGCTCAGTTTTAAAGTCGTGCTCAAATGGGCTGCCAGCAAGGTGTTTTGCGACAAAATCAACAACCAACGCACTGTGATGAGTATAAAGGGTTGATGGTAAATACTGTTTGCCTTGCTCAAGCGGTACTAAAGACACTTGTTGCTCGTTATCTAAAACACCGATTGCACAATTTGAACTACCATAATCAAAGCCTGCAAACATACTACCACCTATACATCATTAAAAAGGCCGCGAAATTTAACACAGTCGCGGCCATTTTTGAATGACGCTATGGCCTTTCGTGTAAAAAGCTGGCAAAGCGTGGCAAGCCATTTTTTGTAAAACCATGATATTTATAAGTAATCGTACTGCCAATCGCTGGAGGAGACTTTCTTTGCAGATCAGAAAATCCAGAGCCAATTTTAAATTCAATCCCTTCATTGTTGCGTACTTTTAGCGCCCCAAGCATATTTTTATATTTACCTTTTCCTGCTATGTGTTCAATAACAACAGCCTCAGCATCCAGGTAAGGCTTCAATTTTAATAGTACATTACTGCGACCCGCGGTGTGTTCCGCTTTTGCTAAGTGCAGCATAACGCCTTCGGCACCTTGTGCAATCAACTCATCCATAAACATACTAAGCTGTTGATTATTATCAAAGTGCTTCTGTTCAACTGCTTTTATATGGGGGCTATTTAGCTGTCTAACTAAGCGTGAATAGTTTTCATAGCGTTTACTAAATGGTAACTCGGCATTTGGCATATCGAAAATTAGATAGCTAACGGTCTGCCATTCGCTATCAACAGGTTGCTGCGATCGCACAATACCACTGACCTTGGCAAAATCTTGATGCTTGGTCCAAAGTTCACCATCCAACCATATATCAGGCAGTGGCGCAGTAAACCAGGTTGGAGCATTAATAGGGTTACCATTACGGGTAATTAATTGCTTACCTGTCCATATGGCACGTACACCATCATATTTTTCACTAACTAAATAGTCAGATACATTAACCTTTTCGGCTTCATAGACGTTTGCCAAAAGTACTGAGGGAGCTTGTTGAGCTTTTACTGAGAAAGCCAAAAGTAACGAGATTGCGCATACCAATGCACGAGTGAACATAACCATCATTGCTTCCTTGCAAATTTGTAAGTATTAACTGGTTATTACTGCTTAAAAATAACTGTTTAGCAATAGCCGTTTAATTATAGTTTAGTTTCTAGCCATTTATAAAATTCATGCAAATCACTAAACACCCCAGCCGCTTTGCTAAAATCATGCTCTTGGGTAAAGTGATTAGGCACTGCATACACAGCAACACCAGCGTTGCTAGCGGCTGTAACACCAGTAAACGTATCCTCGACTGCGACGGCTTCATTGGCCGTAATATTTAACGTATCAAGCGCTAATTGGTATGGATCGCCAGCAGGTTTGGGATTGTTAACATCATCTTTGGTAACCACACAATCAAACCAGTCAAAAATGCCATAGCCTTTTAAAATAGGATAAGCTTCATCTTTGGCACTGCCTGTTACTAATGCCATTTTTAAACCACTGGCTTTTACTTGCTCAAGCACTGCTTTTGCGTGCGGCATGAAAGTTGGTAAGTTTGTACTGACAAAACGGCCAAATGCAGCATATTTATCATCTGTTAGCTGCTCTGGACTGATGTTAAGTTGATAGTTGGTAACAACCTCTTTAGCTGCTTCAAGGGTTGGCCTACCAGAAAAGCGCTGACAAAACGTAGTCTCATCATATTGCACACCAAAAGGCGCTAATAAGTCGTTCCAAATATTAAAATGCACACTTTCTGAATCTACCAAAGTGCCATCCATATCAAACAAAACCGCTTTTAAAGTCATCCTCATTCCTTTTACGATCTAAAAACTAAAAGGTGCCTATGGCACCTTTAAATAATTCAATATAATTACTCGGTTAGGCCTGCCGGAGGTTCAGCAAACGCTTCTTCACCTGTTTCTACATCGACCAGCTCATAGCCTCGTTGCTTTCTAACTACTTTTAAAATCGGTTTAGAAAAAGCCGTTTTTAAACGCTCAGCATCTGCTTCTAGTTCTTCAACAGTGTGACCAAACGGAGCAGCTCCTGTTTCAGACCAATTGGTTACTTTACCATTGAGGTTATATTCAACTTCATGAATTTGATATTGTGCCGCTTCATCCTTTGTTGCTTCACAAAAAATAACGCGGTAGTTCCAAAATCCAGCCATAGAAATTCTCTTCTCTTAAATTAATCCTGCCACTTTAGCAGTTACAAACGCGATTATAAACGAAAAAACCCGCTATACAGCGGGTTTTAATAGGCTTTTAATTTCAACTTAGAAGAACTTAACCTTAAACTCTGCACCGATGTAACGCTCTTCGTTCACCATTGCTGTGTTGTTATTAAAGTCGATAGCACCGATTGATTGCTGCTCGTCGAACATGTTACGTACGAATGCTGACACTTCATATTCGTAGTCGCCTTCTGCCCAAGCATAACCTGCACGTAAACCAACTTCAGTTAATGGCTTGCCTTCAAACTCAACTGACTCATATAAGAAGTAGTTGATTTCGCTACGGTAAGACACATCAGCGTAAGTGAAGAATTCACCGTCAGCAACTTCGCGGCTATAACGTAAAGTTAAGTTTGAGATCCACTCAGGAGCGTGCGGTAAGCTGTTACCATCAAGGACAGCTTGACCTGCGCTGTTTAATGAGTTTGTAACAGTACACTGTGCACATACGTCAACGGCTAAGTCTTTATCTTTAAGCTCAGTGTTGTTGTAGCTTAAGTTAAATGTAGCGTTTAGGTTGTCAGTTAATACCCACTCAGTGTCTAACTCAAAACCGTAACCAGTTGTCTTATCAGCATTAACTAAACGGTTGAAGTTTGCACCACCACCTACAGCTGTTAATTGTTGGTCATCCATTGTGTAGTAGAACACAGTTGCATTTACACGACCTTGGCCGTCAAGTACGTCTGATTTGATACCTGTTTCGAATGACGTCACAGTTTCAGACTCAGCAACAGTTACTTCGTCACCGAATAAGATACGACCTTGAATACTTGGTGCACGGAAGCTGTTAGCAACACGTGCGTACCAGTTTACGTCATCGTTGATCTTGTAGTTAGCAGATAAATCCCAGCTAACGTGGTCGTCACTTGGGTTTTCTGTAAGGTATAACGCACTACCACCAATTGGGCTTAAAGTACGGTCTGCTGAGAACTCTTTCTCATCATCTGAGTAACGAAGACCCGCAGTGATTTTTAAGTCGTCAGTGATTGTGTAATCTAATGAACCGAATACCGCCCACGCTTTAGTATCTTGTTGCTGGATAACATAGCCGTTTAACTCACCTGGCGTTGAACCATAAGTGTCGTAGCTGAAGTTTTCGATTGTTAGCGCTTCGTCAAAGTAGAAAACACCTACTTGGAAGTTAACGTCGCCAGCATAGTTGCTAGATAAACGAAGTTCTTGCGTGTATTGGTCTTGATCTGGAATACCGTCAGCACTTTCAGAGTAGAACGGAATAAAACCTGGGCCCATATCTGGTAAGTAGCTTGCACCGTAACCACCGTCGATGTCAGCGCGAGAATAGATTTCAGCACTTTCCCATGCAGAGATTGACGTAAGAGTTAAATCGTTGATATCCCACTCAAGCTTTAAGCTTGCGCCTTGAGATTCAACTTGCTGTGTCGCACGAGAAGCAGCATCGTGGTAAACCACATCGTGCTCATAGTTATCAGCTAAATCGTTTGTGCCTGCTTTGATAGCGTTACCACGAAATGCGATTGGCGTACCGTCCATATCACGTACGTGATAGTTGAAAAGACCTGTGAAATCGTCACCTTCATATAAGAACTGAACACGTGCCGCTTTTTCAGTGTAACCACCTAATACGTCATCTTGTTCAAAACCAGGAGCACGGTTATCGATGTAATCGTCTTTTTCTTGCCAAAGTACAGAAACACGCGTTGATAAACGGTCTGTTAAGCCACCGCCAACAGCACCTTCAAAATCAACTGCGCCACGGCTACCGTAAGATACTGAGCCATAGCCATCAAATTCTTGTGATGGTTTAACTGTATCAAATTTAACAAGGCCAGCCGGTGTATTACGACCGAATAAAGTACCTTGTGGACCACGTAGAACTTCTACACGTGCAACGTCAAATACAGGGAAACCTTTTAAAATTGCGTTCTCTTGAACAACTTCGTCTACAACTAGCGAAACTGGTTGAGAGGCATTTAGGTCAAAGTCAGTGTTACCTAGACCACGAACATAAAAGCGTGGGAAAGAACGACCAAACGAAGATTCGATTGATAGGCTTGGGATTTTCGCGTTCATAAAACGAATATCCATACCAGCTGAGCTATAAGCGTCTAAACTGTCACCTTGTAGTGCAGATACTGCTACAGGTACTTCCTGTGCATTCTCTACACGTTTACGTGCAGTGATTTGAATAACTTCTAATTGGTTGTTTTTTGCTGCTGGTGCTTCGTCTGCAGCAAGAGTTGAAAATGAAGTACCTGCTACGGCAGAGAACAACGTTGCATTGATAAGTGTTGCTAACGTAGATCTTTTCATTGCTTTCATGTCGGGTTTTAACCTTTTTTATGCACTCTTATTCAACGGTGATGATGTTGCGTCAATTCATTTGACGGGCTCGGCCAATTTTTCGCGCCTTGTAATAAGCTGCGCGGACCTCTTAATCGAGAGTGCAAAACGAGGAAAAGAGGCTGAACGAACGCTGACGATTATAACACTTTATGACACTTTTACTGCATTAAAAATTATAAATATACAAATTTTTTACAACAATTAGCGGCAACATCGCCGCATTTAGAAGATTTTATGCGATTATTTTTCAACAAAGCGGACATATGTCCTGTGCAAATAATCACGACAATGTGTAGGCATTGTGTACAGATGAGAGCCACTTTCATTTAACCCTTTTTCAGTAACTATTCACCAACGCGCGCGAATTCTGGATTAGCCAATTCACAATTATGCTCATTTAATAATCCTAGAATAGCAAGGTTTAACTCTTCAATTACTTCCATATAAAATGCAAAGTCAACCGTTTCTACGTAGCTTAGTACATCAATTTGTAAAGCCCAAGGTGTAAACCCTTTAAAACGCACTCTACAAGGTTCAAATGCAATATGCTGGTGCTGCTCTAAAAGCTCACGAAGGGCTGTCATAAAAGCTTGTAAGTTTTGCTGTTGGGTATTAGCGCTAAGCATCAGTTTAGGTCGATAAGAAATACGCTCACGCTCAGAAATATTCTCAAGCTGCATATCAATAAATTTAGCATTAGCAACATATATAACAGAGCGATCAAGGGTGCGGATACGCGTAGCCCTTAGCCCTATTTCTTCAATAGTACCAAGATGATTACCAAATTTGCACAAACTACCAATTTTAACCGGAGCCGAAATGTAAATTGTAATAGCCGCTATAATGTTCTCGACTGTTTTTTGCGCAGCCAAAGCAATGGCAAGGCCGCCAATGCCTAAACCTGCTAATAAGGTTGTTGCATTGAAGCCTAGATTCTCAAACCACACAAATAGCAACGAAATAACGATCGTCGTTTTTACAACATTGCTAACAGGTCTCAATAAAAATACAGCTTGTGGTTTATCTTGATTTATAAAGCGTTGGCTTAACCTATGCTTTACTAAATCAACAGCGCGCAAACACACCCACCCCCAGGCAATAAGTAACACAGTTGCACCATGAAATAGAGCCATCACCGCAATAGTGACATTAGACTGATCACTTAATGAACGTGACAGTAATACTGCAAGTAATAAACAAATAGGACCATTTACAAAGCTCAAGAGGTCGTCTTCAACCGCTACCTTTTTATGCCCAAGCACAAAAGTAATTAGCCGAGTAATGACAATCGCTGCAACTAAAAACAACACAAATGAAAAAGCAAAATAGATCCATTGCCATAACATTACGCCTAAAAATTCTAAATCAGGCAAATGCTTATATAACCATTCCCCAATCAAGTTATAGCCAAACTCCTTGGTTAAAAGAGGTATCTGACTAACGGTAGCGTTAGAGATTTTCCAGATCCGATTACCTGTTTTTTCATCGGGCACAAGCTGTAATAAAACCTGCACTTTTCCTTCAGATGTTTTAATTTCTCCCACTAAGTCGCGATAGCTTGGCACATCTTCTTTTTGCTTCCCTTTGGGTTTATTACTTAAGCTATCTACATCTACCCACAACGTGCGATCAAGCACGACTGAAAGGTTTTCTGCAAGTTGTAATTGACCTACAGCTAGCACCTCTTGCGGCAGGTTTCTGTAATCAAGGTAATTTTTCGCACGTTCAAAGTCACGGTTTCGAGCAGCTTTTAAGTAACCTTGCATGGCACTTCGTGGGGTGAGTCGATCAAAGGCATCAAATGGCTGATCATCATCTTGTTCAACGCTGGGGTCAGCGACAGTGGTTGTTACTTCTTCAACTTGAAGGGGGGACTTTTTTTCTTCTTGCTGTTCTTTGCTATCTTTATCGATGAGCGATTTCACGGTTACTTCAGGTGTTGTAGCGAATACAGGGTTAAAAAACAATGCCAATAACCACACCGATAAACTGGTTAAATATAGCGGAAACTTGTTAGCGCAACTCTTCACACATCATTCCTTGTTCGAAAAACATTAAATACGATTACAAATTTTATCCTATAAATTAGAGCATGGTTTGGATAACTGTACAAAAAATAATTAAATACCTATGCAAGCAGTCAGCTAAATGTTAGTTATAAAGGAACATTAGCAAAGGAAAAATATAATGCAGATCTCAAGTTCACTGATCCCTCATTGGTCATCTTTACTTATTCATGGGGCTATCGCCATTATCTTTGGCTTATGTGGTTGGTTTGCACCTCAAGCCTCTTTAGCCGTATTAATGTTTATATTTGCCGCTTACTTCTTTGTAGATGGTTCCATTCGAACCTGGCTTGCAATTGCATCTAAAAAAGACAACCCGCTTTGGTGGATGCTATTAATAGGTGGCTTGATATCAATTGCCGCAGCACTCGTTACTCTGTTTGCACCGAATGTGACTGCTATTTTAATGTTGTACTTTATTGCTGCGTGGGCAATTGCTATAGGGGTAATTGAAATTGCAATAGCCAGCAAACTTCGTAAAGAGATAACTAACGAATGGCTACTAATTGGCAGCGGTATTATTTCAATTATCTTTGGTGGTTACCTGATGTTTAACCCGGGTGCGGGCATAATTACCCTACTTTGGCTAGTTGCAAGCTATGCCATCGTGTTTGGTATTATGATGGTGTTGCTAGCCTTCAAGCTTAAAAAACTTAATGAACAAGCATAAAAAAAGCGGCTAAGCCGCTTTTTTTATTTTTGACTATTACGCCTTGTTAGGGCAATTTCACCATCGATATGAATATCGCGCTGTGGGAAAGCAATGGTAATGTTGTTTTCAGCAAATACTTTATAAATGCTAAAACGCAGTTCACTACGCACTTGGCGAAGCGGTGCTTCTGATTCGGCACACACCCAAAAAATAGCGCTAAAAGTTAAAGAGCTATCTGCAAAGTCATCAAATAACACAGATGATGCCGGTGTTTTTAAAATGGCAGGATGCTCATCAAGAATTTGCTTCATCAGCTTTTCAACTAACACCACGTCTGAACCATAAGCAACACCAACATTCACAAATGAACGAGCATTACGGTCAATCAAGGTCCAGTTTGTTACAGTATTCTCTAGCAAGTGACTATTTGGTACTAGCATGTGCACACCATCGTTACGGCGAATACGAGTTGAACGAGTATTAATAGTTTCAACCACTCCTTTTGCTGTACCCACTTCTAAAAAATCACCAATACGAATTGGTCGCTCCCACATTAATATCCAACCACTAATAAAGTTATTGATAATGTTTTGCGCACCAAAACCAACACCGATTGCAATGGCACCAGAGACAAATGCAAACGCCGTTAGCGGAATATTGAGTACCTCAAGTGAAGTAAACACCAGCACCGCGATAGTTACAACAAGGTAAATACGGGTGAATAAATGAACTGTGTCTGGCCCTAGGTTTTTTGCCAACAATGCTTTTTTAATTAATCGACCTATCCATGTGACCACAAACCACATTAAAAACAGCACCAGAGGCACTTGAATTACTTTAAGTACGGTAATTTGCACGTCGTTATAGGTGAACAACACAAACGATAATGCAGATTGCAGATCAGCAAAGGTCATAAATTAACATTCCTGGTAAAAAGAGAGTTTGATTCAGTTTTGACTAAGTTTAGCACGGCATAATAGGGTAAAACTTGGTAAATACTAAGTTCTTTATGCGCAAAATGCGCTAATTATTAACTCTTTTAGCCCATAGCTGCTATATACATAGGTAAAGCTTGTAGGTTTAGCAGGCTTTGAATAGCACGAGGAGAACACAATGTCACAAATGACACTCACACAAAAACTTGCCACTTTACAACCACTGGTTGATTTAAACTTATTTGAATCAAGTCTAGAATATCGCAACCGCATCTTGAACTTACTTGCTGAACAAGAACAGACACTTGCACTAATCAATAAAGAATTTGGTAATGCAATGCCTGAAAACTTTGGTTCAGAGAAAAAGTTTGTGTTGGGCTACAACTGATCAATGCCAGTTAACTCTAACAAAAATCTAATTTGGCAATCAGCGCCATTTTCAATTTAAGCTAGCCATCACCTTTATTTGATGGCTTTTTAAACACTTTATCCCTGAATCACTCTTTTTTGCGGCATACTTACCTATTAAAGCGACAAACTTGCTTCTTTCTACTTATAAATTTGATAAGTTAGAGAAGATTTATCCACATTTTTGGAGCTCTCATGCGTAAAACCTTAGTAGCAACCACCATTGCTAGTGTTCTTTTATTATCTGCTTGTAGTTCACAACAAGCTGACACTCAAACTCAAGTTGAAACAGCCGCTGAAACACAAACAGCCAATGTTGAAAACATTCTTTTTAAGCCAAGCCCTTTACAGTACATGGCACCAGAGTTTGATAAGCTTTCGACTAAAGACTATGAGCCAGCGTTTGAAGCAGGGATCGCACAACAAAAAGCTGAAATTGCAAAGATTGCAAATAACCCAGAGCCAGCAACATTCGAAAATACCCTTGTTGCAATGGAATACTCGGGTGAATTATTAGACCGCGCTTCTGCGGCATTTTTTAATTTATCGGGTTTAATCTCTGACAGTGAGTACCAACGTATCGCCGCGAAAATGGCGCCGATTATGTCAGCTCACACTGATGACATTTACTTAAACAAAGCTTTATTTGCTCGCGTACAAAGCATTTACGACAATAAATCGTCACTAAATGCTGAAGATCAACGCCTTGTTGATTACTACTACAAAAAATTCGTTAACGCGGGTGCAAAACTAACTGAAGCTGAAAAAGCAAAAATGCGTGAAATAAACGCAGAGCTTGCCAAGCTTTCAACTGAGTTTTCGCAAAACATCTTAAAATCATTTAAAGAAGATGTGATTTTAGTTAAAGATAAAAGCGAGTTAGCAGGTTTATCTGAAGGCGAAATTGCAAGCCTTGCGGCAGCAGCCAAAAAAGCAGGTAAAGAAGGCTACATGATCACACTAGTGAACACGACTCGCCAACCTATCTTACAAAGCCTTGAAAACCGCAAGCTACGTGAAAAAATTTGGACTACATCTGCAACGCGTGCACAAGCGACAAATGGCCCTATTATCATTAAAGAAACCAAGTTACGTGCAGAAAAAGCAGCATTACTTGGCTATAAAGATTGGGCTTCATATGTGATGACTAACCGTATGGCACAAACAACTGAAAACGTTTACGGCATTCTTGATGATTTAGCGCCAAAAGCGGTTGCTAAAGCAGAAGCAGAAGCAGAACAAATCCAGCAAGTAATCAAAAAATCAGGTGAAACGTTTGCACTACAGCCATGGGACTGGGCGTTTTATGCTGAGAAAGTTCGTCAACAGAAGTACGACTTAGACCCAGCTTTAGTTAAGCCTTACTTTGAAATGCAGTCAGTGATCCATGACGGCCTATTCTTTGCGATGAATAAACTTTATGGCATTACGTTCAAAGAGCGAAAAGATCTGCCTGTTTATCACGAAGACGTGATGGTGTTTGAAGTATTCAATGAAGACGGTAGCGCTATCGGCCTGTTCTATATGGACCCTTATGCACGTGAAGGTAAACGAGGTGGTGCATGGATGAGCGCCTATGTTAGCCAAAGCGGTTTAAAAGGCACCAAGCCTGTGATCTACAACGCACAGAACATTCCTAAGCCAGCTGAAGGTCAACCAACACTCATGACTTTCTCTGAAGTAACAACGATGTTCCATGAATTTGGTCATGCTGTACACGGTTTATTCTCTGATGTTAAATACCCAAGCTTAGCGGGTACAGCGACTGCACGTGACTTTGTTGAATTCCCTTCACAAGCAAACGAAGACTGGAATATTGAACCGACAGTACTTGCAAACTACGCCAAGCACTACAAAACAGGTGAGCCAATTCCAAAAGAGTTACTTGCAAAAGTACTTGAGTCACAAAAGTTCAACCAAGGCTTCGATACTACTGAGTATTTAGCGGCGGCACTGCTTGATATGGAATGGCACTCATTTGGTGTTGATGCTGATATCACTGACGTACAAAAGTTTGAACATGATGCATTAGACAAGCACGGTATCGCGTACTACCCAGTACCACCACGTTATAAGTCTTGCTACTTTAGCCACACTTTTGCTGGGGGTTACTCAGCTGGTTACTACGCTTATCTTTGGACTGAAGTATTTGCAGCAGATGCGTTTGCACACATGACTGAACAAGGTGGTTTAACACGCGAAAATGGTGACAATTTCCGTAAAGAGATTTTATCTAAAGGTAACAGCCGCGACTTAATGCAAAGCTATATTGAGTTCCGTGGTCAAAAACCAACTACAGACGCACTATTAAAGCGTCGTGGTTTAGTTGAATAATCACACCGTTATTTAAAGTATGAGGGGAAACCCTCATACTTTTTAGTTATTATCTTAATTTTCACCACGCTTTTATTCCTATTCACCTCAAAGCAATTGTCAGTTAACTCGTTTTTGCTAATCTCAAAGAAAAACACGAGTTCACACATGAAAAACGCTTTACTTTTAGGACTTTGTTCAGCTTTAGCTGCATGTTCATCAACCCTAGATGAGCACGCCGATATCGTGATAGAAAACGCCCAAATTATTGATATGCAAACTGGGGCTATCACAGCAAAGCAATCACTTGCCATTCGCGATGGGATCATCATCAAACGTAGTGATATACCTTTAAGTAGCCAATATCAAAGCTCAACATTTATTGATGCAAAAGGTCAGTATGTCATGCCAGGTTTATGGGATATGCATGTCCATTTTGGCGGTGGTGATGAGCTTATTGAAGAGAATAAACAGCTACTGCCACTGTATTTAGCCTATGGCGTAACAACCGTTCGTGATGCTGCGGCTGATTTGAGTGAATCTGTACTTAGCTGGCGTGAACAAGTAAAACAAGGTCAGTTAGTGGGCCCAACTATTTTTACCTCTGGCCCGAAATTAGAAGGTAAAGGGTCTATTTGGCCCGGTGATTTAGAAGTAGAAACAACCGCAGAAATGCATGCTGCAATGGATCTGTTAGACAGCATGGACGTCGATTTTATCAAAATTACCGACAGCGCTTTAACGCCTGAGCTTTATCTTAAGGCAGTAAAAGAGGTTAAAAAGCGGGGTTACCAAATTTCAGGTCATATCCCATTTTCATTGTCTGTAACTGATGTTTCTAAGGCTGGCCTTGATGCGATTGAGCATATGACCTATATGCTTAAAGCTGCAGCTAAAAACGAAGCAGATATTTCCGCAAAGGTTGCCTCAAAAGAGCTAAGTTATCGCACTGCGCTGCCCATTATCACCGCGCAGTTTAATGAACCAACAGCCGTTGAGAAATTTACAGTTCTTGCTAACAACGACACTGCAGTGGTGCCTACCTTGATTGGTGGCAAAATAACGGCTTACATTGATGAAGACAATCATCAAGACGATGCTTTTTTAGATTATTTGGGTAAAGGTTTAAAAGCAACTTACCAGTGGCGAGTCGATAGAGCTAACAAAGACACGCCCGCACAAATCAAACAGCGCAAAGAGCGTTTTATTAAAACCGCACAGTTACTCCCTATCGCCCAACAAGCAGGTGTGAGCATTATTGCAGGCACAGATGCAGGCTTTTTAAATTCGTATATTTATCCGGGGCTTTCTTTACACCAAGAACTGAGTATTTTTACTGAATATGGCCTAACACCACTGCAAACACTGCAAGCTGCAACTCTTGCGGGGCCTAAGTTTTTAAATAAACAACAGCAATACGGTGCCCTTACCGAAGGGAAAGTAGCCGATCTCATTTTGCTTTCAGAAAACCCACTTATTGATATTCGTAACACACAAACACTAAGCGGTGTTGTCTCGCACAGCACGTTTTACGATAGCAACGCACTCGAGCTATTAAAGCAACAAGCAAAAGCCTTTGTTGCCAGCCAACCCTAACCCCCCCATTGCCCATGACCGCGTATTATCCGTCATGGGCAATTTTAATTTTCAGCCATCTCATATACACTGCCCTTTTTTGCACATAACTCGAATAACATGACCTACTTATTTGCTGTAACCCTGCTTTGGGCCTTTTCGTTTAGTCTTATTGGTGTTTATTTAGCAGGCCAAGTGGATGCATGGTTTAGTGTGTTAATGCGCATTGGCTTGGCAACTTGCGTGTTTTTGCCCTTTTTACACTGGCGTAAAACCCCTAAAGCCTTAGCACTAAAGCTCATGGCAATAGGCGCAGTACAACTTGGTGTGATGTACAGCTTCTATTACCATTCGTTTTTGTACCTTAGCGTGCCCGAGGTACTGCTATTCACGGTAATGACGCCACTTTACATCACTTTGTTAAACGATTTGCTTGAAAAACGCTTTAATGCCAAGTTTTTATTCGCCGCTATGCTAGCTATTTTAGGCGCCGTTGCTATTCGCTATGAAGGCGTCGATGAAAACTATCTCATTGGTATGCTAATGGTTCAGGCTGCTAATATTTGCTTTGCTACCGGTCAAGTAACTTACAAACGTTTAATGCAAGATCAGCAACTCCCCCACTCTCGGGTGTTTGCTTGGTTCTTTATTGGCGCTTTAATTGTCGCACTGATTTGTTACGGCTTATTTGGTGATACCAGTAAGCTGCCCACCACTACTACACAATGGGGCGTGTTAATTTACTTAGGCACGATCGCTTCAGGGCTTGGTTATTTCGCTTGGAATAAGGGCGCGACCATCGTCAATGTAGGTGCGCTGGCAGTAATGAATAACTTACTGATCCCAGCTGGGATCATCGTTAACATTGTTATTTGGAACCGTGATGCTGATATCATCAAGCTTGCCATTGGCGCAGCGATTATCTTATTAGCACTTATTATAAATCAGAAACTTAATAAAACTGCCATGGAGCAATGATAAGCTAAACTCTATTAGATTAGAGGAATGCTGTTATGCGCGCACTGGTTTTATGTTGTTTAGTTTTCATTATTCAAGGTTGTAAGAATCTGCCTGATGAGCAGGCAGTGCAAGTTGGCGCTAGGCCTTACTATTTAATCGACAATATGCCTGATGGGCCGTTAAAGCAGCAACTTGCGGCATGCGGTAATGGCCCTTTTTACAAAACTGATTTTGTCATTGGTCATCGCGGCGCCCCCATGCAGTTTCCTGAGCACAGTAAAGAGTCATATTTAGCCGCTGCAAGAATGGGCGCTGGCGTACTTGAATGTGACGTCGCCTTTACAAAAGACAAACAACTCGTGTGTCGTCATTCACAGTGTGATTTACACACCACTACCAACATTTTAGCGATTCCTGAGCTCGCAGAAAAATGCAGCCAACCTTTTACCCCTGCCAAAGACGGCCAACCAGCTCAGGCTAAATGCTGCACCAGCGATATCACCCAAGCTGAGTTTTTAACCCTAAAAGCTAAAATGGATGGCGCTAATGCAAATGCCAAAACGGTCGCAGAGTATATGCAAGGCACACCAAGCTGGCGCACTGATTTATACGCAAAAAGTGGCACCGTAATGACCCACCAGCAAAGCATTGAGTTATTTAAATCACTAGGTGTAAAAATGACGCCCGAGCTAAAAAGCCCAGAAGTTAGCATGCCATTTAACGGTTTTAGTCAGCAAGATTATGCGCAAAAAATGCTTGATGAGTATCGAGCTTTAGGTGTGAATAGCCAAGATGTTTATCCGCAATCATTTAATCTTGAAGATGTGAAGTATTGGCTAAACAATCACCCTGAATTTGCAAACAGCAGTATTTATCTTGATGGCAGAGATGAGCAAGCACACTTTGATGCCATGGATGAAACAACTTGGCAGCCATCAATGCTGGCTCTGTATAACGATGGAGTACGCATTATCGCACCGCCAATGTGGATGCTTTTAAGCCTTGATGAGTCAGGTAAAATTGTGCCTTCACTTTATGCTATTAAAGCTAAACAAGCCGGGCTGAACATCATTACTTGGAGTTTAGAGCGCTCTGGTCCATTAAATAATGGCGGGGGTTATTATTACCAGTCAATTGCCAGCGTGATTAAACAAGACGGGCAAATGATGAATGTAATAGACGTCCTTGCTAAGCAAGTGGGTGTGATGGCCATTTTCTCTGACTGGCCTGCTACTCTTACCTATTACGCAAGCTGTATGCAGTACCCTGCTTCAAAGAAATAACTGAGCATCAATAAATTTCAAGGGCTTTGACTCGTCCAAAAGGTGGGGCTGAGGTATTATTAGCTAAACCGATTTTACAAGGATTAACATGATTATTCAGCACCATAGCCACGACATAGCGACCAACACAGGAGCAATGCGCACCAGTATTTATCGTCCTGTAGAAGAAGGTAAATACCCGTGTGTTATTTTCTATTCTGAGATCTTCCAAGAAACAGCACCGATTGCGCGCTCTGCTGCAATACTTGCTGGTCATGGCTTTGTCGTATTAGTGCCAGAAGTTTTTCATGAGTTAAATCCTATTGGGACGGTACTTGCCTATGATGATGCAGGTAAAGACAAAGGCAATGCCGACAAATGGGCAAAACCGCTTGAGAGCCATGACTCAGATACTGACGCTTTAATTGCATTTGCGCGTCAGCAAGATTACTGCACAGGAAATGTAGGTGCCATGGGCGTATGTATTGGTGGTCACCTCGCGTACCGCGCTGCATTAAACCCAAGTATCAAGGCCGCTTTTTGTTTATACGCGACAGATATACACAGCGATACCTTGCCTGCACAAGCGGGTAATAACTCGTTTGAGCGCATGGCAGATATTAAAGGTGAAATTCATTTTATTTGGGGTAAACAAGACCCACATGTACCAAAAGAAGGCCGCCTTAAAATTTACCAACAAGCGGTGGCAACAGGAATTAATTACCAGTGGCAAGAGGTTAACGCCCAACATGCCTTTATGCGCGACGAAGGCGACCGATACGACCCAGCCCTTGCGATCAGCATGTATCAACAAGCCGTTGCTTTATTTAACCGAACACTGGTTTAAATTGTCATAGTAGCAACTTGATTAGTAAAATAATCTTTCAAGTAATCAAGTAAAACCCGCAATTTTTTACTTCCCGCCGCCCCTGGCGGGAACACCCCAAAAAGCTCAATATCTGCGGTTTTGTAATCATCTAAGATTGTCCGTAACAATCCCGCTTTGATCCTTGGCAGTGCATCATAAACAGGGATCTTCGCTAAACCATGCCCAGCTTCAACAAAAGCTGTTCGCGCAGCAGCATTATTGGTACTTATGCCACCACTAACAGGCACCTCATAGCGGCGTTTATCTTTTTCGAGTGTGACAATGGCACTACTTGGTTGATACACCACCCACGTATGCTCAGCTAAATCGGCAATGCTCTTTGGTATAGGGTATTTTGTAAAGTAATCGACTGAGCCACATATGCAGGTCGCCAGACTTGCAAACTTAGTGGCTTGTAGATTTGAGCTCTCAAGGGCTACGCCTCTAATCGCTAAGTCATAGCCCTCTTTGATAATATCAACCACATCATCACTGAGCTGTAAATCGATATCAATTTTCGGATACAAACGCTTAAACTGAGCCAGTGCCGGTACCACAAGTTGTAAGCCAACATTCACCGGACAACTCAATTTAATAACCCCAACGGGCTCACTCTTTAAGTTTTCAAGGTGTAAGTTAGCAGCCTCAGCATGCTCAGTGATAGCCTGACAACGTTCGTAATAAGCCATCCCTGCTTCGGTGAGGGCCATGGTGCGCGTTGAGCGATTAAGTAACGTCAGCTTTAATTGCTGTTCTAATTTCTTTAAGTGGTAACTGACAACGGCCCTTGATAAACCAAGTTGTTGAGCCGCTTTAGTTAAGCTGCCTTGCTGCACAATATGGGCAAACACCACCATGCTTTTTAATTGCTCAAACGATACTTTCATACAAACTCCTAATCTAACCTGAATAATTGTATCAATTATTAAACCAATGAAGTCAAATTTATCTGCGTTGTTTAACTCGATTTTCACCCCTATAGTGTTATTAACGATGTTTAATAAGCAAAAAAGGGATTCACTATGTCAGCTAAGAAAATTTTAATGGTACTTACTTCACACGATGAGCTTGGCGATACCGGCCATAAAACGGGCTTTTGGGTTGAAGAATTTGCGGCGCCCTACTACGCCTTTATTGATGCTGGTGCAGAGGTAACTTTAGCCTCTGTTAAAGGTGGCCAACCTCCGATTGATCCTAACAGTGCGGCACCTGATGCTGCAACTGATGCTACAAAACGCTTTGATCAAGACAGCGCAGCACAAACCTTAATGGCTAATACAAAACCTCTGGCTGACGTAAAAGCCAGTGATTACGATGCGGTATTTTACCCAGGCGGCCATGGTCCGCTATGGGATTTAGTTGATAACCAAGATTCGATCAATTTAATTGAGCAATTTCTTAATTCAGATAAGCCAGTAGGTGCAGTGTGTCACGCCAGTGCAGTATTACTTAATGCGAAAAATGCAGCTGGTAAATCTGTAGTGTTTGATAAAAAAGTAACTGGCTTTAGTAACTCAGAAGAAGACGCTGTACAGCTTACCAATGTAGTGCCATTACTTGTTGAAGATGAGTTAATTAAACAAGGTGGTCAGTATCAAAAAACCGATGATTGGGGCGAACTTGCGATTGAAGATGGCCTACTAATCACAGGGCAAAACCCTGCAAGTTCAGAGCTTGCTGCGAAAAAACTACTTACCAAATTAGGTTAACCCAAGCCTTTAGTAAACACCTTGCTTAGCAAGGTGTTTACCTTCACTTTTAATAAGTTATACTCATTCGGTCACCTTGATTTAAGAGCTTCTCATCATGACTGAAAAAAAAGCTGTCAAACTTTCTCCTATCAGTAGTAAGCGATTCGCCATTTTAGGCATTATGCTGGTGTGCTTGGTACTACAAATAATTAATACCCTACCCGGCATCAATTTGAATGGTTTAGGGATTTTACCAAGGCAAATGTCAGGTCTATCAGGGGTGTTTTTTGCGCCATTTTTACATGGTGGTTGGGCGCACCTTTTTAGTAACCTAGTGCCATTTGCTATTCTTGCATGGCTAGTTTGCCAATTTAGCGTAAAACGCTTTTGGCTGGTGTTTGCAGGCACAGCGCTTATTGGTGGATTACTAGTATGGCTATTTGGCCGCAGCAACATTCATGTTGGTTTAAGTGGTGTAATCTATGGTTTATGGGGCTACTTAATTTGCTACGGCATTATGCACCGCTCATTCAAAGCAATTTTAATCAGTATTGCGGTTGTTGTGTTATACAGCGGCCTAATTTGGGGTGTATTCCCGCAGCGCATCCATATTTCATTCGAAAGCCATTTATTCGGCGCAATTAGCGGCGCATTCATCGGCTATATTATGGCAAAACGTAATAAACATAAGAATCTGAAGCTTTAAACTTAAAGCTTCTAGCTTCTCAGCTTCATTGTCACCATCACAACGCCATGGTCGGTGCTTTGATCATCATAGGCAAATTGCGGGTTGATCAAGTGCTGATCGTAGGTGTGATAATCCACCACTTCAAAAAAACTGCTCTGAAACCCAGCATCAAACTCTCGAGATAACAAAATATAATCAAACACTGAGCTGCTACTGCCAAAATAGTGGGTTGCTTCTCTATCATTTTCGATTACAACATGGCGCTGATACAGTTGCCAACTATCTTGTAGTTTAAACTCTGAACGAGATGGGCTATTTTGCCTATGACCGCTAAAGCGAAGATGATCAGCTATTAGGTGGTTAAGCACACCATCGTGTAACTCATTATTAAAATCCCCCATTACAATCACCGGGTTATTGCTGTGCGCTCTGCGTTTAATAATTTCAACGAGTAACAATACGGCTTCACTGCCACGCTGTATGCTGGATGCCCAGCGTCCAAGAGCTTGTGATTTTAACTGCATAACTAAGTTTTGCTGTTCACTGTGGCTTTCATCATCCTGATGATGGAGCATGCTGCGCTTTGATTTAAAGTGCACCACATAGCAATCGACGTGCCCTAAGTGAGGTACTTCAAGTGTCGCACGAATAATGCGGCGACTAAAGTTGAAATTAGCGCTTAAGCCCATGGCTAAAGCATCATCTTGCACTGCCTCAACCTGACTTACATCGACAATTTTATAACGTGAGGCAATCGCGACAACTGGATCGCGATAAATAAAGTCATCAATGACAGTCGGCTCATCAACTACTGCAAAATAGGGGTAACCCTCTGCGTTAACTTGTTGTTTCAGTTCATTGATACTGAACACTTCTTGAAAGCCAATAATGTCTGGCTGCTGATTTTTAAGGTAATCGGCCAACCAGCGCTGCTTTTTGGCCCATTGCTCAGCACTATAAATACGCTGAAAATCATAAAATGCGTCAGGTGGCGCTAAATAATTATATAAATTAAATGTTGCGACCTTTAATTGATTATAGTCTGTCACTTATGTCCTTGTTCATATAGCCATTCGCGAGCGATTGTTGCATCTTCAAAGTACTTAACTTCGCCACTGGTAAACCAATTACCAACTTTCCTAGCAACTTGTTGCCATTTTTTATTACCCAGTACCGCAATGCGACAAAACTCTTTGTTATGTTTTAAGCCAAATTTAAAATCATCCCACGCCGCTTGTAATTCCCATCCTTCAAGCTCTGTTATATCTACAAACACTCTCATTTTGACCCGAGGCACCGAAGCAAGTGCATTATCAACCAGTGGCGTTAAGGTCGAATAATCGTCGTGAGTCAATTTACCCACCACTTTTAAGGTAAGGTAAAAGGTAGTGCCTGTTCGCTCTAAACCAATAGCTAAGCCATGCTTTTTCATAACAGCCTCCTGAAAATTATTTAAACTTAACAAGTTAACAATATCGACATAATACTATTTTATAACTCTACTTCCCTTGCTTAGGTTGATCAACTAGGATGGTAATCTCGTAATAACATTCATTAAAGCACAATTTAGGGAGTTTCAATGAGTAATACCGACAGTTATACGCCACCTAAAGTGTGGCAATGGGATGCAGAAAACGGTGGTGAATGGGCTAAGACTAATCGCCCGGTCTCAGGTGCGACCCACGAACAAGACTTGCCCGTTGGTAAACACAACCTTCAACTCTACTCACTTGCAACACCGAATGGTCAAAAAGTCACCATTATGCTCGAAGAGCTATTAGAGCTAGGTATTGATGAAGCCGACTACGATGCATTTTTAATTAAGATCGGCGATGGTGATCAATTCTCTTCTGGGTTTGTTAGTGTAAATCCTAATTCAAAAATTCCAGCCTTAATGGATCACAGTACTACACCTGTTACTCGCGTGTTTGAGTCAGGGGCTATTTTACAGTACTTAGCAGAGAAGTTTGATGCACTGATCCCAAGCGATCATACTAGTAAAACAGAATGTCGCAATTGGCTGTTTTGGCAAATGGGTTCTGCCCCCTACTTAGGCGGTGGTTTTGGCCATTTTTATAGCTATGCACCTTATAAAATGCAGTATCCGATTGACCGCTTCACAATGGAAGTTAAACGTCAGTTAGACGTGTTAAACCGTCACCTAAGTGACCATGATTATATGGCGGGCAGTGAATACTCAATTGCCGACATTGCTGCTTGGCCTTGGTATGGCAGCCTAGTGCTTGGCTATTTATATGATGCAGCTGAGTTTTTAGATGTCGAGTCATATAGTCATGTAATACGCTGGGCAAAACAAATCGAACGTCGCCCTGCCGTAAAACGTGGTCGCCGAGTAAACCGCACATGGGGTGATGAAGCTGAACAATTAGCTGAACGCCACTCTAAAGATGATTTTTAAGGGCTTAACGGCCCTTTTTCATAAATACTAACTATATGAAAAAACTCAGCAAAGAAGACATATACCAACGCCTTAGTAACACCGAAGATGCCCGTGCCTGCAAAGCAATTGATGAGGCGGCTTGTAAAGTCGTACCCGGCAATTTTATTACCTTATTAGTGAGCCAACTATTTAGTAAGTTTGCCGATGCCTTGTTAAACCCAAAGGTAACCCTGCCTTGGCTGTTACAAAGCATTAATGTGCCGAGCAGTTTTATTGCTTGGCTTGTGCCTATTCGTGAATCAGGTTCTATGTTGCCACAGCTGGCGATAGCAAGTGCCATTCGTAAGCTGCCCGTCAGAAAGTGGGTGTGGGTAATTGGCGCGATTGTGCAGGCTTTGTGTATTGTGGGCATGTTGGTTTGTGCTTTAACGCTGCAAGGTACAAACGCTGGGTTTGCTATTATTGCTCTTTTGATTGTTTTTAGCCTTGCTCGCGGCTTTAACTCTATTGCTGCAAAAGATGTATTAGGTAAAGTTATTCCTAAACAACAGCGCGGAGGTATAAGTGGTCTTGCTGCCAGCTTTGCCGGATTTGCAACACTCACCTTCGGTCTTGGTTTGTGGTATCTACAAAGTCTTGGTTATGAGAATGGAGTGTATATTGCACTGATGCTAGCTGTGCTTATGTGGGTTTTCGCAGCGCTTAGTTACAGTCGTATTAAAGAATACAAAGGCGCAACAGAAGGCGCTGAAAACGGCTTGCTACATGCTCTTAAAAAACTAAAACTGCTTTACCAAGACAAGCAATTTGCACATTTTATAATTACTCGTGCATTGTTATTGTGCTCGGCCTTGAGCGCCCCTTTTTATATCGTACTTGCCAGTGAACAAGCTTTCGACTTTTCATTGCTTGCTACGTTTATGGCGCTATCAGGACTAGCAAACTTAGTATCCGCTCCTATTTGGGGTAGGCTCAGTGATTTGTCTAGTCGCCGCGTTTTAGTGCTTGCTGCGATACTCGTTACTTTTAATGGCTTTGCTGTTTATTTGGTTGCTTACTTAAGCCCATCCACTCTCAATGAGTTTTGGTTATTACCACTGTGTTATTTTTTACTCACTGTAGCTCATCAAGGAGTACGCCTTGGCCGTAAAACCTATCTTGTTGATATGGCAGAAGGTAACAAGCGTACAGACTATGTCTCTGTTAGTAATACAGTGATCGGGGTTATCTTACTTTTACTTGGCAGCGTTGGCTTACTAAATGCGTACTTAAGCACCGCCGAGCTTATATTATTTTATAGCCTTTTAGGCTTGGTAGGTGCTATTAGTGCTTGGTTTTTACCAGAAACTTAATTCAAAAAGGCGACCAAAGTCGCCTTTTCTCTTCAGTTTTTCAAATTCTTATCGAAGAACTCTAAAAACGCTTTCAATGTTTTAATTCGATACGGCTGATGCGACAAATAGTGGTCACCATCTTCAAGCTCAATATAGGTTACGTCTTTGCCTTCGTCTTTAAGCTCATCTTCCATTTCTCGGCTATGATAAACAGGCACCACGTTATCATCAGAACCATGAACGAGTAACACTGGGCGATTAATTTGTTTTGCAAAATTAACTGGCGAGACCTTTTCTAATTTATCGCCATCAGTACCAAATTGCTTACGCACAATTTCTTTATTGGTGAAATATCGTGCCTTACTAACAATACGCTCAAGATCTGTGACACCAGCAAAGCTGGCCGCACATTTGAATGTTTCAGGGTGCTTAACCACCGCCATTAGTGCGGCATAACCACCATAACTTGCTCCACCAATACAGATTTTATCTTTATTAGCGATACCTTCACCAACAAGCCAATTCGCGGCATCTTGCAAGTCATCTTGCATTTCTTTACCAAAACCTTGTACAGCAGCCATTTCAAATTCATGACCATAACCACTTGAACCACGAAAGTTTGGTTGTAGCACTGCATAACCATTATAGGCAAGCAACGCAGTCCAGTAGTCAAAGTCTGCGTAATCTCGAGCCATTGGGCCGCCATGTGGGAACACAATGGTAGGCAATTTATCACCTTTTTTATAACCCACAGGTAAGGTTAAATACCCTTCAATAGTTAAACCATCACGGGCTTTATAACTGATTTTCTTTTTACCGCTGTAAACTGTGTCATCAATATCCGGAAATGCCGATACAAACACTGTTAACTCGTTCGTATCACGGTTACCTAACATATAGGTGCCGGGGATTTGCTCACCTGTAACCAAAACCACATATTGACGTTGATCTTTGCTGGTATCAATAATATCAATATCAAACTTATCTGCTGGCAGTACAGCGCGTAAGCCATTATAAAGGTTGCTTAAATCTTCATCCCAGTAATGGATCCCCTCATCAAGCTGTGAGTGAGTAAACCCTGCGACTTCACCAGTTAAAGGTGAATAGAATATATGACCGTCGAAGTCAGAGTTATCATCGCTAAACACTAACTCTTTATTCATGGTCGTTAGGTTCATTTTATAAAGCGCATCGTAGCCATCTTTAAGTGCTTTGTAATAAATAATATTAGGGTCTTTATCAAAGCCCAAAACACTTACTACATCAGGGCTAAATGCTTTATATTTGAATAATGTTTTACGTTTATCTCTATCTTCGTCATATAGAATATATTCAAATTCGTCTTCATCCATTTTAAGGGCAATACGTACATTGCCTTGGCGGTCAATAATCCAATCGGTAACTTTGTTGAATGAACGCTGCACTTTCTTTTTACGAAGTGTATATAAATCAAGTTCATACACACCTGGCGCATTAGCAAAATCAAAGTCACCTTGAACTAAGATTTTGTCTTTTTTACTCGGTAAAAAACTGATGACCTGATCGCCAAATTGCGGTTGGCGCTTGTCACGATTAAAGTCTGCTTCATTGGCTGGTCTAACTTTGCCTTTATCGTTAATGTTATAAGCATACATAAAAGTTGTTGAATATTTTGGGCCACCAAATTGACGTTGGATACGGCGTGCACCTATCAACAAAACTTCATCATTCGCCCACTCATACCAATCAAAGAAAATAGTGTGGTTATCTGAACGGATCAGAGAGTTGACTTCTTCTGTTTTACGGTTATAAACCGTTAACACCAACTCTCCATTTACATTTCGAATAAACGATAGATGACTACCATTTGGTGAGAGCTTTACTTGACTAAAAGCCCGTAAAGAGGCGAATGATTCTACAGGGAGTTGCGTGTTTTCAGCAGCACGGGGCATTAAGCTTAGTACCGCAAATAGTGAAAGCAGTAAGTACTTCATCATAAAGTCCATTTCATTTTTTACTGTTCCTAAATAATAACATTAAAAGAAAATAAAAGACTATGTAAGAAATTTCACCTCTGACAATCATTCGTTTAAAACGAACAAAGTACTCGATTAAAAGCATTATTAATTTATTTTTTGCTAATTATAATGACTGCACAAATTCAGTTTTCTTAGGTGACATGATGAAAAAAGTACTTGTGTTAAATTCATCTTTAAATGGTGAACAAGGTAATTCAACCAAGCTTAGCCAACAATTTGTTGAGCAGCTTGCTAACAACCAACAAATTTCAGTAACAACTCGCGATTTAAGCGACAATGCCATTGCTCACTTAACGCAGACAGAAATGGCTGCCTGGATGACTGATGCAAACGAACGCAGTGATGAACAAAAAGCACTTGCTGCAATATCTGACGATTTAATCGCTGAACTTAACGACAACGAGTTAATCGTTATTGGAATGCCAATGTATAACTTTGGTATTCCTTCGACATTTAAAGCTTGGATTGATCGTATTGCCCGTGCAGGTATTACCTTTAAGTACACTGAGCAAGGCCCTGTAGGTTTAGTTGAAGGCAAAAAAGTAGTGGTACTTGCAGCGCGTGGTGGTATCTATCAAGGTACCGACATGGATACACAAACTAAATACTTAAAAGATGTACTTGGTTTTGTAGGTATGACTGACGTTCACTTTATTTATGCTGAGGGCCTAGCGATGCCAGACGCAGAGCAAAGTCTAGAAGCAGCGAAAAACGAAATCAACACATTTGCTGCAGCACTATAATCAGCAAAGTGTAAAAAAGCGGTCATCATGACCGCTTTGTGATTTACGCTGTGACCGATAACAGCGAATCACCTTCAGATAAAGCAAACTTTTCTTGCACAGAGGCTAGAATCGCTTCTTTATCTTCTTCTCCCAGTTGATCAGAATATTGCGCTAACAACTCATCTAAATAACTGACAACCTCTTCAGTATCAACCTGCTCTAGTGAGTTACCACTTGGCGGCGGTGGTGGACCAGGCGGGCGTTCACCTTCAGGACGACCTAATTCACCGACTTCAGCGGCATCAAAGCCAGCTTCAGCCATAATTGCTTCCATTTCTTGACCAGGTTGAATACCTGCGTCCATAAATGTTTGCATAATGGATTGTGCATCTTCTGCAGTTAAGTTTTCAGGATCAAACTGAGCTAAGGTTTCATTCATTAACTCTGTTTGTTCACTGGTTAACGGCTCTGCTTGCGGTCGTTGCATGGGCTGAAAATTCGCACTCGATGAAACACTGTTGATCATCGTTGATTTTCCTTACGTTTTGGTGGTTTATGGTTGTTGAACTCGTCTTCAGTTACTTCACCATTTTGATCAGCATCCATGTCATTGAAAATGGTTTGCAGCATATCTTCTGGCATAGGCTGCTCACTAAACTCAGTAAAATCAATCACCCCATTGCCATCAATGTCAATCGTCGGAAAGTCAGGTCGTGGAGGTGGACCGCCTTGATGGTCGCGAGCAAAGCAAGCGGGCGCTGTGGCTAACAATGAAATAGCTAAAACAGAAAGTGCAGATAAATGCTTCATAGCGAACCTCTTATGTCATTCAATTGACCGTAAGCATAATCTGAATGCAAACCAAAAGTGTGTGGGTAATATGCAACAAATGTGGAAACTTTGTGGATTGCGTTAGCAATTAATCGAAGTTGTAACTTGTTACGTATGAAAAGCAAAACAATTTTCCAACACAACGATTATGGCAAGCTTAAATAAGCAAAAAGTGAATCTTGTTTGGTTCAAACGTGACCTAAGACTTTCTGATCATCAACCACTTGCCAATGCGATTGCATCAGACCTGCCCTGCATACTGATTTATAACTTTGAGCCACTGTTGCTCGAAGATCCCCATTACAGCTTAAGGCACTGGCGTTTTGTTGCTCAGTCACTTAAAGACATCAACCAACAACTCGAAAAATACAACGCTGAAATCACCATTTATAATCAACAGATGATTACATTGCTAGAAACACTCAATGACGAGTTTGAAATTGCTGGAGTTTATAGTCATGAAGAAATTGGGCTTTACAACACTTTCGAGCGAGATAAACAAGTAAAACTCTGGCTAAATAATAAAGCTATTCCATGGCATGAAACGCCATTAGGAGGAGTAAAACGAGCACGACCAAAACAGTTTGATTGGCAAACTCATTGGCACGAGGTGATGAACCAACCTCTCGTAAAACCAAATTGGCAAGCTTTTAAAGCCGTACTACCTAATAATTATCAAGCAGCAGAGTGTTTTGACGATTTTCTAAACCACGATCCTCAGTTTCAATATGGCGGCCCTCATGAAGCAAGAGCCTGTCTTAAAAGCTTTATAGAACAGCGAGCTAAAGGCTACCAAAGCGGTATTTCAAGCCCATCAGAAAGTAGAGATTCATGCTCAAGACTCTCTCCATATTTAGCATGGGGGAATTTAAGCCTAAGACAGGTTTATCAAACATTGAGATACTACCTACCAAAACAACCTAAAAGTTGGCGACGTTCATTGCATGCCTTTGAGTCACGATTACATTGGCATTGCCATTTTATGCAAAAGTTTGAAACTCAATGCAGCATGGAGTTTGCTCCGCAAAACACAGGCTACCAGCACTACCCTTATCGCGATGATGATCACCTTGATGAGCACCTAAATCGCTTTGAGCAAGGCCAAACAGGCATTCCTATTATTGATGCCTGTATGCGCTGCCTCAAAGCAACTGGTTACATTAATTTTAGAATGCGCGCTATGTTAGTCAGCTTTATGACCCACCATATGAACATTCACTGGCATCCTGTTAGTTTAATTTTATCGCGTTATTTTTTAGATTTTGAACCGGGAATTCATTACCCACAAATCCAAATGCAAGCATCGGTCACAGGAACCAACATCATTCGTTTATATAACCCAATAAAGCAATCTGAAGATAAAGACCCAGATGGCATATTTATTAAAACATGGTGTCCTGAGCTTAAAGAGCTGCCTGTAGAAGATATCCACCAGCCATGGCAACTGCCGCCAATGGAAGCTTTGTTTAATAACTTTAAACTAGGTGAAGACTACCCCGAGCCTATGGTCGATATAGAAAAGGCTGCCAAACAAGCACGTGAGCGATTATGGTCATTCCGAGAACGTGATGATGTAAAACGCGGCACAAAAGCCGTACTGCGTAAGCATGTGATTAGCCTAAAAAGGCAACGTCATGGCACATAAAAAACTTAATTTACCCAGCAAAACCTGTCCCGTATGTGACAGGCCATTTGTGTGGCGTAAGAAGTGGCAACGAGACTGGCAGCATGTTAAATATTGCTCTGAGCGTTGCAAGCGCGAAGCGAAAAGAAATATTGGCGTTTAAGTTGCAACTATATCGTTAACTCACACTTTTCGGCACGAAACCCTGAAAGCTTTTCACGGTCGTCGAAAAATTTACAAAGGAGATGACGATGACGATTAAAAAATCTGCACATACAAGTTGGTCTGGTGATATTAAATCTGGCAAAGGCTACATTTCTAGTGAAAGCGGTGCACTTGATAAACAGCCATTTGGCTTTAACACCCGCTTTGAAGGCAAACCGGGCACTAACCCCGAAGAACTTATTGCTGCTGCTCATAGTAGTTGTTTTAGTATGGCACTGTCGCTGGCACTAACCGAAGCAGACTTTGTGGCTGACGACATAACCACCAAAGCAACCGTTAGCCTAGATGAGGTTGACGATGGCTTCGAAGTAAGCCATATCGCACTAGATGTAAGTGCGAAAATAAAAGAAATTTCGAGCGAAAAGTTTGAGCAACTTTGTGAGCAAACCAAGCAAGGCTGCCCTATTTCTAAACTGATGAATGCTGAGATATCACTCACCACAAAGCTTAATTAATCCCGTTCGGCCAAGCACTGCTTGGCCTTTTCATAATCTAACAGGCCCACAACACTTTATTACAATGTAAATTCCTGCTTGTTGTATTATCTTTATGAAACAAAAACCAAATACAACAAGGATATGTATGTTTAAACAACTAGCCCCTATTGCACTTGCAACGCTCGCTTATTCAAGCTATTCAACAGCCGCAACAGAGCAACAGGTGAGTAAACAGTGGTTCAATAGTATCAATTACACTCACGTAGAGCATGACAGATATAGCTTTAATGGCTACCAATTAGCAAGCCATTATTACTTTGAAGAGCAGCAGAGCTCGGGTGTGCTCGATGATTATGGCTACCTAGATACAGATTCAAACATCCTAGTCAATTACTCAGGAGGAGATTATTACAATGACATTGGTATATTTGGCGAGTATTTTTTAAATAACTGGTTTGCTGTAGCCGATATAAGGGATGTGAGGGATTTAGACAATTACACTCTAGGTATAGGCTACTTATTTGCCGATGCCTTAAAAGTTTCTGTAAATAGGGATGTGCGTGAATATGGTGATGATTATTTCCGCTTGAAAGCGCAATATAACCTCCAAATCAACGATAAGGATTACCTTGGTTTTAGCGCAGAAACAGATGATGAACTCGACGTTTGGAATCTCTCGGCCAGATACTTTAATCACTTAAGCGGCAGCCATTACATTACCGTTGATGTTGGCCATCAAGACAGCGTTAATGATTCAGCAAGTAATGCCATGATCAGCTATTACTTTGGCGAACACTATGCCATAGGTGCAGGTTTGGATGATTCTGAACTCGTTTTACAAGGTAAGTACTTTATTAGTGATAAATATTATTTAACCGCTAATTACACTGAAAGCGGCTCAGCTGAACTCTACAACCTCAAGTTTGTTGCCCAATTCTAAACAGAAATGAGTCAACAGTTTTAAACAAAAACGCCGCTATAAAGCGGCGTTTTCAGTTTATAGAATTACATATTACCTAGCTTCATCATCATTGCAGTGTACATTTTTAAGTTCAGCGCTAACTGCTCTTCAGTAATAAACTCATGTTCTGAGTGACCTGTGTACTTTTTACCTGGCATTGATGGACCAAATGAAACAGCATTATCAAATAGCTTCGCATTGGTGCCACCACCGATTGACACAAAGCCCGCGTCTTTATCGCCCGTAAAATGCTTAAAGATATCAAGTAAAGCTTGGGCGTGAGGTGCACCATCTAACAGCATTGGCGTACCAATTACCACTTTTGTGTCTTTTAACGTGACATTGTTAGAGGTTTGCCAAGCGCTAAGTGCTTCATTAATTTGCTGTTTGAGCACAGCTTTTTGTTTACCAACAGGACGGCGCATATTAACCGACAATTTAATATCGTTACCATCGCGGCTTAATAACGTTGGCGAAACAGTCATCGGCCCCATAAAATCATGCTTGTAAGCAATTTCACCGAATTGCGCGCCATATAAATCAAGGCCAATTAGCTGATTAATAAACTCAATTGCTTGACCATCGCTATTGTTCTCAAGGTCGATGCCTTTGAAAATTTCTGCAAGATACGCAATGGCATTTTCACCCGCTTCTGGCTCAGATGAATGCGCTGAAATCCCCTTCACTTGCACTAACAAGCCATTATCTTGCTCTGTCATCGCCACTTTTACGTTTTTAAGCTGAGCGACATTGTCGTGTAATTTAGCTACTGTCGCAGCATCGGCGTTATGCACAACCACACTGGCATCTTCAGGGATTTGGCTAACAAAGGCACCGCCTTTTAAGTTACTTACATATAAGCCTGTTTTTGCAGAGGTCGCTGAGAAAGTCGGCGCAATTAAGCTCCAGCCTTTTTCTGCAACAACCACAGGGTAAGAAGCATCAATAGTGACAGCATATTTTGGTTGCTGATAGGTTTTCATAAACTCTTCGAGTGGTGCCCAGTCAGACTCTTCTGCAAGGTAAACCATTAATTCAATACGGTTATTTAAAGTAATGCCGTTATCTTTAATCGCCTTCATTGCATGCAATGCTGTGGCAATAGCACCTTTATCGTCTTCTGTACCACGGGCAATTAGCTTTCCAGGTTCAGAGGTTTTATCCATTTTAAATGGGCTTTGCTGCCATTTACTAGCATCGGCTGGTTGCACATCACCATGGGTTACTATGGTTACTTTATCAGCTTGGTTACCCATGCCAATTAACACTGTGTAGCCTAAATCTTGATAATCAAAACCAAACTGCGCCGCTTTCATTTTTAAGAACGACTTAAAGCCAATGAAATCTGGATTATCTGGAGTCGCGAGACCTTCTTTATTTACCGTTGGGTACGAAACTAAATTCTCTAAGGTATGAATTTGCGCTTGTTGATATTGCTCTACCGCGTAGTTAGCCAGCTTTTCACTTTGCTCAGACACATCAGCCTGACTAGAGAAGGCAGTTAATAAGAATGCAGCAAGTAATGAATGTTTCAAGATAAGCTCCAGAGTTTAAAAAGATTTTTAAAGGTACTCGTTAATTGTAACGATTCTGACCAAGACATGATATCTCTAATTTAAGTAAAATGTATCGCTTAAAAATAACAACAAGGTACAATAGCCATTCACCCTATTAATTCGTTTGTTAGACTCATGAACCGCAGAAAAAAGATCTTCACTAAACTTAAGCAAAAAGATAAGCGTGCCAATGCCAAGTTGCATAAAAGCAATAAACCGGCCTACATCTCAAAGGCAGATCGCGAAAAATTAGCACAGCAAGAAGCTGAGCAGGAAAGTTAAAATACCTAGCGGTAAGATTGTAGGCGCGATTTTATATCGCGCAACACTTCTATGATTCACAAAGAGGATAAGAGACGCTTCGCTTTAGAGAAAAACAAAAAAGTTTTAATATTACTTCCTCATTTTCTTCTCATTCTTTCTCTTTGTACAATTTGCTTTGACGCGAAATAAATTTCACGCCTACGTCAAAGACATTTATTTTCACAAAGAGGATATAAGGCGCTGCGCTTTAGAGAATACAACAAGTAATCTATTGTTTTCCCTCATTGTCTTCTCATTATGTTCTCTTTGTGCAATTTGTTTTAACGCGTAATAAATTTCACGCAGTCATCAAAGACATGTATCTGCACAAAGAGGATAAGAGGCGCTGCGCTTTAGAGAACACAACAAGTAACCTATTGTTTTACCTCATTGTCTTCTCATTCTGTTCTCTTTGTGCAATTTGCTTTAACGCGAAATAAATTTCACGCCTACATCAAAAACATTTTTTGCACAATGAGGATAAGAGGCGCTGCGCTTAAGAGAATACAACAAGTAATTTATTGTTTTCCCTCATTGTCTTCTCATTCATTTCTCTTTGTGAAGATATTTCGGCACCAAAGTACCTTCTACGAGCTAGGCATTTGGTAAAGGCCTGTAAGCAGCACCATCTGATAGCAGATCGCTCTTAGTGCGTTGGGTTTCGCTCCGCTCTACCCAACCTACGAGCTGATAGCTTTCTCTAAAACCGATAACTTACACTGGCATTATACGAGCGGCCTTGTCCGGCAAGTTGCTCAAAACCATTACTCATATCTTGCTTGTAATTAGCAATACTTACACCGCCAAGTGGCTGTTGGTAGTATTCATCAAGTAAGTTAGTAATTGCCAACTTAAAGGTTAAATTTTGCCACGTTTTCTGACTTGAGATAGCCAATAGCTGATAACTGTCGGTTTGGTTTTCTAAACGGCGTTCATCAACATGGGTTTTACTATCAACCCATTGCCAGCTCAGTGCGTTTTGCCAGCCTTTGTATTCGTGCTCTAGGCTCAGCTCAGTGTGCAGTGGCATAATTTGATATAAGTCTTCATTGCTATTATCACGTTCGCCATGTGTACTGGTTAGTGAGCCTTTTAACTGCCACTTCCCTGCTTGCTTTGTGTTGTAAAGCTCTACCAAGCCCGCAAGTTTTGCACCGTAAAGAGTGGCATCTAAATTCGTAAAGGTAAGAATATTACGCTTGGTATGCGCCATGTCGGTGCGATTAAAGCTCTTAGTCACTTCAGCATCAATATAATCATTTACTTGCGTGTACCAAACATTTGCGGTTACTTGCCAGCTATCGTCTTTGGCAAGTTTGGTGTAGCTAGAGCTCAATGTGTGGGCTGTTTCGGCTTCTAAATCTGGGTTACCAATGTAACCATTACCATCGCCAAACCAACCAATCATAGTGGTTGCCATCGAACCTACACCCCAGCTGTAACGCTCATATAAATTAGGTGCGCGGTTCTTACGAGCTAAACCAAATTGCAGCTCATCGTTGTTCGATAATTGATAACGAGCAAGTAAACTAATATCAACTAAGGTGTCGTCACGTTTACGGTCTAATTGGTTAAATTCCATCGCAGCTTGGGCGTCGGTTTTTGACATACCCATCATTGAGCCCATATTAGCCATGCCGCTCATGCCACCTTCGTTATAAGCCTGCACTTCGCCAGTATCTATGGTGACTTGCTCAACTCGAACACCTGCCGACACCCACCATGCTTGGTTTACTTGGTTTTGGTACTCAGCAAATGCAGCAAGGCGGTCACGTTTGCCATCGTTAATGTTTACGTATTCATTTGGGCCCATCATCATTGACCCTGCAACTGCAGGCCACCAATCATCAATTCGATAACCGTAGTATTCTTGCCCTAGCATTAATGATGACTGTTTTGATAAATCAGTGCGCCAATGAACTTGATAACTGTAATCTTGTGCATCGGTATTCATTGGCATCATGCCGGTTTTCTCATTACTGAAAAAACCCATTTCGTGTTTTACATCATGCGCATTCACTTGCACCTGCAAATCACCATTTTCAAGCTCTCGTTGATACTGAGCAACGAAACCATAGCTGGTGTTATCGGTCATATCCATGTATTGATTTGGAAAGCCTTGGTAAGGAATTTTTTGATGCGTCAGTTTAACAACAAGCTGTTGTTTTTCATCACGAATAGCGCCTATTAACGCATGATTTTGCACTCGATATAAGGTATCAAGTACACGCTCACCATGCCCATCATCATAGCTGTTCGCATCTTCAAAGCTGCCTTGGTAAGACAAGCTAAACTGTTTGCTCGCAAGGCTGGCACCTAGCGCGTATGCTTGGCTATCGTTAACGCTCTTGTACTGGGCGGTAACATAGCCTGCGCGCCAGTTCACTGAGTCTGTATCACTAAATTCAGGGGCAATCGTATTTACCCTAATAACACCGGCAATATTATCCCCGCCACTGCTTACCGGTGATACACCAGCAACGACACTGTAAGAGGCAATTTGGTTTGCCGACACATAAGAGAGTGGCGGGTTCATTTGATTAGCACACGCTGCTGTGACATCAGCACCATCGACTAAAACTTTAACTCTATCGCCCATCATGCCGTTCATTACTGGCAAGTTAGACACCCCTCCGGCCGCTGAAAAATCAACACCTAAATCTTTCAGTAACGCGTCTGCTGAGCCAACTAACTGATGGTTATTTTGGGCATGACCTTGTACTTCTATCACTTCAATTGAATCATCAGCAAAGGCCGAAATACTTAAAACACAGCTAAGTGCTGCAGCAATTTTAGAAAATAAAAAACCAGGGCGAGAAGATAGCGTGTTCATAACTCTTTTAAAATCAAAGCAAATAATTAATGACGCCGATTATAAAACTCATTAATTAGTCTGAACACGTGACATATTGTCGCACCCTGTCACAGGTAAATAACTTAGCGCAGCACCACTAAAGGAATACGGCTATCTTCAAGCATTTTTAAGGTCGTGCTGCCTAAAAAGAACTGCCGCCATTTAGAGTGACCAAATGCGCCCATCACCATTAAATCAACGGCGTGGTCACTTTTATATCGCCACAGCGCTTGGTAAACATCGCCATCGAGCATGCGCGCTCTCACATTAAAGCCATTTTCTGCTAGCCTTGCTGAGGCAGTATCAAGTTTGTCTTGGCAGTGACCATCTTGTTTATCCACCATCACCAAGTGGCAATCTAAGCCAGATAAAATTCCGCCATTGATAATTTGTGTAATCGCTTTGTCGGTACTTTCGCTGCCATCATAAGCCAGCATAAAATTTGTAGGCTCATGAAATTGCGGCGGCACAATCGCAACCGGGGTATGCACCTGACGGATCAGCGTTTCAATATGCGAGCCCAGTACTTTAAAATCATCGTAATGGCCTTTACCAGAGCGGCCAATAATCATCACACGGGCATTGTCTTCATGTTCAAGTAAGGCATCAACAAGACTCATTGAAAGCTGCTGTTGCTCAATCTCGGTTAGGCCTGCATGCTCGGCTTTTTTCATTGCTTCATCTAGCAATAATTGACCATGCTGCGACGCCACTTTGTTGCGCTCTTGTTCAAGTTTTGCCAATTGCTCTAACAATGAGGTTTGCGAACCTAAACCAATAATTGCGGTTAAATCATCACTGCCCTGCGGCAAAGGTGGCTCTAATGCATGCAGAAAATTAATTGGATGGCTGGAGCGCTTAGAAATCCAAACCGCCGCTTCTGTCACCGCATCGGTCATGCATGAACCGTCGATACAAGCAAATATCTTTTTCATTACACTCTCCTTCAAACCAATTTAATTAACCAAGTATAGTTGGCTTTTTCTCTGTATTTATTTTGAACAGCAAAGACTTAAGAAGTTCAGGTTATTTTCTTATAGCAAACAAATATAGAACGTTCCAAAAAGTACTGTATCAACCCCGTTAATTTGTATTACAATAGCGCTGGGCACACATCTCTACTTCAGAACAAAGTATTTGTTACTGGCATTTTCAATTATCAAAAATCTATTTTGTTTTTAAATTTATTTTAAAGGAATTACATGACTAACGTAGCCAACTCCCAAGGCAACGCAACCACGTTTACCATTCTGATAGTTTTGGCTTTAGGCACATTTATTTTAGGCCTATCAGAATTTTCTATGATGCCAATGTTGCCCCTGATCAGCGAAACATTTTCGTCTACGCCAGCGCAAAGTGGTTATGCCATTAGTGCTTACGCGATAGGCGTAGTCGTCGGTGCACCACTATTTATGATCACAACCGCCAACATGCGTAAGCGCAATGCACTGTTGATGTTTGTCACTATGATGTTTTTATTCAATGGCTTAAGTGCTTTTGCAAACTCGCTTGAGCAACTTATTTTATTTCGATTTTTAAGTGGTTTACCACACGGTGCCTACTTTGCCGCTGCTATTTTATTGGCAGCCGACATTGCCCCTGCCGATAAACGCGCAAGCTTTATGTCAAAAGTATTTATGGGTTTAACCATTGCCACTATTGTTGGTGTGCCCATGGTCACCCTAGTGGGGCAAAACTTTAGCTGGCGTTATTGTTTAGCGGGTACCGCTGTACTTGCGTTAGTTGCCTTGGTATTGATTGTGAAATACGTACCTAACGTAAAAAATACCGCGCCAACATCGATTCTCGATGAGCTAAGTGTATTAAAGAACAAGCTCGTATGGACCATTCTGGGTATCATCATTATTGGTTTTGGTGGTGTATTTTGTGTTTACACTTACATTGCCGACACTATTTTAGAAGTCACCCATACCCCTGCTTACACTATCTCTATTGCTATGATCATGTTTGGTATTGGCTGTACTTTAGGTAACTACGTATTAGGTAAAGCAGCCGACCACTCACCGCTGAAAACCACAGGCGCTGCGCTAATTGGTGCTGTAGTATTTGCAGCCAGTTATGTAAGCGCAAGCCATAATATTTGGCTGTTATACGCGGTGATTTTCTTTATTGGTTTTAGTGTTGGTTTAGGTACCGTGATCCAATCGCTATTAATGGATGTATCACCACAAGGGCATGCCATGATTGGTGCGCTAGTACAGTGTGCGTTTAATACAGCCAATGCGATTGGCCCTTGGCTTGGCGGCATGGCTATTGCCGAAGGTGCACTCCCTAGTCAAACAGGCTATGTTTCTGCGGCACTATTCTTAGGTGGTTTTTTAATGTGGTCGTTAAGTGCGATGCAGATGAAAAAACAAAGCTGTAAGCCTTAAGCTGTCAGCTGTAAGTCTGATCGCTGAAGGCTGAAGGCTATCAGACTTACTCATCCTGAAATATCTCTTCGATACTCAGGTTAAATAAACGCGCGGCTTTAAATGCTAATGGCAAACTTGGGTCAAATTTACCTTTTTCTATCGCATTAATAGTTTGCCTAGACACATCCAAAAGCTCTGCGAGTTTCGCTTGGGTGTAGTTGTGCTCTGCACGAAGCACTTTCAAGCGGTTTTTCATTCTTCGCCCTCGTCGTTTAACTGCTTATTCATCATTAAAAGACTCACTAAATAGGTTAAGCCCATAAAGAGCACGAGGTGTGAAATATCTTCTTTAAAACTAATTAAACCGCTTGATTGCACCACCGAATAAGCCAAACCAAATACCAAGCTTGCACCCAAGGTGATGGCCATTGCATTAAGGTGCATACGCTGCTGCAGCTCATCCATTCCTTGTATTTGTCGTTTGTTAGATAAAATCATCATGATGCCAACTACTACATTAATTAAGATTGCCACAACACTAAAAACAGCCTGCTCTTGCCATAAAAAATGCGGCCCAAATGAGGCAATCGCTAAAGTAATAACCCATGCAGATGTCCATTTCGCGAGGTTTAGCGTGTTCTGCTTATTACGTTGTTTAAAGGTTAATCCTGTTTGATTCATTATTCTCACCTTAAAAGTAAAGCAAACTTGACTAAAGATTAACCTAGCAACACAAAAAGTCAAACAAACTTTACAAAAAGTTTTGTATACACGACATTAATATGATTTTTTAATGTCAGAAAAGGCAAGGCGCTTGCTGTTAATCTCATAATATTGTATTAATCAAAGTATCCCGTAGTCTTATAAAAAATCGGTCCACTCGGACTGCGTTTCTAACAATAACAATGAAGATAACACTATGAATACGGCACTGTTTTTCGTTGGCGAATGGCAAGTTACCCCGGCCACCAACTCAATCCGACGCGGTGAACAAACAAAGCATCTTGAACCAAAGGCGATGGATGTATTACTGCTGCTATGCGAAAAACAAGGTGAGCTACTAACGAGCGAAGAAATTATCAGCCATTGCTGGCCAAATGTAGCGCTGGGTGACAACCCCCTACATAAAGTGATCACCCAATTACGTAAAGCCTTTGACGATAAAGCAAGCGATCCGCATTACATAGAAACCATTCGTAAACGTGGTTATCGGGTTATTGCCGAAATCAACTTTCCACTCAACGAAGAACAAAAAGCCAGCCAAACCAGTTGGCAAGGTGATTCGCCCTTTGTTGGCTTAAGTGCGTTTGCACCAGAGCAAGCCGATGTATTTTTTGGTCGTAACAAACAAATTGCCACTTTGCTACAGCGAGTGTCGGCTCAAATAGAATTTGGTCGCGCATTTTGCTTAATTTTGGGAGCCAGTGGTTCAGGTAAATCGTCGTTAGTTAACGCAGGTGTATTGCCCGCTTTAATGTCGAGTAATGGCTACGATGGCATTAGAGTACACAGTTACTGCCAACTCGACTTTGCCGATGTCAGCAAAGAGCGCTTACTGCTTGATTTAGCCTCAACCTTGCTCGATTTAGAAATAAACGACGCACCTGTACTTAGCGATATAAGCGCCGATGCGTTGGCTGAATTGTTATTAAAAGACCCAGAACAGGTTATTTCCCGCTGTAAAGCAGCACTTGCAGCGCTAAATGCAGAGCGCAATACGCCCTATTTATTTTTATTTATCGACAGGCTCGAAGTGCTATTGTCATCGCCGCTATTTAGCGATGACGAGCGCAACCAGCTTTTAGCACTTATTGAGCGCTTAGCAACAAGTGGCTGCATGATCATTTTTAGTGCCTGTCGTAATGACTTTTACCCGCAAGTAGTGAGTCAACCAAGTTTAATGTCGGGCAAAGCCAATGGCGCACATTTTGACTTATTAGCGCCAACTCGCTCTGAGCTTAAGCAAATGATCCGTTTGCCAGCACTTGCAGCAGGCTTAAGTTGGCAACATCACCCAGAGCACCACACACCGCTTGATGAACAACTTTGTAACGATACTGCCAATAACCCAGATGCATTGCCAATGCTGCAATACACCTTGCAGCAGCTTTACTTGCAGCGCAGCCCTGACAACGAATTATTGTTTTCTGAATACCAAGCCCTAGGCACCATCGAAGGAGCCATCGGCCAAAAAGCCGAACAGGTATTTTGCCAATTACCCAAAGACCAACAAACTGAACTTGCCGTAGTTCTTTCTAAGCTGATCACTTTAAATCCAGATGGCGAAACGCTCACCAGCCGCGCTGCACGTTGGAGCGAATTAACCAGCCCTGCTGCGACCAAGCTTGTTCAGGCTATGGTCGACAGCCGTTTGTTTGTGTCGCACCTTAAAAATGAGCAAGCCTGCTTTAGCCTTGCCCACGAAGCGCTGCTGCGCCATTGGCAACGCGCCATAGATTGGGTGCAAGAGCACCAACAAAGCTTAGCAATTCAAAGCCGCGTGCAACTTGCCACCGAGCGATGGCTGCTTGAACAAAAACACAGCGACTTTTTATTAGCCCAAGGCAAACCGCTGCAAGAAGCACAAAGCCTAGTTAAAAACCCTATGTTTAGCTTATCGAGTGACGAACAAGCGTTAATTAAGGCTTCTAACAATAAAGCCAAACGTAAAAAACGCGTGTTACAAATAACAGCAGCTGCACTTGTGTGCTTAACCTTTATTGCTACATTTATGAGCGTGCGCAGCTATCACGCCGAACAAATAGCAAAACAAAAACGCCAAGAAGCTGAGAGTTTATTGGGTTTTATGGTCGGTGAATTTGCCGACAAACTTAGAAGCGTTGAACGTATGGATTTACTTGATGGTATTAGCAACAAAGCCCTTGAGTATTTTACTAATCAAGACGAAGAAGCGCCTTCGTTGTTTGACTTTAGCGATACACAAGCCGAGTTTAATAACCGTTTTCAATACGCTCAAACCTTAGAGGCTATGGGCGAAGTGGCCTACTCGCGCGGCAAAACCGACGAAGCCTTCACTGCCTTTGAAAATGCGCGAACGCGCCTAGAATCTTTACTAAAAGTTCAACCCAATAACCTAGATGTTTTAATGCTCGCAGGGGCCAATGCGTTCTGGCTTGGTAATTTAACATATGAGCAAAGTAATTACTTAGCTACTGAGCCAATGTTTAAACGTTACTTGGCTTATAGTGAAAAAATGTATCAGCTTGCCCCTAATGACTTTAACTCTATTATGGAGCTATCTTACTCGCACAATTCTCTTGGTTCGTTGTATTTAAAGCAGTTTAATTATGCACTTGCAAAACAGAGCTTTACTGAATCTTTAAAACTGAAAAACCAAGCCCTTGAGCTTAAACCGAATAACAAAAACTTATTACGCGATAAAACAGACACCATTAGTTGGATTGCAACCACAGAAGATAGGCTCGGTAATTTAAACGCTGCACTCGAACTACTTGAACAAGCCTCTCAAGAGCTAATCAACATGCTTGAAACATCACCGAATGACGCAAGCTTACATAATTATTTAGCAAACACTTTTATGCAACAAAGCTTTTTATTGAGCTATTTTCCAAATAAGAGAGCAGCATTTTTAAAAGCTGAAAAAGCAACTGATGCAATTAATAGAGCAAGAATCCAAGATCCAAAAAATCAAAAGTTTCAACGCACCTTTTATAGAACACTTGCATACCAATTAATGCTGTTAGATAAAAGTAAAACAAGTGAAAGAGTAAAAGATGTTTTGAGTTACATTGATAACCAAGGGTTTTCAGATACAACTTTAATAAATATTCAAATAGGAGTGATTCATTATTTAATCAATCGAGACCTTTTAAGCGAAGCCAAAGACCTCTTGTTAAAATTAGAGAACAACTCAGACTTTATCGAGAGAATATCTGATACTAGCAAAATAGAAAACCTCGCTGCTCTAATAAAGGTTAATTTAATTAAAGCAAAGCTTTCTGAAGACAAAATAGCAAGACAAAAAGCATGCCAAGAAGCTATTAATGCAATAGAAGAAAATAAAAACGGCGATAAAAGTATAAAAAGAACTTACCCACTTATTCAAGCCTACACCTGTTTAAATAGGGTAAGTGAGGTAAACACAGTTAAAAGTAAACTAATAGAGTTAGGCATTACTAACTTTGAACTATAAAAAACAACTAGAAGGTAATAATAATGAGCGAAAGTCAAACTTTCAACTTTACAGTGAATATTAAACTTAACACTGAAAATGAAGCTTTATTTACATACTTCCAAGACGGTCAGCAAGTTTCTGGAGGCGGTACTGTCAATGAAAGAAACAGCCTAGGCATTTATACACTTGATGACGCAACTGTTGATGCTGGCTTTCAATTTACAGGCGCGAAATTTGCAAACCTTGAAGGTGATTGCGAGCAAGACTTTAGCTTTAAAGTCACTAACAATGGTCAAACAATTGAGATTGCAGATTCAGATGAAAATAGCGGTACTGCGTGTATGATTTTCATTGTAGAGTGCAATGGCACAAGCTATGAAAGTGCCGATCCACAAGTGAAAAATGATAAAGAAGACTAAAAAACACTCACTTAAAGCTCCTTTTATGGAGCTTTTTTACATTTAAAAACAAACAATTAAAACCAGAAGATTACCAGAAGGTTAATTTGCACTTTTTTAAGTAACTTTATAGACACCAAAATCGTTTGCATCGGCAAAAAGGAAACGAACGTGTCTACTAACAACAAAAATGAACAACCAAGCACTGCTAAATCAGAAGCTAAAAACGCACTTGCGCAGTCTATCAATTCAGAGCAACTTGCACTAATTGCCCAAATGTTTCAGAACATTCCTGAAGGGGTGTTTATCATTAATGGTCAAGGCACGTTTGAATTTGCAAACCCGATGGCGGCACAACTTTTAGGTGACAACCAAGAAGCGTTAATCGGTCAAAACCTGTTACATTACCTACACGACACCGACCGTGATAAATACATGTATACCCTACTCAGTTGGTTAGATCATAAAGACTCGCCGATAAGCCTTGGTCCAAACGAAGTTAAAATAAACCGCGCCGATAGTAAAACCCTTGAAGCGGATTTATGTATTTCAAGCTTGCCAAAAAACATTGCCGTTGCAGATAATTTATTTATTTGTGTATTACATGATTTATCATCGCACAAAGAGCAATATAATCGCTTAGTTAAACAGGCCACCACTGACCATTTAACCGGCCTTGCAAATAGATTAACCCTTGAGGAATCATTAAAAGAGCACTGGCAAGAAAGCGTGCAAACCAACCAAGCTATTAGCACTATATTAATCGACATTGATTATTTTAAATTATTTAATGACCGATTTGGTCATGTTAAAGGCGATAAGTGCTTACAAAAAGTAGCGAGTATAATTGCAGAATCACTCCCCTCTCATGACTGTTTGGCAGCCCGTTATGGTGGTGAAGAATTTGCGGTTATATTACCAAGGTGTCAAAAAGATACGGCAGCAGTTATTGCAAAACATATTCAAATAAAAATAAACAATATGTCATTTACTGAAATTGGCCTACCGAGTGATTTTAGAATAAGTGTAAGCCAAGGAATTGCTTGCGAGTTTAATAATCAATACCGTACTTCTGAGGCACTAATTTGTGCTGCAGATACTGCTTTATACCGAGCAAAAACAGAGGGCAGAAATAAAATAAGCATAAGCGCATAAAAGGTTATTTTAGTGTAGAACTATGAGCTAAATAGCTTGTTTAGATAATCATATAGTATACTTTTATGTTATTTGTTTGTTCCTTTTTTATTGATAAACTGCAACGTGAAATCAACGTCACAAGGGATCCAACAATGACACTTTTTAAAAAAGTACCTTTGCAACTCGCTATTGCAAGTACGCTAGCTACATCAGTGACTGCAATCGCTGCTGAGCAAACAACAGAAAACACTGCTCAAGATGTTGAAGTTATTTCTGTAACAGGTACTCGCCGAAGCCTTCGTAGTATTTCTGAAAGTACTGTACCTGTCGATTTATTAACAAGTCGCGATCTAACAAGCACTGGTCAACTTGATATGAGCCAAGTACTTGCCTCTCAGTTACCTAGCTTTAACTACCCTAGTGCCACCATTGCTGATGGAACTGACCATGCAAAACCGGCTGTTTTACGTGGCCTTGCTCCTGACCACACATTAGTACTTATCAATGGTAAACGCCGCCATGCGGGTGCACTATTAAATTTAAACGGTACAGTAGGCCGTGGTTCAACAGCTGTTGATTTAAATAATATTCCTACTTCAGCAATTAAACGCGTAGAAGTACTTCGTGATGGTGCTGCTGCTCAATACGGCTCTGACGCGATTGCTGGTGTGATCAATATTGTATTAAAAGACGCCGATGAAGGCGGCAGCGTGAGCTTCACATATGGTGAATACGATACACAAATGGCAGGGTCTCCTCAGCTACTAAACACCACAACTGATAGCGAAGGCAACCTTAGCTTTGAGACTGGCGGCGACCGTGAAGTAAATGATGGTATTTCACGCACAGCAAGCGCTAACGCGGGTTTTGCGCTGGGTGATAATGGCTTTATTAACCTGTCTATTGAGTCACGAAATAACGAGCCAACGAATCGCTCTGGTTTTGACCAACGCGAACAGTACAGCCGTGATGCAAATGGCAATTTAGACCCTCGTGAATTCGACTTTGACCGCTATAACCACCGTTTTGGTAAAGCAAGCATTGAAGATTTCGCGCTTTTTTATAACCTAGGTTATGAGTTTGATAACTCGTTATCACTTTACTCTTTTGCAAGTTACTCAAACCGTGAAGGTAACTCAGGTGGTTTTTATCGTCGTGCCAAAGACTCTCGTAACTTAACTGAAGTGTATCCTGACGGCTTCTTACCGCAAATAGATACTGATGTAGATGACTACTCATTTGCAATTGGCCTTAATGGCGAAACCAATGACTGGGCGTGGGATGTAAGCAGCAATTATGGTCGCAATGACTTTGGTATTGGCGTAAGCAACAGTTTAAATACCTCTATGGGTGTTAGCAGCCCAACAGAATTTGATGATGGCTCGCTCGTATATGAGCAATACCTAGTCAATATGGATGCCAGCAGCACGCTAGATTTAGGTTTACCTGATGATGTGTTTGTGACGATTGGTGCTGAATACCGCCACGAAAACTATCAAATCAAAGCGGGTGAAACGGCCTCTTACCTAACCGTATTAGATGACGAAGGTAACCCTGTTGCTGCCGGTGGCGCACAAGTATTACCGGGTTTCTCACCTGAAAGTGCAACTGATAAAAGCCGCCATAACATTGCAATATTTGCTGAGTTTGATACTTATCTAACAACAGATTGGAACCTTGTTTTAGCAGGTCGTTTTGAAGATTACAGCGATTTTGGTAGCACCTTTACCTCTAAACTAGCTTCGCGTTACAGCATTAATGAGTCACTGTCGTTACGTGGTGCAATTAGCACAGGTTTTAGAGCGCCATCACTTGCCCAAACTTCATATAAGTCGGTAAGTACTTTATTTGAGAATGGTGTGCCAAGTGAAGTAGGTTTATTCCCTGTAGATGAACCTGCAGCGCAAGCACTAGGGGCTCGTGATTTAGATGCTGAAGAGTCAGTTAATATGACGGCAGGTTTCATCTTTACTCAAGGCGGTTTTAGCTTAACTCTTGATGCGTATCGCATTGAAATTGATGACCGTATCGTATTATCTGAAAACTTAAGTGGCCCAGAAGTTGAAGCGATTTTAGCCGAAGCTGGCGAAGTTAATACACAACGCGTTCGCTACTTCACCAATGCCATTGATTCACGTACACAAGGTGTTGATATTGTTGCTACTTACTCATTAGGCTTAGAAAGCTATGGTGATTTACGCTTAAGTGCTGCGGTTAACTTTAACGACACTGAAGTAACACACGTTAAAGAAAATCCACCGGAATTAGAGGCGTTAGGTGACAGCTACGAGTATTTTTCTCGTCGAGAAGTAACTCGTTTTGAAAAAGGTACACCAGCGGATAAATGGAACCTGTCTGCAACGTGGGATTATGAAAACTTCCAAACCACATTACGAGCAACTCGTTATGGTGAAGTTATTGATACCTCAAATAGTGCTGAAAACGATGAAGTACTTGATGCAAAATGGATTGCTGACTTAGAAGTGGCTTATCGCCCTGATGAGCAGTGGAAGTTTGCATTAGGTGCCAATAACCTATTCGATCAGTACCCTCAAGATACTGTAAGCAATATTGGTTATAGCGATTTTAACCACATATTCCCTTATAGTGGCTTTGCGCCATACAGCTTAGATGGCCGTTTTATTTACGGTAACATCACTTATAGCTTCTAAATTAATGTGTGCTGGTTTAGGCTAGCACACAGCTAACTTTTTAAAATTAGGCGCTTTTTTAAATAATTTTTAAAAAAGCGCCTATGCCATAAACTTTATTCCCACTTGCTGCGACTAACTAATTAACATTACCTATTAGGAAGGACAGCATCATGAATTTACGAAATTTTACCACAAGAGCACTCCTCATCACTGCAAGTGCTGCATGCATCAGTTTAGCAAACGCAGATAATGCAGTTTCTCAGGGCGATTATCGCGTTATTACTTTTAAAGACTGTAAAAAGGTAAGCGAAAGTACCCTCAATAACGAACAGATTGCTGCATACCTAGAGCTTGAACGTGAACAAGTAAAACTAGAAGCGCTAGAACAACCAATTAGTACCATAGAACAACAAGTTACTGACTATTCTGAGCAAATAGAAGCGATCACCGAAGAAGCAGTTATTGAAGACGAGAACCACCTACGAATTAATAAAAGCTTATTAAAAGAGCAAGATAAACTGGCTAAAGAACTCAATAAACTTATGGCTGCTCATGATGCCGATTTTAAAGCGTTAGAACAGCAAGCAAAATTAATTGAACATGCCGCTAAACAATTTGATAAAACTATGAAACCGTTGATGGAACAAGGTGAGTCAACTCACCTACAAATTTTAGCGCCGGGTGAAGACGAAAAACCGGGCTGTTTTTACAATATTTAAAGTACGTTTTCTAGCTGTGCATAAAGCTTCGCGTGTGTTTTACGAATGTCACCTTTATGCACTTGCTTAAACCACTTTAAAGCTTGTTCTGGCTTGCCTGCCTGCCAATTGATTTCAGCCAAGCGTAGCTTATAAATAGCAAGAACAAAACGATCAGACTCTACATCAATATACTTAAGTGATTGAACATACAATTTATCTGCTTCGTCGTACTGAGCAAGTATTTGATACGTTCTCGCTAAATTGCCTAATGCTACAGAGATTTTACGTTTATGGTTTGTTTTTAAAATCCAATCTACAGCAACCCGACGACTTGCGAGTGCTCCATCTACATCACCCAGTGAATGGAAAACATTGGCTTTATTTGAAGCAAGTTCAAAATGAAAAATAGGATCTTTGCTCTTTCCAAAGCGACGTTCAGCCCTATCTAATATGTGCAATGCTGTTTCTTTGTTGCCAAACACGTATTGCAAATTGGCCAATTCAACCATGCGCATTGGGTTACCGAATGAATCGAAAATAGCCTGTAGGTTTTCAAATGCCAAAGTCGCGAATTTGCGGCCTTGTTCATGATTGCCGAAATATTGCATCGACTTTGCGTAATAAAAATAAACTTGAACTTGAAAAACAACAGGAAGGTCTTTGCCATTTATAAATGGCTCGGTGCTATCTTTAAGGGCGAGATATTCCATTTTGTCGTAAAAGTAATCAAACTGATACGACTTAATTTCATACCAGCGTGCCGAACCAGGCTCTGCTACCGCTAGCTGTTGATTAATATAATCTAAGCATAGAGCCTGAGGTTGTTGGCTACAGAATATCTCATGGTCACTAAAGTTCTCTGATGCTAAAGCATTAAAGCTGCAGAAACTAAATAACAAAAAGGTTAAACTTTTCTTCATCTACTAACTTCTAAGTGACAATACACACAGAAAAATAACAAAATATCCTGCTATATTACAGCACTTTTTAGTTAAATTTATAGTTAATATTAATAATTTAGATTCTTCACACAGTGAATTTAAGCATTTTTATACATTTAATAAGTTTGAAATTGCATGACTAACAAATAAGCAGGCTAAGCACCGAGTTAACCTGCTTTAAAATTATTTAGAGTAGCAACAAACTACCTAAGCCAAGAAAGGTGACAAAACCCACAATGTCGGTGACTGTGGTAAGAATCACAGAGCCTGAAAGAGCAGGATCGATTTTGAGCTTATCCAAAATAGATGGGATCACGACTCCCGATAACGAGGCAGCCACTAAATTAAGTAAGATAGCGATAGTAATGGTTAAACTTAACATGCCATCGTTGAACCAGAAATAAGTAAGCACGCCAATCACAAAGGCCCAAACACAGCCATTTAATGCCCCTACTCTTAGCTCTTTTTTCAACAGCGCTCTGCGGTTAGAGTCGGTCACCTGACCGAGTGCTAAACCGCGCACAATAACCGTTAACGTTTGACTACCTGCAATACCGCCCATAGAAGCGACAACCGGCATAAGTACCGCTAGTGCAACCACTTGCTCGATAGTTGCACCAAACAAACCGATAAACCAAGAAGCTAAAAATGCCGTTGCTAGGTTAATACCAAGCCATATACCGCGGTTTTTTGCCGATTTGGTCACGCTCGAGAACAGATCCTCGTCTTCACGTAGACCACCCGCTTTTGCAGCGGCTTCGTCTGTTACTTCTTGACGCAATTCATAGGCTGATGACACCGACAAACGGCCTAATAGTTTGTTGTCGGCGTTAACCACTGGCATCGCCATTTTTTCGCTATGAATAACCACTTCGGCCGCTTCGTATAAGTCGTCATCAGCGTGTAAAGCCGACACATCAAGGTTCGCGTAATCCAGCAGGCTGTCGTTATCATTGGCTTTAAATAACGAATTAATTGCAACTTCACCAATGAGTGTGCCTTTACGACTCACCAAATAAATCACTTCGGTGTACTGTGGTAAACCTTTTTGAAAAATTTTACGCGCGCCAGGTACGGTGAGTTTTTCTGACACTTTAAGCGCATCAAAATCGAGCCAGTGACCTAGCTGCTCAGGATTATATTGCTGTGCAAGGTCGTATTGCTTCGTTTGAACTTCATCAAGTTGTCTGCGTGCATAATCAACAAAGCGTTCGGGAATAATTTCTTCAAGTTCAAGTAGCTCTTCAACGCTAACTTCGTCAAGTAACTTAAAGCCCTCAGCTTCATCTAAACTCTGTAACAACCAGCGACAACTATCACCACCTAAGTTAATGAAAATTTCATGCTGGGTATCTTCATCAAGTAATTGCCAAATTTCTAAACGTTGTTCTTTAGGTAATGCTTCAAACAATAACGATAAATGCTCAGTAGAAAGCTTTTCTTTAGCATCAGCAAGTAACTTATTTTTACGTGTTGTAGTGTCACACTGAAGCAAGTCATCAATTAACTGGGGAAGTTGGTCAACAGGATACTCAATCATTTGAGACCTCGGTTAATTACATCAATAACAGTAGTCTAACGCAGCTTAATTAAAATAACTGCCCGTAATTGATATATTTTTATCTTCATCCAATCAGTCATATAGATGAGCTTAAGGGCTTTTTTCAATTATCACTCAGTAAAACTAAGTGAGTATTACCCCTTCAATTGACTTGGCGTAAGCCCGGTCCAGCGTTTAAATGCTCGTCTGAAATTAGCAATATCATAAAATGATAAGCGCATGGCGACTTGCTCATTGCATTGCTCGCGCATGGCAAGCAGGTAAATAGCTTTGCGCTTACTTTGCTCATCGTACAAGCTAGAAAAACGCACGCTATGAGCTTTTAGTTTGCGCTTGAAGGTTGCAGGGCTCATAGCAAATTGACTGGCTACCTGCTCTAAATTTAACGCTGGATTTTGATAAATTAATCGGCTTACGGCTTCCACAAAAGTGCTGTTTGCAGTATTTAATGCCGCTAGTTGCGAGTTAATTTGTGAAAACCTAAAACTACTAAACGCGGGGTTAGTGAGCCTAAGCGCGTGTTTATTCAATACCCAACGAGTTATAGGCTTTTCAAAAGCGACTTTGAGGCCTAAGTGTTGCTCGTATTCTTGGCTATGTCTGGCGCGCTTATAGGCAAACTCAAACTGACAAGGGACTCGCTCACCCGCCACTTTTTTAAGAACTTGGTAAAACGCGGCGCTGTAAATTTCCATAACGTACTGGCTTATTTCATCATCCAAGCCTACTGCGTTTTGCAGCACAATGTAATACTGCTCGTTATGCACATAACTATAACTAAATAACAAAGGTGCCAGTTGCATGCGCAAATTGTGTAACTGCTTTAAAGCTTGGCCGATATGTGCTGCATGTAACACGCCTTGGGCGGCAACAGAGGTATCGTTTGCCAGTTGACTGCCTAATAAAAAGCCACTGTCGGCGGATTTCATCAACTGCTTAAACTGCGTCAATAAGCGCACTTGCTGCGAAATACTAAACTGATGCTGCACACTCATTAAGTCTTGCTCAAACACCCCTGTGCCTCTGAGTAACTTATGCAGTGCAATGCCGCGACTTAAGGCCAGCTCCACCAGCGTGGTGATCAGGCCCTGTGCGGTAAGGTATTTGTCATCTTGGTTAAGATACGGCTTCACAATGGCTGACTCTTTGTTGTTTTTGTTGTTGTAACTTAGCGTGTAAACGCGAGCTTAAACTTTGTGGTGTATCGCCTTGCATACTGCCCACTAAGGCCGCTGTTACATCTTGAAACTTAGCATGTTTTTCGCCTTCAACCTTAAAAGCACAATGGCTCAGCGCCGAGGTAATTTGCGCCACCAGCTCTTTTGCTTGTACTGCGCTGGTATTTGGCATCAGCACCATAAAGCAGTCTCCTGCATAGCGGCACACTACATCGGTAAGGCGGCAATTCATCAATAAAAGCTCGCTTACTTCACGTAGTAAGCGGTCTCCTTCGATAAAACCAAATTCAGCGTTAAAATCAGCAAAACCACGAATATCAATGGCGGCCAGTTGCAGTGACTGTGGCTCACTTAATTGTTCTTTTAACACTGCTTGTAAGTAATCAGCCTTATACAGCCCTGTTATTGAGCACACTAACTCATGCTCACGATGCTGTGCTTCACGGCGCTTTAATTGCCTGTTAAGTACGTATTGCTCTTGATGCCATTGATACAGCCCAAGGCTTGTAAAAATCATACCTATCGGCGCAGGTAACGATTCAATCCAAGTAAGCCAAGTATTGGTTGGTTGATGTAACCACTCATCAAATAAATCGAGGGAAGCTGAAAACATAAAAAGCCCAAGCCCTAGCACTAAAAAACTGGTGACTTTGCCGGGCGGCCTCGAAATAAGCAGCGCAGCTATCCAAGTAAGGGTCATTAGCACAATGCCACCCTCGCCTAAAATATCTAACCATGCGATATCAGCAAGAGGCTTTAATTCTCCTGCTTGTGCGCTTAGCAAAAACGCAATTACAAATAGAGCAATAACTGCATTGGTTAAAAGTCGATGATGAGTAAAAGGGTTATATCGCATTCTCAGTACCTAACAATAATTCACGCTGCCATGCTAACTCGTTAGCGTTTAAAGCAGCAGGGTCATATTAGCTCAATGATGTGACAGCAAAACGACAGTCAAACCTTGTTAAACCCCTTAAGCACTGTATTTACCTTAACAAGATGGGGTTATTGCAGCTCAAAAGTACTTTTAAAATCCGCTAATCACTTGTTTTTACAGGCTGTTAGCGATTTTCTGTCACATTTGCGTCATTTAAGCTGCGTACTTTGCTCATCAAACCAAGGACAACCAGGAGCAAACCCATGAAACAATTTAAAACGAAGGCGTTAGTAAGCGCCCTCGCCTTATGCCAATTTGCCGCTTACGCACAAGACGAACAAAACAGCGATGAGAAAAAAGTAAAAGTCTCTGAAGAGCTTGTTGTCTATGGCGAGATTGGTTATCGCAACCGCTCACAGGAGCTGGCACCGACGCTTGAATACTCACAAGAATACTTTCAACGTTTTGAACCGCTTACTGCCGGTGATGCATTAAAACGCGTACCAAGTGTGACGTTTTTATCGGATGTTTTAGAGTCTGATGGCGCGCGTATGCGTGGCTTAAGCCCAGCTTACACAAAGGTCCTTATCAACGGTGAAGAAGTACCTGGTGCAGGTGCTGACCGCTCATTCTTTGTTGACCGTATTCCTGCTGAGCTAATTGAGCGTGTAGAAATTATTCGTGCTTCAAGTGCAAACCGCTCTGCCGATGCCATTGCCGGTACGCTAAACATTGTATTGCGTGACGGTTACAGCCTAGATGGTGGTTACCTTCGTGCGGGTGGCCTGCGTTATGACGATGGCGAATTAAAAGAAAGCTTTGCTGGTGTTTACGGCACCGAGTTTGCTGGCGGCCGCTTACTACTTGGCGCTAACTTACAAGGTCGTTATAACCCAAAACAAAAATCAAGCCTACGCTATGGCGATAGCCCAGAGAATAACGCTAATTACAAAACCGAAGAATTTGATAACCGCGAAGATCAATCAGATATTCGCGACGGTGACGATACCTCGCTAAATGCCAGCTACGAAATTGCTTTTGATGATGGCAGCAAGTTTGATATCAGCGCGATTTGGGTTGATACCGACCGTACTGAAGATGAGCGTTCATTTGAATATGACGACCCAACAGCAATCAATAACTCAATTGTTGAAGGCGGTAATCTTGAAACCGACAACGCCAATGTATCTTTCATCGATCAAACCAACTACAACATCAACTCGGGTTATGAGTTACCCCTTTTTGGTGGCACCAGTAAATTCAAACTTGGTTTTGCAAGCTTTGAAGAGTCTGTTTACGAGCAAGAAGTAGAAATCGATACCTCTGAACTACCTATGGTATTTGAGGAAGAAGAAGAAACCGTAGATCTTGATGACAAAGAGTGGTCATTACAATGGCAACATAGCTTGTTTGCAGGCGAGAACAAAACGATTCAATTTGGTGCCTTTGTACAAGGTAAAGAGCGCGATACTGCGGTTTATCAAGCCGAAGATGAAAGCGAACAAAGCTTTACAAACTGGGATCAATTCAGCCAAACACCAATGTCACTGGCAGGCTTTAACAACGAGTTTGAAGCAGCCTCTGGTGGCGTAAATAAACTCGAAGAAGACCGCCTAGATGTATTTGCATTAGTTAAGCACGAAGACCAAGACTTCTCGTGGGAGTTAGGTGTGCGCTACGAAACAACTGACTCAACCATTACAGACAAAGCAGAAGGTGTGAGCGCTAAAAACGATTATGACTTCTTCTTACCATCGGCACATTTACGCTACAACGTCTCTGAAAATGGCCGTGTTAGTGCCTCGGTTGCACGTAGCTTACGTCGCCCTGATTTTGATTACATCACCCCAGCTCTACTTGAAAAAGAATTAGGCGATAACGACTTTTTAGGTAACCCAGACCTACAACCAGAATCATCATGGGGTATGGACTTAGGCTATGAGTATCGCTTAGGTAAAAGCGGCGTAGTAGGACTCAACGTGTTCTACCGCGATGTCACTGACCTTATCGAAATTGCTAATACAGGCCAACAAGGTTCAGAAGGTGATGGTACTTACATTTTGCAACCGCGTAACACAGGTGATGGCAACGTAAAAGGTATCGAGCTTGATTTATCAACGCCGCTAAGCGCCATTAGCATGCCAAACACCGGGGTATTCTTTAACTACTCATGGCTTGATTCAGAAGTAGATGACACTTTCGGTAGCCGTAAATTCAACGACCAATCTGACTATGTGTTTAACGTTGGCTTTATTCAAGACCTACCTGATTTAGGCGCTTCGTTCGGTGCAACTTACCGTAAACAAGGTGATGCTTATGGCCGTATCGTGGGTGAAGAAGTGACCACACACTACGGCGCAGACCTTGAAGTATTCGTAGAAAAACGCTGGCAAGACGTCACGCTTCGTTTAGTGGGCTCAAACCTACTTGATGCAAGCAAAGACGAAACCTTTAACAAGTTCGACACGGTTGATGACCAAATCAACCGCGACTTTGACGAGTATGAACTGGAGTCTGAAGAAGCAGGCCCTGTTATTCAGTTAATGCTGCGCTACGCGTTTTAATACACAAAAGAGTTATTAAGGCAGCGCATTGCTGCCTTGTTGTATATTTGGGGATCCCATGAATTTTAAAAAACCACTTAATCTTGTTGCCAGTGCAGTAATACTGAGCACCCTAGCAGCGTGTAGCCAAACAACGGCAACCGAGGCACCAAGTAAAAACCAATTAACAGCCTTTGGCACAACTGAAAATATGCAAGGCTCACAAGCAGCAGCCCTTGCTGATGACGCTTGGCTATTAAGCTCACAAAGCCAAGGCCTTCAGCTTATTGATGCCGCAGGTAAACAGCACGCATTACAAAAAGGTAACTTCGAAGCGCTATCTGTTAAAGCAATCAACAAAAACAGTTACCTTGTTGCTAGCATCGACAACGAAGCCGACCAAGCGGTGATTTTTAGCTTACAAAAAGCGCCTAAATGGCAGCTGACTGAAATCAGCCGTATAAGCCCACCCAAAGCAAAACCTGAAGCGGTGTGTTTATTTGCTAACCCGACTACTCAAGCTGTGTCGGCATTTGTGGCAGATGCTCGAGGTCTTATTCGCGAAACACTGGTGTTTGATATGGCAAACAAGCGCGCATTAAACCTTGAATTACGCGAGTTTGCTGGCGTAAGTGAAACATCAGGCTGTGCGGTTGATGATCACAGTAAAACCCTTTACCTAAGCGAAGGCGAGCTAGGCATTTGGCAAATTAACGCCGACGCTGAATCTCGCGCCGATAAAAAGCCCCTTGCTATGATGTCGCCATTTGGCAGCTTAGCGCCTGAAGTTGGCGGTTTAAGCACAACAGATGATGGTAGCTTATGGTTTACCACTTCTGATGATAACCAATTACATCGCTACGAAAAGAGTACTAAACGTTTTCGCAGCTGGCAATTTGCTGGTGAACTGGCAATTGAATCTGCCGCAGTGCGCTTTAACAATAATCAAGCTGATATCGTGCTATACGATGATGAATCAGGTCATTATGTAAAAGGTCAAATCGATGGGCAAATTAAAGCACAAGCTAAGCAACAAAATAGCGCTAAAACAGCGGCTGTTACTTATATCAATGCACAAGCGCAAACCGATGCAGTGCGTGCTTTTGGTGATGCCGCCGATGACCCTGCCATTTGGGTAAATCCAAAAAATGGAGCAAAAAGCCTGATCCTAGGTACCGATAAACGCCGTGGTTTAATGGTGTATGACCTTGCAGGCAAAGAGCTACAAGCGCTAGAAACAGGCCGTTTAAATAATGTTGATGTGCGCCAACATGCCAGTATCAACAACGCAACGAATACCTGGATTGCAGGTAGTAACCGTTCTCATAACAGCATCAGTGTTTACACCGTTGATACAAGCAATCAGGTGCAACATCTTGCTGAGTTGCCAACAACCCTAAACGAAATTTACGGTATGTGTATGTACTCATCAAACACAGGCAACTATGTGTTTATGAATGACAAATCAGGCCTGTTTCAGCAATACAAACTAACTGGTGATAATGAGAGCGTATCAGCACAACTAGTACGCGAATTTAGTGTACCGAGCCAACCTGAAGGTTGCAGTGCAGATGATAAAACCGCACAGCTATTTTTAGGTGAAGAAGACGAAGGTATTTGGTTTATTGGCGCTGAGCCAACAGCAGGAAATAAACCTGTAATGTTACAAACCGTGAACGATATGCTGGTTGATGATGTAGAAGGCATGGAAATCTATCACGCGAAAGATGCCCGTTATTTAGTGGTTTCTAGCCAAGGTGATTACAGCTATGTGCTTTATAAAATTATCGATGGCAATACCCCTAGCCTAGAGTTTGCGGGTAAATTTGCAATCAGCAATAACCTAGAGTTAGCAATAGATGGCGTATCAGAAACCGATGGCCTAACGGTAACACCAGCTGCGTTACCGGGCTACCCTGAAGGGGTGCTAATTGTGCAAGATGGTTACAACCGTATGCCACAGGCACCGCAAAACTTTAAAATTATTGATTGGCGCGAAGTAAAAAAAGCTATTCAATAAATTACTCCGTAAAGGTGCTCGGTTTATCTGGGCACCTTTTTTATCTGCACATGTTTAATCAGTAAAATAGGTAACTAAAGCCCCCAACTATTGCTCCGTAAATTAGCATCGGCAAAAAGGTTTTCTTAAGCACTGGCCCTTCTTGATTATTCACTCCAACAATACTGGCTACAGCAATAATATTGCTAATACAGATCATATTACCCATCGCCGCCCCTGTTGATTGCAACGCAAGCACTAAAGTTTCTGATAAGCCCACTTGCTCAGCAATACCATATTGAATACCGCCAAAGGTAAGATTAGACACGGTTGCCGAGCCTGAAAAGAAAGTGCCGAGTGCCCCCAAGTACGAGGCAAATAACACCCAGTGCTCACCACTTAAATCAGCAAAGGTACTCGCCATATAAAATATGGGTGCATTATGGCCGCCTTGCATTAAAACATTCACCATCACCAATGCACCGATTAAAGCAATACATGGCATAGCAATACGGCCTAAGGTGTCGGAGCACATTTTCTTTACTTGTGGCTTACTCATCTTAAGTAACGGCACGCAGATCAACACCACCAATACAAACGGGATCAAGGCTGGAACAAACAAGGTTTTATACGACCATCCCACCGTCGTGCCAAATATCTCATGTAAAGATAAGATCAGTGCTTTGCTTAATTCAAATTGCGCAAAGCCCAAATTGACACTCAGCCAGAGCGTTTCGTCGTTAAGCAGTGCTTTAATACCCAGCTGATGAATACGGGTTATGACCAGCACAACAATCAAGAGTAATAGCGGGAATAAGGCTACAAACAGCGTTTTAGGTGTGAACTCAACCTTGTTTTTCGAGCTTTGTGTATTTGCAGCTGAGTTATCTAAACCCACTCCCCGGCTTGCTAAATAAATAGTGACTAGTAGCCCCACTGCACCACCAATCAACGATGGAAACTCATAGTTCCACTGGGCAAACAACCAATAAGGCAAGACACATGAAAACACGCTTAGATAAATGAATACGCTATTTTGACGCACCTTTTTTAGTGGCAGCACAAGACACAGCGCAATCATAGGAATAACCAAAGCAGCAATAACATGGCACAGTGCCGTCCATTTTGAGATAGCCAGCACTTGCCCATCATCTAACTGTAGCGCCGAAAAGCCAAACCACGTTGGCGTGCCCACAGCCCCAAAAGAAACGGGAATTGAGTTTAAAATAAGAGTGAAAACAATCACTTTAAAAGGCGAGAAACCAAGCCCAACCAAAATGGGCGCAGCAATAGCTGCTGGCGTACCAAACCCCGATGCACCTTCGAGCATAAATGCAAATGCCCAACCTATGATCATCAATTGCGCAACCTGATTACTACTTATTGATTCGAGCCAGTGTTTAATCGTGGTTTCGGCTCCTGATATTGCCAACATGCGATTAAGCAAAATAGCCCCGGCAATAATAGAAATGGGCGTCATGACAGACAACACACCAGCAAACACATTGGCAAGCAACAGCCTTAAATCAGCTTGAAAGTAAAACAGCTGCAGTAAAGCAGCGAGCAGCGCCGTTATTGGTAAAGCAATGTAAGAAGCGATGGGGCTGCGTTTTACCATCATCCAGATCAATAGCAAAATAGGCAGTGCAGCCACTAGGGTATTCATGGGTCATCCTGTTGTTTTTAAGCGCTTTCCTTAATTAAAAGTATAGACAGGATAACCATAATCAGTATTTTTTATTTGTTAAATGAGTGTGCTAAGCCACCAAATTAACAGTACTAACACAGAAATAGCGACTAAGGCTTTAGTTTTGTGCTTTTGAATAATTCGCTCAGCCTGATTACCCGCGTAATAAACAACTGCAGCAAGGGCAAAGTAACGGATTGAGCGCGCAATGACCGTAGCCAGTAAAAAGAGAAAAATTGAATACTTAGTTGCACCCGCGGCAAGCATGGCAATTTGAAATGGAATGGGCACTATACCGAGCGTCAATACAAACCAAAAGCCTTGCGCTTGCATTTTTTGTTTAACTTGCTCGAATTGCTCAGGATTTGAGAAGGTATTAATTACCCAATCGCCTACTACGTCAAATAGGTAATAACCAAGGGCATAACCAAAAATAGCACCAATAATACAGCCAATGGTCGCCATTAATGCGATTAACCACAGCTTTTCACGGCGAGCTTGCATTAACGGAACAAGCACAGCTTCAAGCGGTATAGGCACTATGGTTGACTCTAAAAATGATGCCACCGTAATCGATTTAAGCATATGTTTAGAGTCGATAAACTGCCGTGTTTTTTGCTTTAACTTTTTAGCAATTGCCATTATTCATCCTTAATCGTTTTGCTCGGCTTTAGGGTACAACAAAAACCCTTAACCGTCCCTTACGGTTTATGAATATAACGGCTACGGCCTTGGTTTTTAGCCTGATATAGTGCCTGATCAGCTCGTTTCATTGCATTACTAAATGTTTCTGTGGCGCGTTTTATTGCTGAACCTACACTCACACTGAGTGTTTTACTCGGCGTAACCATCACGTTACTGGCCAAGCACAATAGTTGCTGACATGTCTGACTCAATATTTCTTGATCTTCAGTCGGAACAAATAAAGCAAACTCTTCACCACCTATACGGGCAAATAAAATATGCGGGTCTAATGCCTTATGGCATTGCGATACAAAATCAATCAACACCTGATCGCCTACATCATGACCATGTTCATCATTGATCGCTTTAAAGTGATCAATATCTACAATTACAATACTATGCGGTGTATCTTGATTTTGCAGTACATAGTGGTAGAAATAACGGCGATTATAGGCTTTGGTAAGCACATCTGTTTTTAGCTCTTCTTCAAGTTGCTCGCGGGTTTTAGCTAAGTCTGACAAAGCTAAAAACAAACCAAAGCCAGTAACCAACATACCAATTGTTCGAGCAATATCCTCGATATAAATTCCCACCCAAATAGGCTGAAACACAAGTTCATCTAGAAAGTCGAAGGTCAGCCCGACACTCCATAGAAAAATACCAATACTTAAAAATAAATAGCTTCTTTGTGCTACTACCGATGTTTGCACAAAGGCAAATATACATATGAGGATCAATAGATTAATAGCATCTGTTAATACGCCATTGAGATAAATATCATTTTCTAATCGATTAAAATGGTAAAGATATGTCACCACAATCATCAACAATGAAATAATGAACACGCTTATAAAAAGCTGCTTTATAACTAGAGGTACTGAGTTTAACTCAGCTTTAACTTCGATTGGTGGAGGTTGTATACTCATAACAGATCACGACAACTTACTGCAATTGGCTCAACATTAGCAAAGCGTGTTTAAAAGTGCATGACAAAGCGACCGTGAATTTTAAAAACCAGCATTTTGGCTGGAGTAATTAACCTAAAGCAATCCCTTTTAACCAGCAAAAAAGTCTAACGTCATGCTATTTGTTTGTAACAGTCGCATTCTCGAGATTAATTTTTTATCATCTGAGCGAATTCTGTTTAAATAAATATTAGCATAATGATTAACGCACGCTTTATTCCTTTTCGTAAACACGACATCATCAACCTTTGCCAAGCCTATTTAGGTGAGTCGCAATCAAATTATTCGTTTAAGGAGTTTGCTACACTTTTGCAAAGCGTGACCCATTATCAATATCACGGATTGCTGGAGTCATTAAAAAACAACTATGCGCCATTTGACCCTAATAGCGATACCCGCACGCTGAAACCTATTACCGATGCTGAGCGTGCCAACTATCAATCAGCTTTTGCTAAAGATTTTGCCACGGTACTCAATGCCGCCAATTTTGAAACCATTACCAATCAAGACTTGCAAGATGCATTGAATGAAGAGTCTTTATTTAAAGTGCGTTTAGCCGTTGAGTTTGATGACTTCGCAGAAGTGGTCTTTTACCGCCGTGGTGAATCGCAAAAAACCGAGACGCTGCGCAGTTTTTGGGGGCTTAAGAAAAAACAGATTCAATTTACTAACTATGACCGCGTTGCCATATTCATCCGCTTTAAAGACGAGCAGTACTTTTTAGAAAAAGGCAAAATGCCGGTAGGATTCGAGCCCAATTCAACCATCGTCAAATTATTCCAGAATGTCCCCAAAGCCGATTTAGAAATGCTGTTTCCGAATAGCGAAGTAAAAATGCGCCCGATTGATAAACTTATCATTGGCTCATCTGCCCTGATTGGTGGTGCTGTGGTGTTGGTAACAAAATTAGGCGCGTCAATTTTACTGCTGATTGCCTTGATTGCTTTTTGGGGCGGTTGGCGCAGCGAAGAAGTGCATATGAGTCAGCAGCACTTTATTACCTTTGCAATCGGCATGGGTGTGTTTGGCAGCTTTATATTTAAAGAGTGGAGCAAGTTTAAAAATCGTAAAATTCGCTTTATGAAAGCACTGGCCGACAACTTGTATTTTAAAAATCTCGATAACAACGCAGGTGTTTTTCATACCCTCGTTGATGCAGCTGAAGAAGAAGATGTAAAAGAAGCGCTGCTTGCCTACACCTTTTTATTAAAGAGCAAATCTGAGATGACTGCAGAGCAATTAGATAAGCAAATTGAGCAATGGTTTAACGAGCAACATAATTGCCAGCTCGACTTTGAAATTGATGATGCTTTAGACAAACTCGTCAAGCTTGAACTGGTTAATCAAAACAATGATCTTTATTCGGCGGTTGATTTAGCCAATGCCAAACAACGCTTAGATAGTCGTTGGGATGACTATTTTAAGTTTGCCTAAGCCTTTAAAATCAGGTACTAGCGAAGCACATATAGACTTTGAGTCAATTCAACTGGGGTAAATGCAACTTTATCTCAATGTGCTTGCGCACAGCATGGTCTGCTTTTAGGATAAAATTTTACGGCTAAAAAAAGACCATTCCATGCAATTAAAAAAATCAATTTTTATTGGAGCCAGCTTGCTGTGCGCAGCAACAACAGCTCAGGTATATGCTAACGACAAATTTGTTTCTGAAGATATTTTTCAACTTGAATACGCAGGCGACCCACAAATAAGCCCAGACGGTAAAAAAATTGTTTATGTGCGTAGCGGCTACGACATCATGAAAGATGGCAACAAACGTAGCTTTTGGCTGTACGATTTAAAGTCTGGTCAACACACGCCGCTGTTTTCTGATGAACATAACTACAGCCAACCAACTTGGTCTCCAGATAGCCAAAAAATTGCTTTTACCAGCAATTCAAGCGGCTCAAATCAACTTCACGTTTATTGGTTAGCGCAAGACAAACAAGCACTTTTAACGCAACTACCAAAATCAGTACGTAACTTAACTTGGTCGAATGACTCAGAGCAAATTGCCTTCACTATGAGCATTCCGGAAGGTAAATCTGCGTTCGCTAAATCAGTAAAGCTGCCAAAAAAACCAAAAGGCGCCGAGTGGTCAAAACCAGTTAAAGTAATTGAAAAAGCGCGTTATCAAGCTGATGGTGCAGGCTTTTTAGAACCTTCATATCGTCACGTTTTTGTTATTCCTGTTTCGGGTGGCACACCACGCCAATTAACATCGGGTGATTATCAGCACTATGGTCCACTTGCTTGGGATCCAAGTAACACAAAACTGGCTTTTTCTGCTGATCGCAATGATGAGTGGGAATACCGCACTACTGAGTCAGACCTTTATGAAATTAACGTAAAATCAGGTGAGCTTACACAGCTAACAGATTTACCGGGCCGAGAAAGCAATCCTTACTATGCTAAAGACGGTGATGAACTAGCCTTTGTTGCTCGTGATAACGCCCCTGTGCCTTATATTAACTCAACGCTGTCATTACTTGATTTAGATGATAATTCAATCAAGCATATTACTGAAAAATTAGACCGTTCAGTGGCTGATTATAAGTGGTCAGGCGATGGCGACTTTGTTATTCAATACGATGATTTTGGTAAGCGTAAGCTCGCTAAAGTAACCAGCCGCGGTAAGGTAACTGATTTAACTGATACGCTATCGGGCACTTCAATTGGTCGCCCGTATGTTAGCGGTAGTTTTAGCATGGCCAACAATGGCGCCATTGCTTATACAAAAGGCAACGAGTATCGCCCAGCTGATTTAGGCTACCTATACAAAGGTAAAACTAAAACGCTTACTTCATTAAACGAAGATATATTAGGCCATAAAAAGCTAGGTAAAGTACACGAGTTGAATGTTAAGTCGCAGTTTGACGGCCAAGCCATTCAAGGTTGGTACATCACGCCACCTGATTTTGATGAGAGCAAGCAATATCCATTAATGGTTGAAATTCACGGCGGTCCACATCTAGCCTATGGCCCAAGCTTTACTGCTGAATTACAACGTTATGCCGCTGAAGGTTATGTGGTTGTATATGTAAATTACCGTGGTTCAACAAGTTACGGTAAAGACTTTGCATTACTGTTAGATGGTAAATACAGCTCAGAAGAAGACTTTGCTGACCATAACTCAGCGGTTGATGCCATGATAGCAAAAGGGTTTATCGACAAAGATAACCTATTTATTGCTGGTGGTTCAGCAGGTGGTATTGCAACAGCTTATGCTGTTGGTTTAACAAACCGCTTCAACGCGGCTGCAATTACCAAACCAGTGATCAACTGGTTAAGTAAAACACTGACTGCCGACAGCTACATTGGTCAAATTCGCAACCAGTTCCCGGGCATGCCATGGGATAATGTTGAACACTACTGGAAACGTTCGCCGCTTTCATTAGTGGGTAACGTAACCACGCCATCATTGATCATGACAGGTGAAGAAGACCGCCGTACGCCAATTTCAGAATCAGAGCAATTCTATCAAGCATTAAAACTGCAAAAGGTAGATACCGTGCTTATTCGTGTGCCGGGCTCACCACATGGTATTGCGGGTCGTCCATCGCGTATGATTTCGAAAATTGAATACACGCTTGCGTGGTTCAAACAATATCAGAAGTAATAAATTAAACAGGAGTGAGCTGCTCACTCCTGTTTAAAAATAATGATGACTAAGCGCAAGTTGGGCAGAGCCTATTGACTGCGCTTTTTCTCCGCACACACCTAAACTCACTTCACAGCTACGTAGTCCACGACTATCTAAGCGTGCAAATGCTGCAATTGATAACTGCTTGAGCTGTTCAAGCGCTTTACTCGGTAATGGCGAATCAATAATCACAGCTTGCATATCTAACAAACTTAAACTGTTATGCATGGCAATACTGATAGCTTCTGCGGCTTTTTCAAGCCAAGGCTGAACTAGCCCTTTATGCTCTGCAAACTGACAGTCTGTTAGCTCATACACAGAAATGCCAAGTTGCGCATTATTAAACTCGCTTTGCAATGACAGTAACGAACATTGGCTAAGTAACTGCTCCCGTTCAGCGTTTAGCATGGAGCCTATTGCACCGGCATTACCACTTTTGCCTTCGAGAAGCTGATGGTTAATCACCACAGCGCCACCTAAAAAAGCCCCTAAATAGACATATAAAAAATCGCTATAGTTATTAGGATTTCCGAGGCTTAACTCTGCACAGCAGGCTGCGTTATTGTCGTTACTAATATAAACAGGTAACTGAAACTGACTTTCTAAGTAGCCTTTCAAATCAAAGTTTTGCCATTGGCTAAGGGGATTTTTTGCTGAGTCTGAAGTTGCTTGCCATTGCCAAATATCAAACGGCATAGCGACCCCAAGCCCGCACACATGTGAGCGCAGCTCAGGTTCTAATTGACTGATTAATTTAGGAATATGTGTTTCTAAAAATACTTTAAGCTCATCAACCGATGCCTCATTCACCTCCAAAGATACAGACGCTCTTTGCGTGCTTTGTAAATCAACGAGTATCAGATCGAAGCGTCGTCGTCCGATTTTTAAACCAAAACTAAACGCGCCATCAGGGTTAAGTCTAAATGGCACACTTGGCTGCCCTACTCGGCCTTTAACAGGTGCATCACGAAGCAATAGCTTATCTTCTTCGAGCTTGTTGATATTCACTGTTGCCGCCTGAGCAGACAAAGCTAACGCCTTCGCTATTTGTGCCTTAGGCATGCTTTGCTGCTGCCTAATTAAACTTAAAATTGCGCGCTCGTTATTGCTTCTTGGTGCTCGCGATAAACTGCTCTTCATAACATCCTTCTTGATACAACCTGATAAGCGGCCTATTAGACCTGTTTGGCGTACTATCTACCAGTCAAAATAATAAATCAACTAGGTTGATTTATTATTTGTAGTCGTGAATACTGTCGGCCACAACAATATGAACACATTAATCTGGTGAACTATGCAAACACAGTCCGCTATTGTATCGCGCCAAATGCTATGGCCTTTTATTCTGCTTACAATTTGCTTTGCTGCTTGGGGCACTGCAGCCAATATGACAGACCCATTAGTGAAAGTTTTTAGCAAAACATTTTCGATGAGTGCCTTGCAATCAGCATTGGTGCAGTTTAGTTATTATGGCGCTTATTTTTGCCTAGCTTTACCGGCGGCAATGATCAATAGACGGTTTAATTATAAAACGGGGCTGTTAGTAGGTTTAGCCATGGCCGCCTCTGGTGCTTTATTGTTTTACCCTGCTAGTCAAACCATGCTCTATAGTCACTTTTTATTGGCCTTGTTTATACTTGCAGGTGGTTTATCTATTTTAGAGACCTCTGCAAATCCCTATGTCATGCAGTTAGGGTGCGAGCAAACAGCAACCCGCAGACTTAACCTGGCACAAGCTTTCAACCCCGTTGGGACTAATATTGGTGTGTTTTTGGCGGCGACGTTGATTTTACCAAACTTAAATCAAGCCGATAGTGCAAGCCGCGCTTTGATGAATGAGGCACAATTAAAAACCGTTGTTAGTGCTGAACTCGATGCTGTGATGGTGCCGTATGTGGGCATGGCCTGTTGTTTAATCTTGCTATGGCTATGTATCTTCTTTAGCCGCTCTCCTGCAACAGAAACAAAAGTAACAGCGCAGCCGTGCAAACTTAAAAAGACCTTTCAACATTTGTATCAAAACAAGCATTATCGATTTGGTGTGCTGGCACAATTTTTTAATGTTGGCGCTCAAACCTGTGTATGGACCTACACCATTGGCTACACCATGGAAGCACTTAACACCACAGAAGTTACTGGCGGTCAGGTGTTACAATATTCTATGCTGGTGTTTTTAGTGTCTCGCTTCATTATGACATGGCTCATGCGCTTTATTAGCAGCGCTAAATTACTGCGCTTTATGGCTTTAGTTGCAGCCGTGCTTTGTTTTATTGTTACCACCCAAGTTAATTTAGTGGGCGTAGTCGCACTTGTCGCTATTTCAAGCTGTCTATCTTTGATGTTTCCAACCATTTACGGCACAGCACTTGAAGGCCTCGGCGAAGATGCAAAAGTGGGTGCAGCAGGCTTAGTAATGGCTATTTTAGGAGGCGCATTTTTACCGCTGCTCCAAGCCGCAACCATAGATGCCTTTAACACTGCGGTTTCGTTTGTTGTACCACTTGTTTGCTTTTTAATTGTTGCTTTGTATGGCCACCATACCAAAGTAGCAGCAATACCCGCCAAAGCGCAGTTGCAGGACTAAACGCATCAATGAGATAATGCACCTCGTTTACCTACTTAAGCGAGGTGTATCGTCAATTAATGGCACATATTACATTTTTCATGGTCAAGTTTTTGGCCTTTTCTGTTGGCTGTTTTGCCTGCTTTTTACTTCATGACCAAGCTAATGTTGCCCTTGTTTTATCTGCCGCAGTTACTGGGTTAGTTGGCACATTCATTCCTTTTCCTGCTCGTTTTGGTAATCACCCTTATGCAGCCATATACGCTGGCAGCTTTGCTGGCATGTGCTCATCAAGTTTAATCAACAGCTACTGGGAACTGAGCTTTATCTCTTTAATTGGTGCCTGCCTTTACGTATTAACTATGAATCTATTTGCAGGTTTTGGTGGTCGTCTTGGTAGCGTTGCTTTTGCCAGTGTAGCGCTTTATATGCTGGCAAAAGGGGTCTTTTAATGGATTTATTTATTGCTATTACCGCTTTATTAGGTGCCTACTCAACGTACTTTTTAGCGCATCATAATCGCTTTGATGGCATCCGTGCATCAGCGGCTACCAGCATTATTGCATTTAGTGTCTTGAGCCTTTTATCTGTTGATGTGGAGCTCTATAGCGTGGCTTTCTTTGGCGGGACTTTCATTGGCATGAGCGCACCAAAGCGCTTTGGTATCTTCACGTTAGCCATTTCTTCGTTATTGTTTGCAATGTTGTTTGAATACTTAGTGCCACGTTTGCATGGCTACGGCGGCGCACTTGGCGTAAGCGCATTTTTATCTGTATGTGTTTGTCATATAGGTATTTTACTGGGTGCTCCTCGCAGTAAAAAAAGTAACTAAATCTTACGCAGCAGCTAAAAACCTATACCTTTTCACTAATATTAATTAATATGTTAATAACTTGTTTAAGGATAAAGGGTCTTTATGCTGCTCCGCTCATTTCTGATTGCTACCCTGCTTTGTTTCATCAGTTGTGCGACGGCTGCGAAAACACTGACCTTTCTTGCCGAAGATTTACCACCGTACCATTTTAAAAATCAGCAAGGCGAAGCTGATGGTGCGCTTGTTGAAGTAGTAAAAACAGCTCTGGCACGCGCAAACATCTCCGGCGAATTCAGAATTATGCCAATGGCACGGGCTTTCTATGAGCTTGAAAACAATCCAAACATGTTAATGATTTCGTTACTAAAAAATCCAGCTCGTGAAAGCCGGTTTAAGTGGTTAGCACAAACCTATTTTTCAGATGCTTATTTAGTGGATCTATCGAGTAAAAGCCACAAAATATTTAGCTTAAAGCAAGCCCAGCAGTACCGTGTAGCGACTATTCGAGGCTATTCAAGTGAACATTATTTGAAGCAAGCGGGATTTAATGAAGATAAAAACTTGGTGCTAGTCAGTCATTATCATCAACTTTGGCAATTGCTTGAAAAAGAGCGCATCGACTTTGTGCTTACCAACACTCTAACCTTGCAAAACGAACTGGCATTATCTGGAGTTGACCCTAGTGACATTCATAAAAGCCTGCACTTAGACGACTTTCCTTCAGGCCTTTACCTCGCTGCAAACCTTAATATAGACAAACAACTCGCTATACAATTAACTGATGCAGTTAAAGCTTTGAAGCAAAGCGGTCAATACCAAGCAATTTTACAAAAATGGCAGTTGCCTTTACCCAAATAAAAAATGAAAAATACTCCATTATTTTACAAAAGCTTAGCTTTGGCTTGCGCCCTTAGCTGCCTATCGTTAAGCGCCTTTGCAATAACTCCTGAACAGGCTCAAGAAAAACTAAACGAAGCACAATTGCTACGTAACAGTGATCCAAGCCAAGCAACGGATATATTTGAGCAGTTAACTAACGATACAACCCTCATCAATCAGCCACAGATCATTCAAGAAGCGCTCGAATCGTTGGCGTTTATGAATGTAAGCAATGGCGATTATGACCAAGCACTGAGCTATGCAGAGCAACTACTAGATTACGGACAAACACAGAACAATCAGGCTGTAACGGTACGAGCAATGCTTATTCAGGGTTACGCACAAGGTAGAAAAAGTAACTTTCTAACAGCAGAGCAGCACTACCGAGATGCATTATCCATTGCCAAACAGATACAAGATTCTATGCTGATTGCCCAGTCCTATGAGCGATTAGCAGCCATTTTACGCTGGCAAGATAAATACATAGCCGCCCTAAATGAGGCACAAAAATCTGTTAATATCTTACATGAGTTTGATGATGAAAAATCGTATGCATCGGCATTACTAAACTTAGGAATAATCGAAGCCATTATTGGCGATCACAATGCGGCGCTTGCAAGTTTAACTCAATCATTTTCTTTGCATCAAAAGCTTGATGACAAAAAAGGCATAGCCGATTCGCTTTACGAAATTGGCGAAGTTTACCGCCGTATGGGCGACAGTGCTCAATCGTTAAAGCACTTTAAAATGTCTCACGTGTTGGATTTAGAAATTGGCTCTAAAGTCGATATTGGTAATAGTGCCATGAAAGTTGGCTATGCTGCACTTAAACAAGGTGAACTTGCTACAGCCACCGATTACGCTGAGAAGTCGATTAGCTATTATCAACAATCATCTTCAAACACAGGGCTATGTCGCTCGTATAATTTAATGGCGTTAATTGCTTTAAAACAAGGCAACATTAGTGAAGCGCAAGCATATATTGATCGCGCTTTAGCAATCGCTACTGACTATAATTTTCGATCACACTTAGTGTCTTTAGGGATCACCCAAACACGTATTTATCAAGCCCTTGATGATCACGCTGAAGCAATTAAAACCGCAGAGCAGGCTTTAAAACAGGCTGATGAGCTGCAAGATGTTGAAGATCAAATCAGCTTAAATAAACTACTCACTGACTCTTACCTTGCATTACAACTGTATAAACAAGCATTTGAATCGCAAAGTCGCTATCAAACCCTTGAAGATAATACCGGTAAAAATCAGCACGACTTAACCGTGGCCGCAATGCAAAGCCAAGTGGCTTTTATGCGAAATCAGCAAGAAATCAATCAATTGAGTGCTGATAAGCAAATTCAAGCCGCCCAACTAAGCGAAAGTGAATGGCAATTTAAAGCGTGGTTATTGGGCTTAAGCTGCGTGATTTTACTGATATCAGGCTTTGGCTACCGCTCATTTAAAAAGCGTAAACTTGCCAGCGAACGAGCACAGCTACTCCAAGAAGTTGTTGATAAAAAGAACCGCTTACTAGCCGATGTATCTCATGAAATTCGCACGCCACTCACAGCACTACAATTGCAAGTTGAAGCATTGCAATACAATATCGCCAAAGACGTTGATGCCTCTTACGATGCAATTAATCGAAAACTTACCGATATCAATATACTGATCCGTGATATCCATCAACTAGCACAAGCAGATTCAGATAGCCTGTACCTTAACTTAAAACCCTATTTACTTGCTGATGTATTATCCGTTTGGCAGCAAGACTTTGCTGCTTTTGTAGAAAACAAAGGCTTTGAATTTACCAGTAACATTCGCGTTGCTGCTGATATCAAGGTGACATGGGATATCGATAAAATTAAGCAAGTACTGACTAACCTTTTATCAAACAGTACTTTTTATACTGATAAACCCGGCAAAATTAAATTTGTAGCGACAGCCTCAGAGCAGAGCATTTCTTTTAGCATTGAAGATACCCCACCCGGCGTTACCAATAATCAGTTAGTTGAAATATTCGAACGCTTATACCGCGTTGATAAGTCGCGCAGCCGTCAAACGGGGGGCTCAGGCCTTGGACTGGCGATTTGTAAAAGCCTGATTGAAACACACAAAGGCACTATAAAAGCTGAGCACAGTGAGTTAGGTGGCGTTAAGATCCTCATTTGCTTACCGCTTATTAGTGAACAACAGGTTTAGTATCACAACTCCCTGAAATCGCCCCTAAACCGGGCGGTTTCATTACATCTAGCCCAATTAATGCCGACCAAGGTCGCATATTATTTAATCAAAAAAACACCTACATTTTTTAGGGTCTCTCACTAAAAAGTATAGGAGCCTCACAATGGCGGGCGAATATCAACAACAATATCAACAGTTCCAGCGCGATCCGGGTCAGTTTTGGCTTGAGCAAAGTAAACGAATTCCTTGGTTTAAAGAGCCAAGTGCTCCTTATCAATATGACGATAATGATTTTTACCATTGGTTTGCCGATGGTCAGTTAAACACTTGTTACCTAGCCCTCGACCAACATGTCGAAGCAGGCTATGGCGACCAAACTGCACTAATTTACGACTCCCCTGTTACCAATACTAAACAACAATACACTTATGGCGAGTTACAAATTCAGGTAGCTAAATTTGCAGGGCTCATGCAATCCCTTGGCGTAAGCAAAGGTGACCGCGTAGTCATTTATATGCCAATGATCCCACAAGCGGTTATTGGTATGCTGGCATGTGCGCGCCTCGGTGCCATTCACTCCGTTGTATTTGGTGGTTTTGCACCGCACGAACTCGCGGTGCGTATTGATGACGCAAAGCCTAAGCTTGTGCTTACTGCGTCTTGCGGGGTGGAAATCAATCATGTGATTGAATATAAGCCACTGCTTGATGAAGCACTCGACAACGCCAAGCATGCTGTTGAACACTGTATTGTATTTCAGCGTGAACAAGCCATCGCCGAGATGCAAGATGGCCGAGACATCGATTGGCAATCAGCCTCTGAGGCAGCAAGTGCAGTCGCTGCAGTACCTGTTGCAGGTGACGACCCGCTTTATATTCTTTACACATCAGGCACTACAGGAACTCCTAAAGGGGTGGTTCGAGAAAACGGGGGGCACGCAGTTGCAATGCATTACAGCATGGAAACCGTGTATGGCATGAAACCCGGTGAGGTATTTTGGGCAGCTTCTGATATTGGCTGGGTAGTTGGTCACTCATACATTGTATATGCGCCGCTCATTTATCGCTGTGCCACCGTACTTTATGAAGGCAAACCAATTAGAACCCCTGATGCCAGTGCGTTTTGGCGTGTTGTCGAAGATTATAAAGTCACTGCTTTATTTAGTGCTCCAACTGCGTTTCGCGCAATTAAAAAAGAAGACCCTAACGCTGAGGGCTTTAAACAATACGACACCTCAAGTTTAAAGCGTTTATTTTTGGCCGGCGAGCGCCTCGATCCACCCACCTATGAGTGGCTAAAAGACAAAACGGGCTTGCCCGTACTCGACCACTGGTGGCAAACAGAAACAGGTTGGGCAATTGCGTGTAACCCTATTGGTATTGAACAACTTGCCACTAAACCGGGCAGCTCTACGGTACCAACACCGGGCTTTGATGTACAAATTCTTGATATGAACGGTGAGCAGTGCGCAGCAAACGAAAGCGGCGCTGTGGTTATTAAACTGCCTTTACCTCCTGGCTGTTTACCTACAATTTGGCAAAACAATGAACGCTTTCAAGCGGGCTATTTAAGTGAGTACCCGGGTTATTACCTCTCTGGTGATGGCGGCTATATTGATGACGATGGGTATCTATTTATTATGGGTCGTACCGATGATGTAATTAACGTTGCAGGTCATCGCTTATCAACCGGTGAAATGGAAGAGATTGTAGCAGCCCACCCTGCTGTTGCTGAATGCGCAGTATTTGGGGTTAATGATGCACTCAAAGGGCAACTACCCATGGCAATGATTGTGCTCAAAGATGATTACCTTGGCGATAGCAAAGAAGTCGAGCAACAGTTAGTTCACTCGGTAAGAAATCAAATTGGCGCCATTGCCTGCTTAAAAAACATTTTGCATGTTGAGCGCCTCCCAAAAACCCGCTCAGGGAAAATACTCAGAAAGAACTTACGCCAATTGGTCGATGGTGAAGAACTGCAAATTCCATCAACCATTGATGATGCGAGTATATTCGATGAAATCAACCAACAACTTAACAATCGCTGATCTGCGTTTGTAATTTTGTAATGTTACCCAAAGGCCTTGTTTAAGGCCTTTATTCGTTTTGGCCTATGGCTTGCAACTTTACATGTAAGTTAGCAAACGAAAAGGTGGTTAACATGGCTGTTATCGCAGGTTATATCCAATTCAATGAATTAGGCAAAACAGAATTTCATTATATTAATCAAATAGCTGATGTGTTTAATCGCTATAAAAAAGCAGATGTTAAGCGCTTTGATTGTGATAATGGAGCTATTTTTCAATATGATTTTGATGCATACCAACAAGCGAGTTGGTTGCAAACTGAGTCGCAAATTGCAACGCTGATTGGTCACCCTTTACTCAGTAGCTCGCGCAGTGATGATTTAAAAGCCATGGCCAATACAGCTTCGCTCAACACCTGCTTACAGCAATGTGAAGGGGTATTTAGCTTTTGCCAGTTTAATAGCCAATTAGGCAGCTTAGTACTTGCCACCGACCCACTTGGCTTAAAACCATTTTACACCTTAAAAACGGCGCAAGGCTTACTGTTTTCAACCAACTTGGGGATATTTAAACAACTGAGTATTGAGCTTGAAAGCGATGCCGAAGCACTCACAGAGCTTGCTGTACTTGGTTACCCGCTATTAGATCACACGCCTTATAAAAACATTAAATGCTCATACCCAGGCGAAATATTACGTTTTGATGCCAGCCACGGCGTGGTAAAACAACGTTACTTTGATTGGGTCGCCCTTGCCAAACAAAACCGAGAGGTGACCGATGCAATAGAAGGCGTTACTCAGGCATTTCGCAGTGTTGTCACAAAAGCGATGCACACCGATAGAAAAGTGCTCAGCACCCTGTCGGGCGGCTTAGATTCACGATTAATTAACTGCGAGCTATTACGCCAAGGGGTTCAGCTAAAGTCGTTTAATTTTTCGCAATCAGATAGCCAAGATCTCTACTGCGCAAAACAATATGCTTCGCAAAATGCCCTTAAACTTGAAGTTGTGCAAGTACGCGACACGCAAAAGCTCTCTATTGAACAGCGCCTTGGCAAATACTGGCGCAAAGCACATCACAATGAATATAAAACCGTTTCAAGACCACAAATTAGTTGGTCTGGTAATGGCGGCAGTGTTGGCTTAGGTGCGGTGTTTTATGGCGACGCTATTTATGCTGCGGCAAAAGAAAACAATCTTGATAAACTCATTCAAGCTTATTTAGATCAGCAGTACGCTTATTTGCCAAAGTCAGTGGTACATAATGCGTCTATGCTGCAACAAAAACTAATTGATAACCTAAAACTTAGTTTTAAACCCTTGGCTGAATTGCCACTCGAAAAAGCATTTCAATTGTTTTTGCTACTCAATGATCAACACCATCATTTGAGCATTCCAAATGTAGTGGTCAACTAATTTTGGCCACAGTTTTAGAATCTTGGTATCTAACCTCTGATTCATTTGGCGCTAAACCAG
>NZ_JBPNYQ010000008.1:0-165337 GCF_051235485.1 Pseudoalteromonas nanhaiensis | reverse complement strand
CGTTGGGTCATTTTCACACCTTTGTTGTTGGACTAATTATCCTTCACAAAAGTGTGCGGTGCCATTAAATCAGATCAGTTGAAGGTGGCAGAACCATGAAGGGATTAGATTGCTGGGGTTTAACTCGCCTAGTTCTTCATCATATATATAACCTACCGCTTTTTACTTCTTTTGGTCATGTTCGCTCTGAACATAAAGCAGAGTTTACAGGTGCATATTCACTCTTAGTTGAAAAGTTCGAGGTATGTGCTGTAAAACCAGGTGCGGTGATATGCGGTTTTACAGGTACAAACCTCGTGCATATGGGTGTGTGTGTTGACGTAGATGGCGAAAATCATGTGCTACATACATGTAAAAAACATGGTGCATCGTTTGTTAGAGTGAGTGTTTTTAAAAGGCTTTTTAGTGAGGTTGAAGTGTATGAATACGCAGGTTGATATAAATGTATATCCTAACAAATTAGACCTTACTCTATTTGAGCCTTGTAAAGGTAATGAAGGTGAAACATTACATCAATGGCTTGTTTCAAACGTGCCTGATTATGTTGAGTCAGATACACCACTCTTTAGTGCTTTTATAAATAGTAGAGAAGTTCATCCTAGTGAATTTAAAACAACCACTTTAAATAGAGGTGATGATGTAAAGCTAATTGTTGAAGCTAAAGGTGCTGCAGCTATCGCTTATGCAATAATAGCTGTTGTAGCTGTGGGTGTAGCAATTTACGCGACTAACCAAATTCCTGATAATTACAACAGTACTACGCCTGATGGCAGTTCTATTTATGACGTCAATACTCAAGGAAACAAACCAAAGCTTATGGGAGTTATTCCTGAAAACGCTGGCCATCATAAGGTGTTTCCTGATTACTTAACTATGCCCCGCAAAGAATACATTAATAATGAACAATGGCTTTATTTAATGTTGTGCGTAGGTAAAGGCAGTTATGAGTTATTAGATGAGAATATCTTAATAGCAAATACTCCAGTTAGCCGTTATGTAGGCGATATCGACTATCAAGTTTTTGGTCCAGGAGAAGATGTTAGTGGTCATGAAGCACATAGAAATGTTTTTACATCAAGTGAAGTAGGTTCTACATCAGGTAGTGCTGGTATCGAGCTGAAAGGTAAAACAACAAATACAGGTGGTGAAAACGGTAGATATATTTACTCGTTTAAAGACGATAAGATTATTGTTCATTATGAAGAATTCGATGCTGAATTAAATAGGCCAATAAGGTTTAAGGTTACACCTCCTTTTGATGTTGACACGGTTCTTACAATATCGGACACATTTGAAGAGCAAAATGATGGTTATTTTCAATTACTCTCAAAAGACTCGTCTGGCAGTGTTGTTAATAAAGTCACAAACGGTTTTCCTGTTGATATACCAGAATGGACTTCTTTTGTAGAAGAAACTAACTCAACTGCAATTGTGAGCGTTGAGTATTTAGGTGGTGAAGGTGAGTTTAGCGGCCCATTTTTCGCGTGTCCCGCTGGTGAGAAAACAAATAAAATTTGGCTGGATTTTAAACTGCCTCAAGGCTTAGGCGAGTTAGATGACGATGGTAATATTTTAAACAAAGTTGTTGAGGTTTGGATCGAATATAGGAATGAAAATACCAGTGTCTGGACATCGATGATCCACATATTTTCTAACAGTACAAATGATGAGCTTGGCGAAACTATACCGATCAATTTACCTTCTAAGATGAGGCCTGAAGTTAGAGTTAAGCGTTTCACGGCAGCTACTGATGATACTCGTATTTTTGATGATGTTTTCTGGACAGGATTAAAGGCCGAGTTAGCTAGCGCTACCAGTTACCCTGGAGCTACTACAATTGCAGTTAAAATTCGTGGTACTAATGCATTGGCAGGTTCAGCTGAGAATAAATTTAATGTGATACCAACACGAATTTTGCCTGTCTATGAAAATGGTGTGTGGAGTGAGCCAAGGCCAACGACTGATATTGCTCCTTTCTTCGCACACGTGATTCAAAGCGCTGGACATAGCCAAGATAAAATAGGGTTAGATGAATTAGAGGCATTACATACGATTTGGAATAATCGCGGTGATGAGTTTAATGCCGTGTTCGATACAGGCAGTACATTATTTGCAGTTTTAAAAAGAGTTTTAGCACCTGGTTTTGCAAAACCGGTTTTAGATTTTGGAAAGATATTACCTGTACGTGACCAGCCTCGCACTATACATAAACATATGTATCAGCCTGATAATTACATTGGACTATTAGAAAGAGATATAAAACTAATAGATGATGATGAGCATGATGGTATTGAAGTTGAATACTTTAGCCCTATTACTTGGAAGTCTGAAACAGTGCTTTGTTTGTTACCAGGTGACTTGGGTATCAATCCAGATAAGATCCGCGCGTTTGGGATTACAAACAGAGATAAAGCATATCAATATGGTATGCGTGAGCGTCGTACTCGCCGATACCGTCGAACTACTTTTAACTTCACAACTGAAATGGATGCACTTAATTCGAGTTATCTTGATTACTGTGCACTAGCTGATGATATACCTGGTTACGAGCAGTCAGGAGTTGTTGAGTACATCATTGGAAACTCAGTATATGTAAATGTAGAACTAAAATGGCAAAGCGGTCAATCTCACGTATTGGCGCTCAGAAAGCCAGACGGTACATTATCTGGACCTTATACAGCATCAATAGGCTCAGTAAGCAATGAAGTTGTTATAAATGAAGCGTTAGACTTTGATCCTGTCTTTGATGGTTCAATAGAGCCTCCTTTATTTATGTTTGGCATTGCTAGCCGCTGGTGTAACAATGTATTAATAACAGATATTAAACCTTCATCAACTGATAGGGTAAAAGTGACAGCAGAGCGCTATGATGAAAGGGTTTATCTAGACGATAATAGTTTAGCGCCGACTTAACATAATAAGTTATACATTATATAGAGCAGCTTTTATTAGCTGCTTTTTTCTTTGGAATACTGAAAGAGTGTTCAAAATAGTGAAATGCTGAGTTTTCGCATTTTTCGCGATTTTCTACCGCGAGTTTTCGCGGCTTGCATCATGAACTGCGGGGTTGTTTAGTACAGAGACTCCCTCAGCACTCCCTGTTCATTCTCTAGGTAGGTTGGGTAGAGCACAGCGAAACCCAACACGAGTTAGCGAGTTGCAAGTTAGCAAGGGTAAAGTTGAACTGCGGGGTTGTTTAGTACAGAGCCTCCCTCAGCAACAACCCCCGTAGGAGGCACTTCAGTGTCGAATCTAGACCATAACAAAAACATTCATGGCTAAAGCCATTCCTACAAGTACACTTTGCCTAGAACCTTCGTTAGAGGAAGACGCAGCAACAAACACCCACACCGCGCGGCTGATCGCTGACTGCTGAAAGCTGATAGCTCGGTGTCACTCACACTGCTGTATTTCTCTCACATCGCCGCGGCCATCGCTTAGATAGCATTGTTCTAGTAACGAGCAATAGCAGATCTCGGTTTTGATATTAAAGCGTTGGTCATTTACCTTGTCCCACTGAGTTGCATTGAAGCCTGTTTTCTTAAAACCAAAAAGATTAAGTTCAGCGCCTGAGGCTAATAATCGGTTATTACTAACGCCGGTATACAACCAACCAAATTTTTCAAAGAAATTGATCTCTGGTGACTCATTTTGCAACTTATTTAATTGCTCTTGGTAAGCATAGATATCAAAGCAGCAGTCCTTTATTACTTCAAATATCTCTGTATACGACTTTTCATCGTGGAAGAATTTAACGTATTTAATAATGGCTGGGCCTGATCCTGAGTTTTTAATGTTGATAGTGATTTCTTCATAATTTTTTTCTTCATTGAAATTCCCCGTCATCACTTCGAGCCATGGCCAGGTTGCGGCTTTTTACTTGTCGTTCTGCGGCGCTGGCTTGCAAGTATGTGGCATAAAAGGAAGCAGCGGAGATAATAATGGCACAGAGTGCGAGAAATAGGTTTAGCCGCTCGTTGGTAAACCATGCCTTGCGCTGGTTGCTGGCTGGTTGAGTGTTTTGCTGGGTGGTCTTTGTTTGCTCTTCAACGTTAGTGTCTTGTTCTGATTTAACGGTTGAACAGCTTGCGTCCTGTTGCTGATTATCCATAATTTTTAATTGTTGTTTTTATAGACTAATAAAGATACAACTTTAATTGGATAGATAAAAGAGACAGGGAGTAAAACTCCCTGATTTGATATTAACTATTTGAGATAAACACGGTGAGCTTTTCACCCACTCTTAAATTATCTCTTGAAAGATTATTCCATTGTTTGAGTTTAGTAATACTGACTTTGTATTGCTTTGCTATCTTCCAAAGGCTATCGCCAGATTTCACCTTATACTCAATTTGTTGATCAGCCAATTGTGGCAATATCAGTTTTTGACCAATACGAATGGTGTTTGTTTTTAGGTTATTGAAGGTTTTTAGTTGGCTAACTGTTACTTTATAGTTCTTTGCAATCACACTTAAGCTATCACCGCGTTTAACGGAGTAATGTTGCCACTGGCTATAATCATTGCTCTTTTGATTAGCTAATAGAGCTTGATAACTTGCTTGCTGATTTTTGGGAACCACAATATGTGGCGCATCAATCACCGCTGGGTATCGGATAACACCATGGTTTAGCTCTTCAAGCTCTTGCCATTTCGCTTTATCTGCCAAGATCACAGCACCTGTCACTGGTAAGGTCGCAATTGCCTGCTCATTCTTAATTGCAGGGAATATCATTTTTTGGTGCTTTAATAATTGTGCTGCGGCCAGTAACTTAGGCACGTATTGTTTGGTTTGCGATGGTAGTTTTAAACTAAAGAAGTCCGTCGACTTACCTTGTTTTTTATTACGATCAATTGCCTGTAATACTCGCCCTTCACCAATATTGTAGGCAGCAATAGCGTGATACCAATCGCCATCAAAGCGTTTATAAAGGTATTCCATAAAATCCAAAGCTGCGCGGGTGCTGTCGATCACATCTTGGCGACCATCATACCAAGGGGTAATTTTTACTTTGAAGTATTTGGCGATTGAGGGGGTGAGTTGCCATAAACCCGATGCATGTTTGTGCGAATAGGCACTGGCATCAAAATCGCTCTCTATAAGCGGCATTAGAGCGAGTTCTATTGGTAAGTCACGGTTTTCTACTTCTGTAACGATATGATACAAATACGGCGCTGCACGGCGGCTTATTTCTTCCATGTAATTTGGATGAGTAAGGTACCAAGCAATGCGCTTTTGCACATCTGGATGACTTGAATCGCTAAACTGTAATTGAATGCGAATACGCTGCCATACGTCATCAAGTTCACTTGGTTTTAGCGGTGTCACCGCGTCTACTTGTTTTGTTTTAGCTTCTGCAACCACAGTGCCTGGATTTGCCTTAATTATTGGCTTCTTTTCAGGGAGAGACTCAGGGGCAGTCTGACAGCCTGTTACAATAAGAGAAACAACAACAAGGCCTAAAAATCGATTTAAAAACACGTATTAAAATACTCCGTTAACTTAGGTGCGGGTAAACTAAAGCGCCTAAGCTTAACATAGGGTGAGCTAAAAATGACCATTAGATTAACAGCTCGCTAACTCACTCACCCAATTGAAATTAAAACGAAATACTAACTTGTAACCCAGCGTAACCATGGTTTTGTGCTTCCCAATAGCGGCTGTCTATTTCTCGGGCTCTGGCATAGATCTCTATTCTGAATGGCTTTGAGTCTACGCCCATACCCACACCAACATAGCCATCAATATTATTGTGGTCGTCATCATAGCGGTCGCTATAATCATGATCTTTTCGGTCGTCGTAGAAAGCAAGCTCAATTAAATCTAAGCCCACTTCGCCATAGACAAAAAAGTCACTGAAATAGCCAAATTTGATGCCGCTATCTAAGGTAAGAAATGTCTCCCGATCACCTTTTTTAGTAAATACTTCTGCTGAGCCTAGTGCCGTTGTAAATGCTGCGCCAAAATTACTGTAGTTATTTTTAGCCATAAATTCGATGCCGGCTGAGGTGATTGAATCAGTACTATTATGCTCTGATTTAAAAAACAGGTTCATATCTGGGCTGTCATAAATACCAGCAAAGCTTTTTGTAGGAATAAAGGCAAGTGAAGAAAGCACTGCTAAGGCGAGATACTTCATATTGGTTAGTCCATTAAACTATAATGGGTACATAATACCAAACAGCGCCTTAGCAAATTGTAAGTAATTGTTCTAACTGTGTAAGCTAACCGAACACGCAGCGAAAGCAGGCTCCTTGTTGGCGTTTGATATATACCAGATCGCCGCCATGATTGAGCATGATCTGCCGCGATAAACTTAAGCCTATTCCTGAGCCTTGTTGCTTGGTAGTAAAAAATGGCACAAAAATCATCTCAATTACATGGTCGCTGATACCTGTACCATTGTCGCTGACCTCTAAATACAGTTGCTGATTAGCATTTTGTGCAATGCTTACTTCAATGCACTTTGCTGACTCTGGATTATTTAACTGCTTAAGGACATCAAGGGCATTTGTAAGCAGGTTTATTATTACTTGTTCAACTTGTCCTCTATCTATCATCACTAGCTGTTGGCTTTGCACCGATAAATTCAACGTAATATTAAGTTGCTTAGCTTGCTGTGAGTGCAGAGCGACAACTTGCTTAGCAAGATCTGCCAGAACATGTGGCTTTAGGTGTGGGGCGGGTAAGCTACTAACCTTTTTAAATTGTGCTATAAACTCGCCTAAATGCTCGGTTCGCGATGCGAGTGTTGATAAGGCGAGTTGCAAGTCTTGTTTATCTTCCTGATCATCAAAACTAAGCTCAGTTGGCAGCAGTGCCGTACAAGTTTGTGCTAAAGAAGAAAGTGGCGTAATCGAATTAGCAATTTCATGGGTTAGTACTTTGGTAAGGCGCTTATAAGCTTGTTGCTCTTTTAATTGCAGCTGATCATGAATAGATTGCAAACTGATCACTTTACGAACTTTACCTTGAATTTCGGCAATACTGATTTGCACAGAAAGCGTATCGTGCTGCTCGCCATTTTGCCATGGCACGGTATTACGGCTATTTTGTTTTGCGTCTTGGACTAGGTTGGCTATTACACCTAAATCATCGATGTGCTTTACAGCCTGCCCAAGCAAACGACTAACCGCCGGATTGCTTTCAATAATAGTGCCTTGTTCATCACATACTAATACCGCTAAATCGATATGAATTAATAGCGCTTGTAAGAACTGGGCTTGTTGCTCTGCATTAAAACGCGCAGCCTGAATTTGTTGTTTAACCTGCTCAAATTGCTGCTGCATAGGGTGTTGGTCGCCAAAGCCTAATGTGCTGTCTCCATTCGCTAAAGCGCGAAACACCATATCTGCACGCCTTGTTTGGCGTTTAAATAAATTAAAAATTTGCGCGGCACATACCAAGTTTAAAATAACTAAAAGTGCCGAAATTGCAGAAAACCCGCTTTGCTCTACTTGCCAAAACAAAGCAATTGATAAACCTATTAATGCGGCTAATAGGCTTGCTAAGCTAATAAAGTTTCGCATCGATTACAGTCCGTATTTTTCTAAACGACGATACATGGCTCCGCGTGTTAGGCCGAGCGCTTTTGCTGCATGACTCACGTTCCCTTGAAAATGCTTTAAAGCTGCACGAACGGTTCTTTGCTCGATGATTTCGAGATCAAAAGTGTCGTAGTCATTGGCGCTTGAAGAGAGCTCATTTGTACTAATAGCTGCACTTGGTGAGCTTATCACTGAGCTTATATCGAGCTCTGAGCCTTCCGACAGGATGACTGCTCGCTCAATTGCATGCGCAAGTTCACGGACATTGCCTGGCCAATGATACTGGCTTAAGCGTGTCATATCAGATGCTGCAATCGAGAGCTCACGTTTGTATTTATGTGCAAAGTGCTGCAAGTAGTAGTTACACAGTAATGGAATGTCTTCACTGCGCTCACGCAGGGCTGGTAAACGGATCTCTACGGTATTAACACGGTACAGTAAGTCTTGCCTAAATTTACCTTCAGTAACTGCTTGTTCGAGGTTTTCATTGGTTGCACAGATCAAACGAATATCAATATCGATGACTTTAGAACCACCAACCGGTGTTATTTGCCTATTTTGTAGTGCCGCAAGTAGCTTAACTTGTTGGTTAAGCGGTAAATTACCTAGCTCGTCTAAAAATAAACTGCCACCATGGGCAAGCTCAAATCGGCCAATGCGATCTTCTTTCGCGCCAGTAAACGCCCCTTTTTTATGGCCAAATAGTTCGCTTTCAAACAGGCTTTCGGCCAGTGAACCCATATCTAGACTAATGAAAGGCTGGTTTTGGCGCTGGCTTGCATTGTGGATTGCATGTGCAGTGAGCTCTTTACCTGTGCCACTTTCGCCACTGATCAATATGTTGGCATCGGTGTTGGCTGCTTTGTCGATCACCGAAAAAACCTGCTGCATGGCATCACTTTGACCTAAAAACTCAAATGGTTGATTGCCGATTGACTGCTGCAAGGCCTGCTTTTGTTTTGTGAGTTTACCAACTTGCTGTTTGTCTTTAGCGTGTGAAAATGCCGCCGCTACAGCACCGAGTAATTGCTCATTTTGCCAAGGCTTGGCAATAAAGTCAGAGGCACCAGCTTTAATTGCTTCGACCGCTAGCTGAATATCGCTGTAGGCCGTCATAAGCAGTACCGCAATGTTAGCGTCTTGGCTCATGATTTTTTTTAGCCAGTAGAATCCTTCTTTGCCACTAATTGAGTCTTGCGTGAAGTTCATATCGAGTAACACAACATCTATAGCCTGATCTGCTTCATGCTGTGCGTTAATGATAGCTTCGATATCAAAGGGGTTATCTGTGGTTTTTACAACCTGATAATGCTGCTTTAAAAGTAATCGTGCGGCGATAAGTACGTCGGGGTTATCATCGACAATAAGAATTGATCCTACTTGTTTCATAGCTATTTATTATTATTCCTTTATGGGAACACTAAGACTAATTGAAAATAGTAACAGTGTCCATTTATGGACGATATATGGATTTTGAAGTGTTCTATAAGCGGACACTTGATTATATGCACTCTTATTGTTTTTAATGTAAGTTACTGTAATTTAATAAAAATAAAAGTTGGCACAAGAGTTGTTTTATCTATAGGTAATTAGCACCTAGATAACTTAAAGGCGTCAACATGGATAAGAAAATTACACGCTCAACTAACAAAGCATTTTTTAAGAAATCACTCATTGCAGCGGCATGTTTAGCTGTTGCGGCAGCAGCTTATGGTTTCACGCAAACTGAGCAAACAGGTCGTAGTCAGCAAGTAAGCGCTACAAGCTTAACGATTAGCACAGTACAACAAGGTGAATTTGTTGATGCTTTAAGTCTTCGTGGTCAGGTTATGCCTCGCACTACTATTTACCTCGACACCATTGCCGGAGGCCAAGTTGAAGAGCGACTTGTTGAGCAAGGTGAGTTTGTTAAAAAAGGCCAACCACTTGTGCGTTTAAGCAATACCAATTTGCAGCTTGATGTAATGAGCCGTGAAGCACAGGTGACTGAGCAGCTTAACTTTTTACGCAACACGCAAATGAATATGGAAACCAGCCGTTTAAACTTACGCCGTGATTTGCTTGAAATCGATCTTAAAATCACACATTTATCGCGTCGCTTAAAACAAACTCAGCCGCTAGTGAAAACGGGTGTGTTAGCACAAGAACAATTATCTGAAATTCAAGAAGACTTAGCGTATTACAAAGCGCGTAAAGAACTAACCCTTGAGCGTCAAAAGCAAGAAAACAGCATTCGTGAAGTTCAGGTAGCTCAGTTAAAAGACAGTGCCGATATGCTAGAGAAAAACCTACAGTTTGCGCGTAAGAACCTTGAAAACCTACTCGTAACAGCACCTGCCGATGGCTATTTAAGTGAGCTTGATGTTGAAATTGGTGAATCAAAAGGCCGTGGTGCTCGCCTAGGGCAGATTGATATTCCTAATGAATACAAGCTAGTTGTGCGACTAGATGAGTTTTACCTGAGCCAAGTTCAAACAGGTATGCAAGTGCTTATTGAACACGAGCAAGGCGAAATTGCGGCCACGGTTAGCAAAATTGATAGCCGTGTTCAGCAATCACAGTTTCAGGTTGAAGTCGATTTACCAAACGGCACTAGCAACATAAAACGTGGGCAAAGCCTTGATGTACAGCTGATGCTAGGTGATAGCAAAGGCACTGCTTTATTACTTGAACGCGGCGCATTTTTTACTAGCTCAGGGGGTAACTGGGTTTATGTCATGGAAAAAGATGGCAATCGTGCAGTACGAAAAGACATTCGTCTTGGCAAAAAGAATCAAAACTATTATGAAGTGTTAAGTGGCCTAAGCGCCGGAGATCGCGTGATCACCTCTAGCTACAGCAACTTTGATAAAGCACAACAACTACAATTTTAAGGATAAAAACAATGATTAAATTAACTAACTTATCACGCGTATTCCGTACTCAAGATGTTGAAACAACAGCGCTTAATAGCATTAACTTACATGTAAACGAAGGCGAGTTTCTTGCCATTATGGGGCCATCTGGCTGTGGTAAATCAACATTACTCTCTATTTTAGGTATGTTGGATTCGCCATCAGCAGGCAGTTTTGAATTTTTAGGCCAAGACATCGCAGGGTTTGGTGAAAAGCAATTAGCGACACTTAGAAAAGCGTCGATTGGTTTTGTTTTCCAAAGCTTTAACTTAATTGATGAATTAACAGTATTTGAAAACGTTGAGCTGCCATTACAGTATCAAAATATCTCAAAAAGTGAACGTAAACAGCGAGTAGACGCAATCTTAAAACGTGTTGCAATCGACCATAGAGCAGATCACTTACCGCAGCAGCTATCGGGCGGTCAGCAGCAACGTGTAGCAGTAGCCCGAGCTCTTGTGATTAATCCAAAACTCATCTTAGCGGATGAGCCTACGGGTAACCTTGATTCAAAAAATGGTGATGAAGTCATGGCGATGCTGCGTGAGCTAAATCGTGAAGGTACCACGGTAATTGTGGTTACCCACTCAGAAAAAGAAGGCAATTATGCTGACCGTTTAGTTCGCTTACTTGATGGCCAAGTGATGGTAGATAAAGCTAACCGTGTTCAACAAACAGCAGAGGTGGCATAACATGATTTTAAGTTATTTGATCACCGCGCTGCGTGCGTTTAAAAACCAAAAACAGCACTTTATTTTAAATGTTCTGGGTTTAAGTGTGGGCTTAGCTGCGGCAATTCTAGTTGCTTTGTTTGCAAAAAATGAGCTTTCGTACGATAGCCAACAGCCTTATGCTGAGCGGGTTTATCGCGTTGGCCAAGACTTCTCAAAACTTGGTTTATCTGTGGTGCCTATTTTTAATTATGTGCAGTCAAAGCAGGCCGAAGATTACAGCCAAGTTGAAGAAGTGTTCGGATTAACTATGGTCGAGTTGACCCGTGAAGCCATGGTGGATGTGAGTTACCGCAACCAAGGCTATAAGTTAAATGCCTTATATGGTGCTACTGCAAATATTGAAAATTTCATTGCTATGGAGACGATTGCGGGTGACTTAACAACAGCAATGAGTACACCAGACAGCCTAGCTTTAAGTGAGTCAGAAGCACTGCGCATTTTTGGTCGCACCGATGTGATTGGTGAAACACTTACACATGAACAAGGACAGTACACAGTGCGTGCCGTGTTTGCTGACTTAGCAGATAACACTCACTTTGCCTTTAAAAATCTTGTTTATGTTAAGCATGATCCAAGCGAAATAGATATCAACAGTAGTTATGTTTATATGCGTGTCGCAGAGGGCACCGATACAGATGCATTAGCTAAAACCTTAACAGAGCGATTTTTTAGCGGTTCGATGCTGGAGCAAGTTAGTTTAGAGCTGCATCCATTACTTGATTTGCACCTAACGGCTAAATCACCGTTTGAGATGAAAGCGGGGGGTGCTAAACAAGTGGTGATGATCTGTGTTGGTTTAAGTGTGTTACTGATTCTTATTGCAGGTTTTAACTTCATCAATATGACCGTCGCTCAATCGACTAAACGTGCAAAAGAAGTGGGAGTGCGTAAAGCGCTTGGCGCAAGTAAAGGCCAATTAGTAACGCAGTTTTTATCTGAATCTGTGTTGGTATCAATGCTATCAATGGTGATTGCATGTGCTTTAGTGGAGCTATTTTTACCAAGCTTTAACCAATTAGTAGACCGCGAATTGGTCGTGAATTATGCCTCTGAATTTGGCATTGCCATTATTGTGGTCGCAATTGCTGTGGGCATATTAGCTGGGCTTTATCCTGCATTCTTTATTTCGTCATTCAGTGCAAAACGCGTTTTAAGTGGAGACTTACAACGTGGTAATACTGCAATATGGGTTCGTAAGAGCTTACTAACCTTACAGGCTTCACTAGCAATAGGTTTAATCATTGCCTCTATTACCTTGTTAAAGCAATTAACTTACTTACAAAGCTTACCTTTAGGCTATGAAACAACACAAAGATTGGTTATTTCAGAGCTACCTGTAGGCGAAGTATTCACAAAAGAAAAAAATGCTTTAGTTAACCGTATCAGTGCAATTCAAGGCGTACAGCAAACAACAGTGATTGATACCCGTTTAACTGTTTCAATCAATAATACACTTATGCCAACGTGGCCAAATGGTGAAGCGTCTGGCAGCCTAACGCCTGTTGTTGGCGCAAGCTACGATGTTGTAAAAACGCTAGGATTAAAACTGGTTGCTGGCCGTGACTTTAGTCGTGAATTTGCTGGTGATTGGGCAAGCCGCGAAAATGGAGTAACAAGTACGGGTACCATTGTGACTGAATCTGTCGCAAGGCAAGCGGGTTACACTAACATGAGTGACATTATTGGTAAGGTAATTAAAGACTCAGGTCGCGGCGTAGATATGCGTGTTGTGGGTGTGGTTGAAGATGTAAAAGTAGGTAATGCTAAAGATGCTAACTCAAATATTATGTTCTTATGTGGCTTTAACTTTTTATCACCTGTATCAGAATTAATTTTAACGATTGATCAGCAAAACTTGCCTTATATTAAAGCTCAGATCGCAGAAGTATTAGCAAGCACAGCCAATATCTAAGAGCCAAAAATTAACTTACTCGCAGACAACTACAAAACTCTGTTAAAAGGTGATGAGCGAATTTCGAATGTAGTTTTGATCTTTACCGGTCTTGCTGTGTTCTTAACTTGTTTAGGTACCTTTGGTTTGGCTTCGTTTGCAACAGTGCGTCGTCAAAAAGAAGTGGCCGTTCGAAAAGTGCTAGGTGCATCTCGCATCAGTATCGTAAATATCATCGCTAAAGAGTTCTTAGTGCTGGTGGCGCTCAGTATTGCTATTGCGTACCCAGTGACTTACTTGTTGGTAGGTGATTGGTTAGCAAACTTTAATGACCGCATTGAACAAGCTGTATGGGTGTATTTAGTTGCCGCCGCCGCGGTGGCCGCGATTACCTGGGTTACCGTTGCAAGCTTAGCTTTTAAGGCCGCAAGCACCAGACCATCACTTATCTTACGATATGAATAACAGTTAACTAACTCTCAACTATAAGCCCAGCAATACAGCTGGGCTTTTTTACTTTTAAATACGACGCCATAAATGACAAACTACGTAGGACGTGCTTTAGCGCGTTAATATGTATTCTTTGTCGCCATAAATGACGACCTACGGTAGGGCGTGCTTTAGTGCGTTAATCTACTATATTTAATGTTCTACAATTTTATGAAAAAGGATTTTTCATAAGCTGGAGCCATTTAAAGAAAGGACGAGTTTCAATTCAATCAGGTGAATATTTCATAACGTTCAACTGCCATAACAGAAAAGCACTGTTCAGTGATCATAACTTAGCAAAAGTATTTTGTAGGTGTATTGAAATAAATGAATTAATACATCAATGTTGCTGGTTAACTTGGGTTCTTATGCCTGATCATTTTCATGGTTTATTAAGGCTTAGCGATAGTAGCTTGGGTAAAACAGTTGGTCATCTAAAAGGTCTTTCTGCTAGAGAGATAAATAAGAGACGTAGTTTTTCGCAAACGTTGTGGCAACCTGCTTACTATGACCATGCACTACGTGAAGAAGAAAGTAGAATAGCTGTAGCCAGATATATCGCAGCAAACCCTTTGCGAAAAAAGCTAGTTGATAATTTAGGTAGTTATCCATATTGGAATTCTGTTTTCTTGTGATTGGTTGTCGCCATAAATGACGACCTACGTAGGACGTGCTTTAGCGCGTTATTATGTATTCTTTGTCGCCATAAATGGCGACCTACGTAGGACGTGCTTTAGCGCGTTAATATGTATTCTTTGTCGCCATAAATGGCGACCTACGTAGGACGTGCTTTAGCGCGTTATTATGTATTCTTTGCCACCATAAATGGCGACCTACGTAGGACGTGCTTTAGCGCGTAAATATGTATTCTTTGCCACCATAAATGACGACCTACGTAGGACGTGCTTTAGCGCGTTATTATGTATTCTTTGCCACCATAAATGATGACCTACGTAGGACGTGCTTTAGCGCGTAAATATGTATTCTTTGCCACCATAAATGACGACCTACGTAGGACGTGCTTTAGCGCGTTATTATGTATTCTTTGCCACCATAAATGATGACCTGCGTAGGACGTGCTTTAGCGTAAATATAGGGTTAAAGTTCTTTGACCTTCACCGCGGGGTTACCTGCTACTAGAGTATTTGCCGCGACATCTTTGGTAACTATTGCCCCTGCGCCAATCACTGAATTATCAGCAACTTTAATACCTGCAAGTATAATAGCGCCTGCACCAACCCATACATTGTTGCCAATGCTAATCGGCGCTGCAAAATTAGCTTTTGCTAAACGCTCGGTTGGGTTTACTGCATGCGATACCGCGAGTATTTGCACATTTGGGCCTATTAAGCAGTCATCGCCTATCGTAATTTGCGCATCAGATAGCGGCGCATCGAGCACAGTACAGTTAATATTTATGAAGGTTCGATCACCTATTTTAATACCACCGCCATAATCACAATGAAAACCCGCTTCTATAACAACCTGCTCGCCACAGTGAGCAAACATGCCTTTTAGTCGTTTTAAATTGCCTTTACTTGGGCTTTTGGCAAATAAACGGCAAATTTCATGGGCATTTTTTCGTTGTTCTAGTAAGGACTTATCGAGGCTATTAAACTCTTTCATGGGGCATGTTCATGGTTATATTTGCCAATAGCTTAGCGTGTTGGTGATGAAGATCAAAATTAAAGCTGTGTAGGTTAACGATCATTCACTTGCCATTTATATTGTTTCGTTTAAAATCTCAAAACTTTCGAAACGAAACTTATGTGGTTCACTTTATGACAAAACGAAACACTCAACAACGTCGCCATACTATCTTAAGCCAAGTGAATGAACTTGGTGAAGTTGCTGTTGAAGCGTTAGCTGAGCAGTTTCAAACTTCTGAAGTGACGATACGTAAAGATCTGACAGCCCTTGAAAAAAGTGGCTTGTTGCTACGCCGTTACGGTGGCGCTATTGCACTGCCGCAAGAAATCGTTGCAAATAGCAACGAGAAAAGCGACTCGCTTCGCAAAATGGCAATCGCACAGGCGGCTGCAAAGCTTATTAAAGATCATAACCGCATCATCATTGATAGCGGCCGCACTACAGCAGCGATGATCCCCGAGCTTGCGAGTAAGCGCGGTTTAGTGGTGATGACAAATGCTATAAATGTCGCTAACCGGCTGCTTTCATTAGAAAATGAGCCAACATTATTGATGACCGGGGGAACCTGGGATCCGCATTCAGAATCGTTTCAGGGTCAAGTTGCGGAGAATGTTCTTCGCTCTTACGACTTTGACCAACTCTTTATTGGTGCCGATGGCATTGATGTTGATAGAGGTACTACAACCTTCAATGAATTAGTTGGGCTTAGCCAAGTGATGGCTGAAGCTGCTCGTGAGGTTGTGGTGCTGGTAGAGTCAGAAAAAATTGGCCGAAGAATTCCTAATTTAGAACTGCCTTGGCAGCGTGTGACCACAGTTATCACAGACAACAACCTAAGCGAAGATAAACGCGAGGCGATAAAAGCGTGTGGTGTACAGCTGATCTGTGCAGAAATTGAATAACCCGTAATAAGACCGACAACACCTTATTACATTAAATTTATGACAACACATACCGCCCAAAGTAAAACGCTTTGGCATGTGCAAAAGGAGAGATTATGTGTGGAATCGTTGGGGCTGTTGCAGAACGCCCAGTAAATAAAATTCTTGTTGAAGGCCTAAAACGCCTTGAATACCGCGGCTATGACTCGGCAGGCGTGGCTTTACTTAAAGGTAATGAGCTTAACACGGTTAAAGCTGTGGGTAAGGTTGCAAATCTTGAAGCGGCACTTAACGATGCAGCTGTTAATGGCACTACCGGTATTGCACATACGCGTTGGGCAACTCATGGTGGTGTAACCGAAGCCAATGCTCACCCACATATTTCGAACAGCGAAATTGCTCTTGTTCATAACGGTATTATCGAAAACCATGCCAGCCTTCGTGATGCATTAAAAGGCGACGGTTATGAGTTTTTATCAGAAACAGATACAGAAGTAATGGTGCACCTTATTCACCAACTTCGCCAACAGCACGATACGCTATTAGCATCAGTACAAGCAGCTGTTAAGCAGTTTGAAGGCGCATTTGGCACCGTTGTTTTTGATAAAGCGAACGACAACGAAATCATCGTAGCGCGCTCCGGTAGCCCACTGGTGATTGGTTTAGGTCTTGGCGAAAACTTTATTGCCTCTGACCAGCTTGCTTTATTACCTGTTACTCGCAGTTTTATTTACCTTGAAGAAGGTGATGTTGCTCGTATTACCCGTGACAGTGTTGAAATCTTTGATGCAAACGGTGATGCAGTCGAGCGCGAAGTGATTGAATCAAACATTACGCAAGATGCATCAGGTAAAGGCGAATATCGTCACTACATGCTGAAAGAAATCTACGAGCAGCCACTTGCTGTACGTAACACCCTTGATGGCCGCCTAGTTAATGACACTGTCGCGATTGATGCCTTTGGCGAAAGCGCTCAGCAAATCTTTAAAGACGTAAAACACGTGCAAATTATTGCCTGTGGTACTTCATACCACTCAGGTATGGTTGCGCGTTATTGGCTTGAACAATTTGCTGGTGTGAGCTGTAACGTAGAGATTGCCTCTGAGTTCCGTTACCGCGAATCATTTGTACATGACAACAGCTTACTTGTGACAATTTCACAGTCTGGTGAAACAGCCGATACGCTTGCTGCACTTCGTCTTGCAAAACAGCAAGGTTACATGGCTTCAATGACCATTTGTAACGTACCTGGTTCATCATTAGTACGTGAATCTGATTTAGCCTTTATGACTAAAGCGGGTGCTGAAATTGGTGTTGCATCAACGAAAGCCTTCACCACACAACTTGTTGGCTTACTAATGCTAACGGCTTCGATTGCGCAAGAAAAAGGCTTAGATCAAAGTGCGATTGTAAATGCAATCAAAACACTTCCTAACAAGTTAGAAGAAGCATTATTGCTTGCTGAGGGTATTGAAGATTTAGCTGAAGAATTCGCTGACAAGCACCACTCACTATTCTTAGGTCGTGGTTCACAATACCCAATCGCGATGGAAGGTGCACTTAAGCTGAAAGAGATTTCATACATTCATGCCGAAGCATACGCAGCGGGTGAGCTTAAGCATGGCCCTCTTGCGTTGATTGATGCCGACATGCCAATCATTGTTGTAGCACCAAACAACGAACTACTTGAAAAGCTTAAATCAAACGTAGAAGAAGTACGTGCCCGTGGCGGTATTATCTATGTATTCGCAGACAAAGACTCAGCGTTTGAATCTGACGAAACAATGCGTGTAATCAACGTAAACCATGTAGATGACGTGATTGCTCCAGTTGTATATACAATTCCGTTACAGCTGCTTTCATACTATGTTGCGGTTATTAAAGGCACCGACGTAGACCAACCTCGAAACCTAGCAAAATCGGTAACGGTTGAGTAAGTTTAGAGTTTATATTTATTAAGGCGCACTATGCGCCTTTTTTTGTACCAGTAATTCTGTTAGCTTAAAAAATTACCAATATTTCTTAAGGATAAGTCGTGCGACTATTTAAGTTACTCTGTATTAGTGGTTTTTTACTCTGTACTAGTCTTGTAATGGCTCAACCAGCTGCAGATGATGCGGTTACAAATTACAGCCAACATACGCATACTATCGAATCAAGTAATCTTAATGAACAGCGTACTGTCGTTGTGCAATTACCAAAAAGCTATCAAACACAACCAAACAAAAGATATCCCGTTATTTTCCGTTTAGATGGGGCCGGTAATTTACCATTGATTAATGCTGTGCTTGAGCGCTTACAAGAAAATGATCAAGCGCCAGAGGTGATTGTAGTTGCAATTGAAAGCACTAATCGACTTAGAGATTTTTATCCTACAGTGAACAAAGAACCACAAGGGCCAGTTGGCGAAGGCGGTGGTGCAGCAAAGTTTTTAGCTTTCGTAGAGCAAGAACTGATGCCTTTGGTTAATAAACAGTATCGTACTCATGATTATAGAGTTATCGCAGGAGCCTCTGCTGCGGGTGTATTTACTCTTTACGCAATGCAAGCTGACCCTGAGTTATTTCAAGCGCACATTGCTTATAGCCCTGCGGTATGGTGGAACTATGGCGCTCCGGCTAAGAGCCTAAATACCTTTGTTACCAAAGCTAAAAGTATTAACAGCTATGTATATATGAATATCGGCGAAGAAGCCGGCATTATGCGCGAAAGATACGATGATATGCAGCAAACGATGCAAAATAGTAAGGTGCAAAATCTGCGCTTTAAGAGCGATGCCTTTGCAGGTGTTTCGCATAACCTAACCTCAGCTGCTGGGGCATTTAATGCGTACCATGGCTTATTTTTATCTAAACATATGCCTTTGAGTGCACTAGGCGATGATGTTTCATCAATTGATGCCTATTATCAACGTTTATCTCAGCAGTGGGGCGAGCAAATAGCGCCACCTGACCGCGCTGTTAGGATGCTGGGTTACAGCTTAACGGATAACCAGCTATTTGAGCGGGCTATTGAGGTGTTTAAGTACAATATCAAAAACTACCCTAAATCAGCGTATGCACTGTCAGCTTTGTCATATGGCTATGAAATGCAAGGTAATATTCGCCAAGCATTAGTTCAAATCGAGGCTGCAATAGCCGTAGCTGATGACTCGTATCCTTACCTAGATTACTTAAAAGAAACAAAAACGAGGCTACAAGCACAGTTGAGTAAGGTTTAATAATATGGCCAACTTAGCTGTTGGCTTTTTAAGCGCCCCTTTAATATTGAGCAAATATCATAAACCAGTGACTGTTATCTAAAAGGTATTTAACTCACTAATTCCTACTTACCGGGCAATAAATGCGCTAAAATCGCAGGCTATTTTAGTTATGAGCCCACACCTTTTATGACCTCAACCGTAAACCCTAGCAATTTCAACGAGCTTGGTCTTATTCCTGAGCTACTTGCTCGATTATCTGATCTTGAATACACGCAACCGACACACATTCAGGCAAAAGCAATTCCGAGTATTTTGGCGGGCAGTGACTTAATTGCAGGAGCGAATACCGGTTCAGGTAAAACAGCGACATTTGCTTTGCCTATGTTGCAAAAGTGTTTTTTAGGTAAGGCTGTTAAAAAAACACAAGGCAAAGGTAACTTTGTTTCAGGGCTTATTTTAGTGCCAACGCGAGAGCTAGCTGTACAAGTAGCTGATAGCGTTAAATCATATTCTGCAAACTTTAATGGTGCGATTAAAACCGTTGCTGTATTTGGTGGTGTGTCGGTTAATACGCAAATGCAAGCATTGCGAGGCGGTGCAGATATTATCGTTTCAACTCCTGGTCGTTTACTTGATTTGATTTCAAGCAATGCCATTAAGCTTGATAAAGTAAACACCTTAGTGCTTGATGAAGCAGACCGCATGCTGAGCCTAGGTTTTACCGAAGAGCTTGCTGAGCTATTAGCGCTTATGCCCGCTAAAAAACAAACTATGCTGTTTTCTGCAACGTTCCCAGAGCAAGTTACACTATTAACCCAAAAATTGTTAAATGAGCCTGTTGAAATACAAGTTCAAAGTAAAGATGAAAGCACCCTAGTACAGCGCGTATTTATGGTAAATAAAGGTGAGAAGACCACGGTTTTAGCGCACTTGATAAAAACCCATAAATGGCGCCAAACGCTGATTTTTGTGAATGCAAAAAAAGATTGTGAGCATTTAGCAAATAAGCTTGAAAAGCGTGGCATCAATGCACAAGTATTTCACGGTGATAAAGGCCAAAGTGAGCGTACTCGCGTAATCGAAAAGTTTAAAAATGGCGAAATCGAGGTATTAATTGCCACTGATATTGCAGCCCGAGGTTTAGATATTGCTAAATTGCCTGTAGTGATTAATTTCAATTTACCGCGCAGTCCTGCCGATTACATGCACCGTATTGGCCGAAGTGGTCGCGCCGGAGAAGTAGGGTTAGCGTTATCATTGATTGATTATGAAGACTTTCATCATTTTAAAATCATCGAAAAGAAAAATAAATTTCGTTTAGAGCGTGAAGAAGTGCCTGGTTATACATTAAATAAAGCGAACCTTGATGCCGCACAAGCACTTAAAAACGACAAGCCCGTAGCGAAACCTGCGGGAACAGGTAAGAAAAAGAAAAAAAATAAAGCTAACCAACAAGACGATGTTTGGAGTGGCTGGAAGAAACCTTAATAGCCTTAAAAGAAACCCCGCATTACTGCGGGGTTTTTTACTTTTTAACAACCAGTTAAGTATTAAAAGTCAGTCGGTGCTGGTGGCACGATGAGTGGCTTTTTCGGGTTGTCTTTTAGCTCTTTTAATAGCTCTTCTACGGCACGTTCTATCGATGGATCTTTACCTTGGTAGATTAGCTCTGGGCGGTCAACCACCTTGATGTCTGGGGTGACACCTTCGTTTTCGATGATCCAGTTGCCATCGTTATCTAAAATGCGGAATGTTGCCGCGATAACTTGGCCGCCATCTACTAGGCTTGGGTTACCCGAAATACCAATTAATCCACCCCAAGTGCGGGTACCAATGAGCTTACCTAACCCTGCTTGGCGGAAGTAGTAAGGAATAGCGTCACCGCCTGAACTTGAGTAACCATTGATCAGCATGGCTTTTGGACCATCATGAGCAAATTGTGGTGTTTTCGTTGGCTCAACACCACGGCGCTTCCAATAATTAAGCGGTTTACGGGCAAGCCAGGTGATCATGTGCTCAGGAATAAAGCCACCGCCATTGTATCGGTCATCAATAATCATGGCGTCTTTGGTGGTTTGCGGCATGTAGTTTTTGAACATGGCGCGGTTACCTTCGTAGGCTGTATTTGGTAAGTGAACATAACCAATACGACCATTTGATAGCTTATCAACGTAGGCTGCACGAGAGTTAACCCAGTCTAAATAACGCAGACCTTGCTCGCTGGCTACAGGCTTAACGGTAACTTGCCATGCACCTTTGCTGCGCGGTTTACTGTTAAGGACTAGCTCAACTTGCTCGCCTTGAGTGTTCTCTAGTAATTCGTAGAAGTTAGCTACGTCTTTTACTGAGCGGCCATTTACGGCAATGATGTAGTCGCCGTTATGTGCTTTTACTCCTGTTGTACCAAGTGGTGAGCGGAAGTCTTCATGCCAGTTTTCACCTTGGAAGATTTGCTCAATTTTTACGTATCCAGATGGATCGCTGGCAAGTTTTGCACCTAATAAGCCGTGCTTTTTACGCTCTGCTTTAGGCATATCACCCGACTGCACATAAATGTGGCCTGAGTTAATTTCACCTGCGATTTCACTGAGAATGTAATCTAAGTCACTACGGTGTGAGATAGCATCAGCCATAGGTTGATACTTGGCTAAAATTGCGTCCCAATCTTGGCCGTGATGGTTTTCGTCGTAGAACCAATCACGTAATGTACGCCAGCCTTCAACATACATTTGCTGCCATTCGATTTGTGGCTCAATTTTTAAGTTCATGTTACTAAGATCTAGCTTATTCGCTGCTAGGTCTTGTTTTGCTTTTGGTTCAATTAAGCTGTAATCGTTACCCGCATGCACTAACAGGTGTTCACCGTTGCTCGAAATAGTATAGCTGCTTACCCCTTTAGCCACAGTTTCAAGCTCGCTGTCGTGAGCTGTGCCTATTAATTGTAGGCCGCCATTAGCCAGTGTTAGCACACCATCTTTTACAGCCGTTAAACTGCGATAATCCCCAGCCGGTGCATTTAAAGCGGTTACACGCTGCATAAAGTCGCTGCTTTGCAGGGTATTACTGTTTTTCTTATCGTCATCTTTTTGTTTATCGCTGACGATCGCTGTTTCATCACTTTGTATTGCGATAAGTGGTTTGATACTGTCATTTACGGCAGCGGCATAAATACGCGTTGCACGATTAAACATGTAGTCAAACTCGTAGCTGCTAAAGGCTAAGTTAAAGTCGCGCTCAGAGCTGAAGTACAGGTATTGACCATCAGGAGAGAAAGTTGGGTTTTGCTCATTGGTCATTTCATCCGTTAAGCGAGTCACTTTCTTTTTATCAATATTGTAGTGCCACAGCGAGGCATAGCGGTTTTCATTGTTTTTTACATACACAATGTCTTCGCTATTTGGCGACCAAGTATACTGGCGAATACCTTCTTCATCGTAGATGCTGGTATCAATTTTGTGCTGTTTACCCGATTTTGCGTCTATCCACCAGAGTGTGTGGTTCTTATCTGCAAATAACAGTTTTGAGCTATCAGGTGACCAAATTGGTGTAAAGCGCCAAATAGTGCCGTTGCTGGTTAGCTGCTTAGTGGCATTGTTGTCGCTGCGATCTTTTAAGTAAATTTCGTATTCGCCGCTTTCATCGCTCATATAAGCAATATAACGACCATTTGGCGACCAGCTTGCGTCAATCTCGCGGCCTTTGGCTGTGTAAGATAAGTTACGTGTTGGACCTTGTTTAACTGGCACGCTAAATAGCTCACCGCGGGCAGTAAAGAGTGCACGCTTACCATCATGAGAAATCGACATTGAATCGATAAAGTCACTCACATTTTTTGTGTACGGCATTGCGTATTGACGCACACCAGCAATGTTAATGCTCAGCTTAGTGCTTTTTTGAGTTTTTGGGTCAAAGCGATAAAGGTAACCACCATTTTCATAAACAACAGCATTTGGGCCAGCCGATGGCCACAGTACGTCAAAGTCTTTATGGTTGGTTAGCTTCTTAGGCTCAGCACCTTTTTGGTATTGATACAGGTTAAGGGTGTAATCACGGTCAGACACAAAGTAAATGTTGTCGCCAACCCAGGTTGGTTGCTGATCGGTTGCGCGGTTACTAGTTAGCTGCTCTGAGGTATTGTTTTTTAGATCGTAAACCCAGACATCTTGTGCACGACCGCCACGGGTACGCTTCCAAGTACGAAACTCTCGGTCAATTGGCGTGTAAACATATTTACTACCATCTGGCGAAAGCATACCGCCGCCGGTTTCTGGAATAGCCAGAGGCTGCTCAAGGCCTCCGTCAGCAGGCACCATGTATGGACGACCCATACGTTTACCCCACGGTGTGCGGTTAGCACGAAATACCACATTTTTGCCATCAGGTGTCCAATCGAGAACACGATAATCAAAACCACCGCGTGGTGGCATTGGGCCAACATCGTTGTAGTAAGTGAGTTGTTTTAAGCCAGAACCATCGCTGTTAATTACATAAATTTGACGGCTGCCATTGTATTCGGCTGCAAACGCAATGCGTTTACCGTCAGGTGAAAACTTCGGGAAGGTTTCAAAGCCAATATGGTCGGTTAAGCGTTTGCTATCGCCTGTTTGCGTATTAGCAATGTAAATATCACCACCGTACACAAAGGTAACATTTTGATTATGAATATCTGGAAAGCGCAATAAGCGCGTGTCTTTTGTTTCGTAAGCTGATGCCCAAGGTGCCAGTGTCGCAGCCATGGCCAGTGCCAACGTTGTTAGTTTTTTCATGGGATTACATCCTATTCTGGGAACTGTTACATCATAACAATTCAGTTTTAAATAGCGATGCAGTTGCGATGAACGCAGTGTTACAAAATGTGTCGAAAAATCAAATGATGGAATGGGGCTATGTATTTAGGGGAGTGTCGGCTAAAGCAGGCTTTAGCCGACAAATCATTACTTGTAGAATACTTCTACAGTGCCTTTTACTTTTAATAGTAAAGGTTGGCCGCGGCGATCTAGCGCTTTTGGAGAAGCGATTTTGATCCAGCCTTCGCTGATATTATATTCTTCAACGTCAAAACGCTCTTTGCCGTTAAGTTTTACACCAATTTCATGCTCGAAAACTTCTTCCACATAAAATTTACTACGTGGGTTGATAGAAAGTTGGTTTGGTAATTCTGGTTTTTGTGTATCAGTCATAGTTGCGATCTGCATTGAATAAATTGTGCGCCATTGTAGGCAATACCTGGCATTGGCTCAAGTATCTAAATGGCAAATTTATTGTTTACTCGCAGGCTTGTTCTGAATGTTCAACACACATGGCTACGGCTTCACTCTTTTTATCGAAGTCGTGTGTTAAGCAGTAGTCAAAACGCATGGTTAACTCAATCACCTGTTCATCGGTGCGCTCAGGCCAATGCCAGTCTCTCACTATTTGTCTTGCTGCCTTTCTAACCTCTTTACTAAAACGCTTAGGTGCTGAGTTTTCGATATTAAGGTTTTTTACGTTGCCTTCTGGTGTTACCTGAAAGTTGACAATTGCACAGCCACTGCCTTGTCGATTTAGCAGTCCCGTTGGGTACTGTACATGAGTCATTGGTGGCAGCCGTTGCCAACTAGGCGTATTCGTAGTGGTATCGAGAACTTGCGCTTGAATATCTACAAATGGAAATTTACGAGATAAGTCTGGGTTTGCAAACGTGCTTGCTGATAAACAGATAAGTGAGAATGAAAAAATAATTTTATTCATAGTTTTCCCTAACTTGATTGTTTTTTATTCATTTTTGATACTAGAGGTGAACTTGCATTATGTAAACAAAAAAAGATAGGTAAAAATTCGGAACAAAGTGATTTGTTATACTATATCAATCTATTCATTTGTGTTATTTTATAACAAAACATATCTATCAATTTCTACAATTAAGCCTTATGAAGTACTCAACTCTTAGTTTAGCCTTAGCTGCGGCGTTTGCAGCGAATACATATGCAGCTGATAACAGCGATATAGAAACGATCACCATTGAGCATAAACAAGCGTTCCGTGGTGATATTCCAGCAAAAGATTTACCACAGTCGATCACCACATTAAGTAAAGACATGCTCACCGATAACGGTATCACTAAGTTTCGTGACGCACTGGATTTTTCTGCCAGTATCAGCCGTAAAAATAATGGCGGGGCGCTGTGGGATAGCTACTCAATACGTGGTTTGTCGGGTAACGAAAATATGCCGTCTGGATATTTAGTTAATGGCTTTAGTGGTGGTCGCGGTTTTGCAGGCCCGCGTGATGTATCAAATATTGAATACATCGAAGTATTAAAAGGGCCGGGCTCAGCTCTTTATGGTCGCTCGGAGCCGGGTGGCACAGTAAACATTATTACTAAAAAGCCACAGTTTTATCAGCAAGGGCAACTTCAAGCCGAGTTAGGTAGCGATGATCACAAGCGTATTCAAGGTGATTACACTAATGGTCTAAGCGATGATTTAGCATTTAGAATCAATGGTGCATGGCAAGATAGCGACAGCTTTAGAGATTATGTGCACCACGACAAATTCGTGATTACGCCTTCGCTTTATTATCAAATCAACGATAACTCATCGCTGACCTATGAGTTTGAGTATGTTGACCAACAGCAAATGTATGACCGCGGTATTGTGGTGTTAAATGGTGATTTTGATACCGTACCTGAGTCACGCTTTTTAGGTAACCCAAATGATGCACCAACCAAAGTGCACTCACGCGGCCATCAATTAAATTACAGCAACGACCTTAACCAAGATTGGAGCTTGTTATTAGGTGCTAGTTACCGTACTGCAACGTTAACGGGTTATTCGTCAGATGCTGAGCTTTCACCATCGCGTCAGTCATTATTTGATGATGGCAGAACTTTAACTCGCCAGCACAGATACCGTGACTATGAGTCTGATGATTTATCGCTGCGTTTTGAATTAAGCGGTCACTTTGATGTTGCCGGTATTACTAACCATGTATTGATTGGTGTTGACGGTTACGACTATGAGCTGCGCACTGGGCTTTATCGCTACCGTGGTGGTAATGGCACTTACACCATTGATATTTATGATCCAGAGTACAGCACTACTGAAGGCCCTGAAGTGGGCATGCAGTACGAAAATAACGAACAGCAAAATGCGTACGGTATTTACCTGCAAGACCAACTAGATCTAACCGATAACTTAAAAGTGATGTTAGGTCTGCGTTTTGATGAAATTGAACAAGATATTTTTGAAACTAAGTCTGGTGTGGCATCAAACAGCAAAGAAAACCGCATTAGTCCACGTTTTGGTGTGGTTTACGCACTTAATGACGACATTAACCTTTACTCAAGCTATTCAGAAGGCTTTTTACCACTGAGTGGCACCGATGCCGAAGGTAAGCCATTTGGTTTTGAAGAAAATGACTCGTTTGAAGTGGGTGTTAAGTTTAGTTACGCCAATATCAGCGGTACGCTTGCTTATTTTGATGCAAGCAAGAGCAACATGCTGGTGGCAGATCCAGTAAATGTGGGTTACTCAACACCTGTAGGTAAAGCAAATAGCACAGGTTTTGAGTTAGATTTAACAGGTTCATTGGGTGACAATACCGAGTACAACCTATCTTATGCCTATGTTGATGCCGAGACTGCAACAGACAGTCTAAATGTTGACTGGTTAGTGCCAATTCCTAAAGGTAGCCCACTTGTGAACGTACCAAAGAATAATCTTTCGATTGGCTTAAACCATGATCTAAATTTATTCGCACAAGACATAAAGATTGGCGGTCATTATCAATATGTGTCTGACCGTTTAGGCGACCCAGCTGATTTAACCTTCCGATTACCTAGCTATCAAACCGTTGGTTTATTTGCTAAATGGCGAGCGACTGAACGTGCAACGGTGTCACTGAATGTTGATAACGTGTTTGATGAGCAGTATATCGCCAGCTCTTACAATGCATTGTGGGCCTACCCGGGTGCGCCAACACAATTCAAATTAGGTTTAAGCTATGACTTCTGAGCAAGTTAAAAGCCGTATTCACAGTATCGACATCATGCGTGGTGTCGTTATTCTGCTGATGTTACTTGATCACGTGCGAGAGCGGTTTTTCTTGCACATGCAGGTGGCCGATCCCATGGTAGTTGATACAACTACGCCGGGGCTTTTTTGGAGCCGCTTTGCTGCGCACTTTTGTGCGCCAACCTTTATCTTTTTAACCGGTTTGTCGGCGTGGCTTTATAGCCACCCAGCAAGTGGTGTGGCGCGCTCGGCTCGAAGCTTTTTAATCAAGCGAGGGCTATTTTTAATCGCCCTCGAAGTGACCCTGATTTGCTTTTCGTGGATGGGTTACTACCACACAATATGGCTGCAAGTGATGTGGGCGATTGGCCTTTGTATGCTGGTGTTAGCAGCATTGATTAAGCTGCCACGCAACCTATTGCTGGTGCTTGGTTTAGTTATTGTATTTGGTCACAACTTACTGACTCCAATCAGCTTTACGCCCGATGAGTTTGGCTACTCGCTGTGGACGATTTTGCATGACCGAGGCTATCTATCACAAGGCGGTTTAATCGACGTCAAAATTAGCTACCCAGTGCTGCCTTGGATTGGCGTAATTTTATTGGGTTACTGTGCAGGCCCTTTATATGCGCACACTCAAGCGGCAGATTCGCGTAAACGAGCATTGCTGCTGTTAGCGCTGTTATGTGTGGGGTTATTTGCGCTGCTGCGTGGTTTTAATATTTATGGTGAAACCTTGCCGTGGCAAACGTTTAGCACCACAACCGAAACCATGATGTCGGTGTTTAACGTGACTAAGTACCCACCGTCACTGAGCTTTTTGCTGATCACGTTAGCAGGCATGTTTGTTGGCTTATGGTTATTTGAAAGACCACTTAACCGCTTTACGAATGCGCTGAGAGTGTATGGCTCTGTGCCTATGTTCTTTTATATTTTCCACCTGTATGTACTGCTATTTATGTATCAAATAGGCATGCTGATCTGGGGGGCAAATCAAGGGCAATACTTAGGAGTCAGTGATATATCAGGTATTTGGTTTATTACTTTGTTGTTGGCAGTAGGGCTTTATTGGCCAACCAAGAAGTTTAGTGAATACAAGCGTAAGGCTAATAAGCCTTGGTTAAAGTATTTATAATTAACAAATAATAGGTTGCTAGCTCCCGTTTATACGGGGGCTGGCGGTTTATTAAGTTGCTATTTGGGTGAGTTTTTGCGATATTAATTATATTATAATATTAACAGGAAACTAATAAGATGACTCTGCCTAGTTCTCAATCTGCAAATGCTATTCGCATACTTGCTGTCGATGCCGTTCAACAAGCTAACTCTGGCCACCCAGGTGCGCCTATGGGTATGGCTGATATTGCAGCGGTATTGTGGCAAAACTTTCACCGCCATAACCCATTAAACCCAGACTGGTCTAACCGTGACCGCTTTGTGTTATCAAATGGCCATGGTTCAATGCTTCAATATGCATTGTTACACCTAAGCGGTTATGACGTAAGCATCGAAGATATTAAGCAATTCCGTCAGCTTCACTCAAAAACACCGGGTCACCCAGAATATGGTTATACTCCGGGTGTTGAAACAACTACGGGCCCATTAGGTTCTGGTATTGCTAACGCAGTGGGTATGGCAATCGCTGAAAAAACCTTAGCAGCGCAATTCAATAAGCCAAAGTTTGATATTGTTGATCACTTCACTTACTGCTTCATGGGTGATGGCTGTTTAATGGAAGGTATCTCGCACGAAGCATGTTCGCTGGCAGGCACGTTAGGTCTAGGCAAGCTAATCGCATTTTGGGATGACAATGGCATCTCTATCGATGGTGAAGTAGAAGGTTGGTTCACCGACGATACACCTGCACGTTTTGAAGCTTACGGTTGGCAAGTTATCCGTGATGTTGATGGTCACGATATGAATGCAATTGCGGGTGCAATCGAAGCGGCACAAAGCAACACGACGCAACCAACACTAATCTGTTGTAAAACAGTGATTGGTTTTGGCTCACCAAACAAATCAGGCAGCCACGACTGTCACGGTGCACCACTGGGTCACGACGAAATCGTTGCAGTACGTGAGCAGCTAAACTGGCCGCACCCTGCATTTGAAGTTCCACAAGAAGTTTATAACGAGTGGAATAATCAAGCGAAAGGCCAAGAGCTTGAAGTTGCATGGCAGCAAAAATTTGCAGCTTATAGCAAAGCACACCCTGAACTTGCAAAAGAATATACACGTCGTGTTCTTGAAAAAGCATTACCAGCTAACTTCGCTGAATTAGCTGATGAGTACATTGCTAAATGCCAAGCCGACATGCAAAACATTGCGACACGTAAAGCATCACAAAATGCGATCACCTTCTTTGCTAACCAGCTTCCAGAATTGATGGGTGGCTCTGCTGACCTTGCCGGTTCTAACTTAACCTTATGGCCAGAAGCAAAAGGTTTACAAGATGCAGCTGATGGTAACTACGTATTCTATGGCGTACGTGAGTTTGGTATGAGCGCAATCATGAATGGTATTGCATTACATGGTGGCTTCATTCCATTTGGCGCAACTTTCTTAATGTTTATGGAATACGCACGTAATGCAGTACGTATGGCAGCATTAATGAAAGCGCAAAGCATTTTTGTGTATACCCATGACTCAATCGGTCAAGGTGAAGATGGTCCTACTCACCAACCAATCGAGCAAATCGCTAACCTTCGTATGACACCAAATATGACTGCATGGCGTCCGTGTGATGAAACTGAAACAGCAGTAGCTTGGCGTCAATCGTTATTAAAAGAGACAGGCCCAAGTTCACTTATCTTCAGCCGTCAGGGTACCAAAGCAATGGCACGTGATGCACAGCAAGTTGCTGACATTGCAAAAGGGGGTTATGTACTTGTTGATAGCGAACAAGCTGCAGAGCTTATCCTTATTGCAACGGGTTCTGAGGTAGAGTTAGCTGTGAATGCTGCTGCTGAGCTAAAAGCACAAGGCAAGCAAGTTCGCGTGGTATCTATGCCATCAACGAATCAGTTTGATAGCCAAGATAAAGCATATCGTCAAAGCGTGCTACCAGCGGGTACACCAAAGATTGCTGTTGAAGCTGCACACCGTGACTTCTGGTTCAAGTATGTTGGCCAAGATGGTGATGTACTAGGCATGGACACATTTGGTGAGTCAGCGCCAGGCGCGGTATTGCTTGAGCATTTTGGTTTCACAGTGGCAAATCTAGTTGCAAAAGCAAACGCATTACTTGCTGAATAATGTGACTGGTAAAAAATTATCGTAATCGCAACACGATAAGCCTGCTTTTACTAAAAGGCAGGCAATAAAAAAGCCCGCAAACTTTGGTTTGCGGGCTTTTTGCTGCTTAAACAATCGGTTTAAACTAATTCGCTTAAGATTGACTCTAGTTTTTCTTGGTCAATTGCGAACTGACGAATACCTTGGCTTAGCTTTTCAGTAGCCATGGCATCTTCATTCATTTCCCAGCGGAAAGCTTGCTCAGTCATTGCTGCTGGCGCTTCTGCTTTTTCTGTTGCTGGTAATAGTTTTTGAGTTAATGGTGCGTCAGTTGCAGCTAGTTCAGCAAGTAACTTAGGGCTTATAGTTAAACGGTCACAACCTGCTAATTCTTGGATTTCACCGATGTTACGGAAGCTTGCGCCCATTACAATCGTGTCGTAGCCGTGCTTTTTGAAGTAGTTGTAGATATGCGTTACTGACTTAACGCCCGGATCGTTAGCACCGTCGAAATCAGCGCTTGCATCTTGTGCTTTGTACCAGTCAAGAATACGACCAACGAATGGTGAAATTAGGTAAGCACCTACTTCGGCACAAGCGCGTGCTTGAGCAAATGCAAATACCAGCGTTAGGTTACAACGGATACCTTGCGCTTCAAGTACCTTAGCTGCTTGAATACCTTCCCATGTTGAAGCAATTTTGATTAACACGCGCGATGTGTCGATACCTTGCTCTTTATATAAAGCAACAAGCTCAAGTGCTTTATCAACAGTTGCTTGAGTATCAAATGATAAACGCGCATCCACTTCTGTTGAAACTAAACCTGGCACTTGCTCCATTAATTTAGAGCCAATTAATACCGCTAGCTTGTCGGCTGCTTTTGTTACAACTTCAGCTGCGTCACTGCTTTGTGCTTTTGCCCATGATACGGCTTCGGCAGCAAGTGGGCGATATTTCTCAATTTGAATCGCGTTTAAGATTAGTGATGGGTTTGTTGTTGCATCTTGCGGTTTATATTCGTTGATTGCTTCAAAATCACCCGTGTCAGCAACAACGGTTGTCACTGCTTTAAGTTGTTCTAATTGACTAGACATAGCTATCCCATTCTTATCATACAAAAGTTAATGTAGTGGCTTTAACCTATTATTTGTGCTGAAAAAACAATCTAATCATCCAGAAAAACTGCGCAATAAATCGCCCGTCAGCAGCAAATAATCCTGTTAATAATATTTTTATAATACCTTTACAATCTGGTATTGTTGATATTATCATATAAATAAAGATAATGACTAACAATGTTAGTAAGCAATTAGTGAAAGGTAATTATGTCTCGTTATACGTTGGGATTAGACTACGGGTCAGACTCGGTAAGAGCATTACTCGTTGATGTTGCGACTGGTGAAGAACTTGCCAGCCATTTAGTAAACTACCCGCGCTGGGCACAAGGCTTATATTGTGACCCAAGTAAGGATCAGTTTCGTCAGCATCCACAAGACTATATTGATAGCCTTGTAGAAGTAGTAAATGGTCTTTGGTCACAAGTTCCAGCAGGTACTGCAGACAAAGTAGTGGGTATGAGCTTTGATACGACAGGCTCAACACCTGTAGCAATTAATAGCCAAGGTACACCACTGGCATTAACTGAAGAATTTGCAGAAAACCCAAATGCGATGTTCATTTTGTGGAAAGACCACACGTCTATTAAAGAAGCAAATGAAATCACTGAAGCTGCAACTAACAACGATGTGAACTACCTTTCACACATGGGCGGTATCTACTCTTCTGAGTGGTACTGGGCCAAAGCATTACATATTTTCCGCGTTGATAGCAGTGTTAAAGCAGCCACTTATTCATGGGTTGAGCACTGCGATTGGATGACCGCGCTAATGTGCGGCACAACACACCCTGAAGCATTAAAGCTAGGTCGTTGTGCAACGGGCCACAAACAAATGTGGAACGAGCAGTGGGGCGGTTTCCCACCAAATAGTTTCTTCAGCAATATCGATCCACTATTAGATGGTGTTGTTGATACGTTAAATGCAACTACAGAGCCAAGCGACCAAGTTGCTGGCAACTTAACTGCTGAGTGGGCCGAGAAGCTAGGTTTACCACAAGGTATCGTGATTGGTTACGGTGCATTTGACTGTCACATGGGCGCAGTAGCAGCCAATGTTCGTCCTGGCGTTCTAACTAAAGTAATGGGTACTTCAACCTGTGACATCACAGTAACGTCTAAAGAACAACTAGGTGATACTTGCGTTAAAGGTATTTGTGGTCAAGTTGATGGCTCAGTAATCCCTGGGTTAATTGGCTTAGAAGCCGGTCAATCTGCGTTTGGTGATTTATACGCATGGTTCAAAAACCTAGTACTTTGGCCAACTCGCCAACTTACAAATCTATCTGACGCTGAACAAGCGTTAGTTAACAAGTTAGAAGATTCAATCTTAGTTGATCTATCAAAAGCTGCGGCAGCACTGCCTGTAACAAGCAACGATGTAACGGCGCTTGATTGGGTAAATGGTCGTCGTACGCCAGATGCTGACCAAAGCGTTGCCATGGCATTAACAGGCTTAAAAATGGGCACTGATGCACCTAAGTTCTTCAAAGCACTTGTTGAAGCAACTGCCTTTGGCGCACGTGCTATCACTGAGCGTTTCCGTAGCGAAGGCGTACCAATCGAGTCAGTGGTTGTTATCGGCGGTATCTCTAAAAAATCAGACTACGTAATGCAAACCTGCGCTGATGTTTGGAACTGCCCAATCGACGTTTTAGAAAGTGAGCAAAGCTGTGCATTGGGTGCGGCAATTATGGCTGCGGTTGCTGCGGGTGAGCACGCAACAGTGGCAGATGCTCAAAAAGTTATGGCGTCGTCTGTATGTCATCAGTATTTACCAAACCCTGAGCGCGTTGCTGTGTATGACGAGCTTTATGCCAACTACCAAGCACTTGCAAGCTATGTAAACGGAGACAAAGCATGAGTTTTACTGAACTAAAACGTGAAGTCTATGAAGCGAACATGGAGCTGCAACGTCGTGGCTTAGTAATTTATACCTTTGGTAATGTATCGCAAATCGACCGCGACAGAGGTGTGATTGCGATTAAACCAAGTGGTGTATCGTACGACCAAATGAAAGCCGACGACATGGTGATCGTTGACCTTGAAAACAACATTGTTGAAGGGTCTATGCGTCCGTCTTCTGACACAAAAACACATGTTCATTTATATCGCCACTTTGATTCAATTGGCGGTGTAACACACACGCATTCGACCTATGCAACTGCATGGGCGCAAGCAAAACAAAGCATTCCTTGCCTTGGCACAACTCACGCTGACTATGTACACGGTGACATCACCTGTACTCGTGAGCTAACCGATGAGCAAGTGAATGGCGATTATGAATTAGAAACCGGTATTCAAATTACTGATGCGTATCAAGACCGCGATCCGAAAGCTGCACCTATGGTGATTGTTGCGGGTCATGCGCCTTTCACGTGGGGTAAAGATGCCGCTCAGTCTGTATACCATGCCGCGCTACTCGAAGAGATTGCACGCATGGCGTATTTAACACGCACTTTAGATCCACACGCAGCTGAACTTAAAAAAGCAGTGATGGATAAACATTATCTACGTAAGCACGGTAAAAACGCGTATTACGGTCAGAGCAAATAGCAAGAATTTAGAGGATTATTAACATGACGACGATGACGAAAGAAGTCTGGTTTGTTACCGGCTCACAACATCTTTATGGTCCTAAGGTGTTAGAAACGGTTGCCAAAGACAGCGAAGCAATTGTAGCGGGCTTAAACAGCGAAGCTAATCTACCAGTAAACTTGGTATGTAAGCCTACCGTTAAGTCACCTGAAGAAATTCACGCTGTTTGCCAAGCGGCAAATACGGATCCTAACTGTGTTGGTTTAGTTTTATGGATGCACACTTTCTCACCTGCGAAAATGTGGATTGCTGGCCTAAGCGAATTACGTAAGCCTTGGTTACACCTTCATACTCAGTTCAATGCAGCCCTTCCTTGGTCTGACATCAACATGAACTACATGAATACGCACCAAAGTGCACATGGTGACCGTGAGTTCGGTTTCATCGGTACTGTAATGCGTAAAGAGCGTAAAGTTGTTGCAGGTCACTGGCAACGCGCTGACGTACAACAGCAGTTAGATGACTGGTGTCGTGCGGCAAAAGGTTGGGCAGAAAGCCAAACACTTAAAGTTGCGCGTTTTGGCGACAATATGCGTCAAGTTGCGGTTACTGAAGGTAACAAAGTTTCAGCGCAAATTACTTTTGGTTATGAAGTACATGCGTTTGGTGTCGCTGAGCTTGTAAAAGTGGTTGATACAATCACAGAAGACGAAATCGATGCACAATTAGAGCTTTATAAGCAAGACTACGTAATTGCTGACGAAACTCTACAAGACGATTACGCAGTGAAAATGCTACGCAACGAAGCACGTTTAGAGCTTGGTATGGAGCGCTTCTTAGAGAAAGGCGGCTTTAAAGCATTCACTAACTGTTTTGAAGACTTATCAGGTCTTTCTGGTCTTCCAGGTCTTGCTACACAGCGCCTAATGTCGAAAGGCTATGGTTACGGTGGTGAGGGTGACTGGAAAACAGCTGCTATGGTTCGCATCATGAAAGTAATGGGTGAAGGCCGTGAGGGCGGTTGTTCATTCATGGAAGATTACACTTACAACATGGGTGAGACTGACCAAGTACTTGGCGCGCACATGTTAGAAGTGTGTCCTTCAATTGCAGCACAAAAACCACGTCTTGAAGTTCACCAGCACACTATCGGTGTTAAATGTGATGTAGGTCGTTTATTGTTTACTGCAAAACCGGGTGCTGCAATCAACGTATCACCAATTGATATGGGTAACCGTTTCCGTATTCTAATTAACGAAGTAGACACAGTGGCTCCGCCAGCTGATTTACCTCACTTACCTGTTGCTTCAGCGCTTTGGGAACCAAAACCAAATCTATCTGTAGCATCAGCTGCATGGATCCACGCCGGTGGTGCACACCACACTGCATACAGCCAAGCAGTAACAACCGATATGATTATCGATTTTGCTGAAATGGCTGGCGTTGAAACGATGATCATCGATAACGATACGACGATCCGTGGTTTCAAAACAGAGCTTCGTCATAACGCAGCTTACTACATGCTAAAACGTGGCCTGTAAGAATTAGTACTTTATGTACTAGAACGTGCTGTGTGTGAGCACGTTCACCCCAAATTTTGTTGTCGATTAAGCCAGTGATGAGCCACGCTCTTCGCTGGCTTATGCTATTGTGAAGCTAAACTTTTTAGGAATAGATATGATCGATTTAAGCGCCTACCAAGGCATTATTTTTGATATGGATGGCACCTTAATTGACTCAATGGGCAGTCACTTACAGGCATGGCAGAAAGCTTGCGAAGCCTATGGGTATCCATTCGATTACGACTACATGTATAGCTTAGGCGGCATTCCGACCGTTAAAACAATTGAAATGCTTAACGAAAAATTTGGTTTAGATCATGACCCTTTGGTTGTGGCAAAAGATAAACACCAGTTTTGGGTTGATTTACAGCACCATCCACAGGTGATTGACGAAACCGTTGCTGTACTTGAGAAATACCATGGTGTATTACCTATGGGCGTGGGCACAGGCGCTGACCGCGAACATGCAATTGCTCATCTAACAGATACTAATTTAATTAATAAAATTGGCGCGTTAGTGACTGCAAGTGATGTAAGTAAAGGTAAGCCAAATCCTGAAACATTCTTAAAAGTAGCAGAGCTTTTAGGTGTTGAACCAAGTAAATGCGTAGTGTTCGAAGACACGCAAATTGGTTACCAAGCGGCCAAAAGTGCGGGGATGGATTGCATCATGGTGAAAGACGGCAAAATCCAACTTTAGCGATTAAATTTGCAATGACACCTGTATTTGTATTATAAAACTATAAATACAATTACAAAAAGGTTATTCATATGTCATTGCAATGTGTTTTCCAAGGTTTAAAAACAACTCATCAAACAGCCAGTTCGAACACGAAAAAGTCGCGCGGGCTTTATGCATTGTTGGTGACATGTGGAATTGCCCTTACACCAGCTTGTGCTCATCAAGGAGACAATATGACTACTTCCCCTTCAGCATCAATGACGGCCTATGGCGTACTTGCTGATCAGACCCCAGTTAATCAAGTAACGCTGACTAACAGCAATGGTATTAGCGTTGATGTGATCAACTACGGCGGCATTATCACGCGTATTGAAACGCCAGATGCAAAAGGCGAAATGGGTAATATTGTACTGGGTTTAGATAACCTAGAAGCGTACACAAAAGCGACAACTTACTACGGTGCAATCATCGGGCGTTTTGGTAACCGTATCGCAAACGGTAAATTCACCTTAAATGGCACTGAATACCAATTAGCAACTAACGATGGTGACAACCACTTACATGGTGGTGTGCAAGGTTTCGATAAGAAAGTATGGAACATGACACCGTTCACGACGCAAAACAGTGCTGGTGTTACCTTAAGCTTAGTGAGCCCTGATGGTGACCAAGGTTACCCGGGTGAAGTGACGACTGAAGTAACTTACACGCTAACCAATAACAACACGTTAGATATGCAGTTTATTGCTACAACAAGTAAGCCTACCATCATCAATATGACGCAACACAGCTACTTCAACCTAGCAGGTAAAGGCGACATTCTTGATCACCAAATGCAAATTAACTCAAAAGCAATTACCCCTGTGGATGGCGGCTTGATCCCAACGGGTGAGTTGATGGATGTTGCAGGCACACCGTTTGACTTCCGTACTGCTAAAGCAATTGGTCAAGACATCAAAGCTAGCAACGAACAACTGAAACTAGGTAAAGGTTATGACCATAACTTTGTGCTTAAAGACACGCCAAGTAATGAACTTATTGAAGCGGCGACGGTTTACGAAGCAAACTCTGGCCGTACGTTAACAGTTTACACAGAAGAGCCTGCAGTACAGTTTTATTCAGGTAACTTCTTAGACGGTAGTACTCAGCAAGCGTCTGGCTTAGTGCATAATTTCAGAAGTGGTTTTTGTTTAGAACCACAGCATTTCCCTGATGCACCAAATCAGCCAACGTTCCCAAGCACAACATTATTACCGGGTGACGTGTATTCAACACGCATCGTGTACGAATTTGGTACAAAATAAAGGAACACAATCGTGAAAACAACAAAGCTTAAAAGCGCAATGCAAAAGGCTGGCTTAGCCAGCGTATTTGCCTTGTCGTTTGGTGCACTGACTGGTTGTCAGGCTACAGCTGAAGACAACACAGCTAAAACAACTGACGTGGCAGCCACAGAAAAAGCGCCAATCCAAGATAATGGTATTTTTACCAACCCACTTTTTCCTAATGGCGCCGATCCATGGCTTGAATACTGGGATGGTAACTATTACCTAACCACAACAACATGGACATCTGAGTTAGTGATGCGTAAATCACCAACGCTAGCAGGCCTTGCTGATGCAACACCTGTTAATGTTTGGTCTGATTCAAACCCTGAGCGCTGTTGTAACTTTTGGGCGTTTGAATTCCACCGCCTAAAAGGACCAAACGGCTACCGTTGGTACATGATGTACACAGCTGGTACTGACGGCACTTTAGATAACCAACACTTAAATGTATTAGAAAGTGCCGGTGACGATCCTATGGGTCCATACGAATACAAGGGCGCATTAATGCCTAACGTATGGAACATCGACGGTAACTACCTAACATACAAAGATAAGCTGTACGTGATTTACTCTCAATGGCAGGGCGATCAGCAATTAAATATTATTGCTGAAATGGAAAACCCGTGGACTCTGAAGAAAAACTCACCGCATACGGTGATCACGCGTCCTGAGCTAGATTGGGAAATCAGTGGTCGTAAAGTAACCGAAGGCGCTGAAATTTTACAGCATAATGGTCGTACGTTTATGACGTACTCAGCAAGCTTCTGTAATACCCCAGATTACAAACTAGGTATGCTTGAGCTTGTTGGTGACGACCCACTTAAAGCTAGCAGCTGGAAAAAATACGACAAGCCAGTATTTGAGCGTACAGAGGAAGTGTTTGGTCCAGGTCACAACGGCTTTTTCACATCGCCAGACGGCACCGAAGATTGGTTAGTTTATCATGGTAATGATTCGGTAGAGCACGGTTGTAGTGCGACTCGTTCATTACGTGCGCAAAAATTTACTTGGAATGACGACGGCACGCCAAGCTTTGGTAAACCATTAACACCAGGCGTTGAAGTAGCTCCGCCATCAGGTGAATACGGCCCACTAGTAACGCGAGTGCAAGGTCAGCGCTACCAATTAGTGAATGCAACAAGCGGCTTATGTTTAGACATAGCAGCTGATCCACAAGATGCACGTGCAGTACAACGTCAGTGCGCAAGCACCAATGGTCAATGGGTTATTGATGCAACAACAGATGGCTTTGTTCGTTTAGCTAACCGTGAAGACAGCAAGTTCTTAGAGCTTGAAAGCTGTAATGACGCTGATAACGCTAAAGTGCAATCTGCAGCATGGCGCAATAACTTCTGCCAGCAATGGAAAGTAGCACCAAGCACAGATGGTAATGTCTCTATTACTAACCGTTACACAGGCAAGCCATTAGCGGTTGCAGGTTGTTCTGCTGCACAAAACCAAGCGGTTTTACAGCAAAGCGACGCAACAGCGTGTGGCGACTGGCAATTACGCCCAATGGGTAGTGTTGTCGTATTAAGTCAACAAAGTGGTAAAGCACTTAGCGTGGCAGGTACGGTTAAAGCAGGTACCAATGTTGAGCAACAAGCTTTTACGCATAAAGATGCACAGCAATGGTTCTTCACACCAACAGATACAGGCTATGTAAGCCTTAAACAAAGCGCTGATAGCGAGTTCTGTGCTGCGGTAGCTGATAACGCCTTAGTACCAGGTGCCAACGTAGAAATGGCGTCTTGTGCAGCGAAAACAGCACAGTGGCGTATTGCTCCGGTAGAAGGCGGTGGTGTTATGCTGATCAACCGCTACACAAAACAAGCGCTTGGTTTAAGTAACTGTGGTTTAGCTGAAAACACTAACTTCGCACAACAACCTGATTTAGGTAACAAGTGCCAAGTGTTCCATCTGCGTGAACCAAATTAAGTTATAAGTAAAAAATCGACTCAACCAAAGCCACTTCAATTATGAGTGGCTTTTTTTGTGGCTGAAGACTGTAAGTTAGCGAGAGTAAAGTTCCAAGCTGAGCGGTGGGGTTGTTATGTGTGGCGTACCTCTCAGCACTTGCTCTGTTCATTTTTGGGTAGGTTGGGTAGAGCGAAGCGAAACCCAACATAACCTCTACACCTTCATAACCCCTAATTAATTAAATAACCTAAAGGCTGCCATTGGCCACTATTTTTACTCAGGCTCAGAGTTTCTAAGGCATGCTCCTTATTGGTGAAGCTTGTTTGAAATTGAACCACTAAATATTCGCCATTAGGCATTCCGGGTAGTGATGAATATTCTTGTACATCAAAATAAGTACGAGACATTACGCGACCAAGAGGAATACGAAGTTGCTCTAATGCCAAGCGCCATTTTGGCTCTGGTGTGGCTGTCTGAAATATGTGATCTGTTTGCTGCCAACTCTGCAAGTATTCGCCGCTATCAACAAGCTTAAGCCATGCTCTTGCTGTTTCAATTGAAGTTGAATCTTTTGCTTGAGCAAAAAAGCTCATCCATAAACATGTAATCAATAAACATGCTTTAAACGTAAATCCATTTACTGAAACTAATAAGATGTTACGCATAGAATGACCTTACTTAATTCATGGGATGCAGCCATCTTACGTTTGGGTTGGTTAAATTCTATACTAAAAAAGTGCTATGAGAGGGTTTTTGAAGTGATGTATTAATGCTTATTTCTTATTTTGTGTTTTTGCTCGTTTTAACTGAGAGTGAAGTGTTTAGGTTTATTTTAAATTATATGCTTTTGTTTTTTAAATATAAAAACTATGTTTCTTCACTGCTTATTTTTTAAAGTAGGCGCTTAAAATATTGTGTTTTTAATGGTTAAGGAAGTTTCGTATTTGCTTGATCGATAATTCAGAGCCCGCATTTTCACTGTATTTTGCCCCTTTTTAGGGAGGTAAGAGGGAGTTAGCGATGGGAGAGTTACAAGAGTAAAGTTGGCTTTGGCCAGAAATATACTACCCAAATGTTGGGCCTTAGCTATTTGCCGTCACTTGAAAACCCTGATAATGCAAACTACCCTCAACGATGAACCAGCAAGGGTAAACTTTATATGGATAGTTCGCTTAATTCGTTACGAAAAAAAAGCTGAAAAAGACCTGAGTAAAGCAACGCTTGATAGCAATGTTGTTTTGGTTGAAGACAGCAATCTTGATTTTACTATTATCAACAAAGTGTTATCACCTCAATATAATGTTAGCCGCTTCTCAACAGCTGAAGCATTGTTAGAGCAATTAGGTGATCTAAAAGTATCACTTTTCTTATTTGATTATCGGTTGCCCGGTATGGACGGTATCGACCTATGTCAAACCATTCGTAGTGTTCCTGCGTTTGAGCATACGCCCGTAATCATGTTGACGGGCGAAAATTATACAAGCTTTGAATATAAGTTTTGGGACGCAGGATGTAATGATTTTATTGCTAAACCCTACAGTGCCGTAACTCTTCAAAAACGTGTAGAAAAAGAGCTGAAATACAGTGCCTTGCTTGAGCAACATAAAGAAGCATCAATGATTGACTCGCTCACGAAAGTTTTTAATCGACGCTATTTAGAAGTGGTGATGAATCAACTGAGTGCAAGGCATGAGTCACCCGAAGTCTCTGTGTTATTACTGGATATTGATTACTTTAAAAAATATAACGACCGTTATGGCCATTTGGCAGGTGATGCAGCGCTTGTATCAGTTACTAACACTGTGAAAAGAGCATTAGCACGCGACACTGATTTTATTTCACGTTGGGGTGGTGAGGAGTTTGCCATAGTTCTTCCACACACTAACTATGAAGGCTGTCAGTTGGTGGCAAAACGAATAATAGACCTATTGCACGAAGAGCATTTACCCCATGAAGATTCACCCTGTGGCTACTTAACTATTTCAATTGGCGGGGTGACTGTTCCTGAATCTCCAAGAGATTGGAAGACACTTTTCTTAAAGGCCGACGAAAACCTGTACGAAGCTAAAAAGAGCGGTCGTAATCAATACTGTTTAAAGCCAGAGGTCTGAACTTTATACCAACACACTCATCAATACACCGGGATCGCTTATACCTGCTTCTTTTAGCGCGTCGCTAATTGACTGGCTAAGAGACATTATTTGCGTATGGATTTCCATAACCATTTTGGTCTGTGTTTCAACTTGCACTTTAACCGCTTCATCTTCTTGGTTTTTTAGTGCTTGCAGTTTGGCTAATTGCTCTTTGGCAAGTTCAAGCTGTTCTTTGAGCTTTTCTAGTTGTTCAACCATTTTGCGGATATGCTCAGGGAGTTCGCTAGATACTTCTTCTTTTTGTGTGGGCTCTACTTCACGACCAGAGAGTTTATTCATCTCTTGGCTGCTGAGTTTGTAGCCGACTTTGGAGTTGGTATTACTGCTTGCTTTATCTGCATTTGAGATAGTTAACGCACTTGATAATGAGTTAATAGCCATAATAATTGAGTTAAAAGGTAAAGATAGCTATGTATCGGCAAAAGGTACTAAAGCTTTAGAAAAAAGCCGGGTTTTCACCCGGCCTTTCCAGACAACAAATAGTTGAGGTGAGGCAGCTCACCTCACTTTGTTACTCTTGTGCAGCTGCTGCATCAAAGAGTGCTTTTATTTCTTCAGCGCTAATCGCACCGTTGAAAATTTTCAGTTCATCGATAGCACCGTTATAAGGTGTATCCCAGTAGTTAACACCGAGTGCAAACTCATTTGTTTCACCAGGAACCGTGAATACACGCGGGAAGCCATCGGTTTCTAGCTGTAATTCGCCGTTAACATACATCTTCAACACATCACCGTTCGTACCATCAACAGTGAAAGCAACATGTGTCCATTCTTTTGCTGGAATACGGCTATCTAGTTCTGCATTATCGAAGAAGGCACCGTTATTTGCCCATAAACGCGTTAGCGCTGAGCCTGCCATCGATGGTACATAACTTAACCATGCGTTTGCACTTGCACCGGCAAAGAATGCTGTTGTGTAATCTGTGAAGCTTTCTGGTTTAAGCCACATAGACACAGAGTAGTCATTAGTGGTGATTAAGTTATCCGGTAGACGAACACCTGAACCTTCCAGGAATACTGCTTGACCAATTACACCGTCAACATAGCTTACGCTACCGCCAGTATTGTTGATGAAACCACCCGTTGGTTTACCCGCTGCATACGCACCGTTTAATGCACTTAGGTCACCTTCGAAGCTGTATTCAGCAGGTGCAAGTGATTTTAAGGTTACATCGAATGACTTAGTATCAGTAAAGTCTTTGTACTTAATAGTTGCAGTTAATGTCACTACTTGGTCGCCAGCAGAGGCGCTAGGTTGAGTAACAACAGCTGTGCCATTAACCGGTTTTAAGTACTCTTCGTTGTTTGACGTCCAGCTAATACCAGATACAAATGGACCTACACGCGGTAACTCAAAGCTTTCACGTACTGCCGATACATCACCTAAATCAAGCGCATCAGTAATGAAGCTCTCAAATTTAGTCGGATCTGTCAGGTTATTGATAGCCGCACCATTAATATCTAGGCCGTTTAGCGCGTAGTCATAAACGATGAATTCATCAATTTGACCTTGGAAAGGTAAGTCCCAACCGTAGTTCACACCAAGGGCAAAGTTACCTGTTTGTTCGCTAAAGAAGTCAGGGCGAGGCATCGAACCTGCACGTACACCATCACGATAAAGTGTTGCAGTGCCATTAGCATAAGTGATGGCAATATGATTCCAATCCATTACTGCTGGTGAGTCAGAAATGATTTGGTTCCACATATCAGTGCCATCATCAGCTAAATAACGGCTCCATAGCATTGGTGTTGACGTAAAGTGTGTACTACCTGGGATCAAGCTCATCCAACGTGCATCAGACGTTGATGCGAAGAATGTAGGCGTAAAGTTAGTTAGTACAGTTGGCTTAAACCAATACGAAATAGTGTACTCATCGCCTGTTATTAACTCATCAGGTAAACGTACGCCCGTTGCACCGTCAAAGTTAAATGCTTTACCTGTTTGACCTTCTGCGTATGCAGCTGTACCAGCACCCACATTTAACATGTTATTATCTGTTACGCCCGCATCATCAAGGTTACCTAAACCATCACTTAGCGAATCTTCGAATGCATAGTGTGCAATCGCATTTTTAAACTCTGGTCGCGCTTCTAAATTTACATTAAATGTCTTGGTTGCGCTCTCGCCGTTTAAAGAGATATTAGCAGTTAAAGTAACCGCTTTATCACCGCGATCTGGCGTTGGAATGAATACTGAGCCTTCACTGGTGATGTAGTATTCATCACTGCTTTCCCAGTTAATTGCAGCACCGTCTTTACCTTTGGTTGGTAATGAGTAGCCTTCGTCAGCAATTGATAATTCAGTTTTGATATCAAGTGCTTCTTGAACAGTGCCCAGCACGTTTGCAGTATCCGTAATTTCATCACGTTTACTTGCCCAAATGGTAGCGCCTTCGCTTGATGTAGCTGATACAGTGACAGCCATTGCTTTAGTTGCATCATCCCATTGCCATTTAGCCACGCCAAAGTAAGTACCAGAATCTAACTCAAGTTTAATATTTGAGTCATCAATCATGTACCAGATACCTGGATCATCACCGGTTACTGAGTGATCTTCGTTTAAAGCAATATGCATTGAGCGAATAGCATCTGTATTTACATCATTGCCATGGTTGATAAATTTGTAATAGCCGTAAAGCTCATCTGCCACAACCATGTTGTCGCCTTCAAGCGGCACATAACGTTGTGGAGAAGCCATAGGCCAACCTAATGAGTTAATGAACATTTCATGTACGCGAACTTGGTGCGCTTCTGAAATGGTTGGGAACTCAGTCGATGTTTGTGGAAAACGCGTATGCGTAATTAAGATATGACGACCAGTCGCTTCATCGTAGTAAGCAGAGTTATGGCCCGGTGATTGGTAGCCCCATGCTGGTGCTGTTTCGCCAAGTTCTTGCGTGTACTCAAAGCCGCCCATTAGTTTTTCGCCGACCTCCAGACCGCCGATAGCTGCAATGTCATTACCTGCGTTATCTAGATAAGGGCCATCCGGTGCTTTTGAGCGAGCAACACGGATGTTGTAGCCACCATTAAGATCAAAACCAGCAACAGAGAAGAATAGGTAGTAGTATTCACTTTCTGGGCTGTACATGACAAATGCACCTTCCATCGCACGGAAGTCACCGCCAACTAGCTTTTTACCATAGCCTTGACCTGCTTCTGGCATACCTGTTTCTTCGTCCATTGCTAGCACGAAAATACCGCCAGAGTATGAGCCGTAAACCATCCAAAGTTTGCCATCAGCATCATAGAAAGCTGCAGGGTCAATGGCGTTAGGATCAACGGCACCATTCCATGTTGTCTGGCCATTATCAAGTGGGTAAGCTGCAAACTCAGCTTCTGTACGATAACCGCTGCGTAAGAAAATACCTTTGTTTGTATACGGACCTTCGATATTGTCAGCTTCAGCTAAACCAAGGTAAGAGCGGTTCCAGCATACTTCATCAACAACACCTGGTGTATCAGGGTTATCTTGTGCACAATGATTATAGTAGAACCAGAACTTGCCATTTGGCGCCTGAATAACATCAGCAGCCCAGTTTCCTGTGAAACCGTCTGTCCATTCAATGCCTTCGGCAATTTCACCTGTGTAGTTGTAATCAAATAATGGGCTTTCATTAACGGCTTCGTTAGCTGAAAGACTCGAAATCATTTCCCAGTTCAAGAGATCAGTCGATTTAGCGGCAGCAAGGTGTGACCCGAAAATATAATATGTGTCGTCGACTTTAACGACAGAAGGATCGTGCACGCTTACATTGGTAACCATTACACTACCTGATTCAGTGTATTCAACACTGCTGCTTACAGTCGGTTTTGCACTTTGCGGGTCGGCAACCGCTGGTGCTGTGTCAAGCTTAGTACCATCTTCTTTGCCACAACCTGTCACAGCCAAAGAGCAGGCTATGACCATGGCTAATTTATTTAATTTCATTTTATGTGTCCTCTTGAAACTGGGATTCATTTTTTTATTCGATTGTTGTCAATAAAATTGCCGCGCGCCTATATCAAACTAATAAGAACGTAGTATTGTAATTTTATAGTACGATTTAAAATGTGCAAATACTTTTGCAAAGGTAATTGATATGTAAACATGAAGTATCAATGTTTACAATATGTACAGCGTGATTTTAATTTTTTCAAGTTGCCATTTTTGGCGTTTTTTTCGCTGTTTTTGCGTTATTAGGGAAGTTTTTTGCTTATCTGAAAGTGGGGATTTTCCGTTAAATTTGCTTATTTGTATTACATTTGAGCATTAAAAAGGGCTCTTAAAGAGCCCTTTTTGATATTACTTGTCTTGTTTACTCAGACCTTCAGTGGTCATGATAATGCGCTTAAGTGTGCCATCTTCGTTGTAGTAAAGTGGCTCAATCGCCACTGAACGACGAAAACGCCCGCCACTTGGTTTGCCATCAATCGGTGGTACAGCACCCGTATGGTAAATAAAGTAGTCTTTACCTTTGTATTCGATAATTGATTGGTGGTTGGTTTCGCTGTTACCGGCTATCTCATTCAAGATACCTTTATATTCCCACGGTCCATGAATGCTTTTGCTCATGGCATAACAGATCTTCTCTGGGAACTCACACGCGTACGAAACATAGTAATTGTCGTTTTTCTTATGAACCCATAGCGCTTCGGTAAAGTTTGGTAAATCAAGCGTTTTAATTTCACCATCAAGAGACAGTAAGTCGTCGCTCAGCTTTACGTATTTTGGCATTAAGTTACCAAAGAACATGTAAGTATCGCCGTTTTCTTCAGTAAAAATTGCAGGGTCGATGTCGTCCCAATCATTTGGCGTGTGCTTGGTCATATCATCGGTAACCAATGCATGGCCAATGGCGTCTTTAAAAGGGCCTGTTGGTGATTTAGAAGTCGCAACACCAATTGCAAAACCTGGTTTTGTATCGTTGTGACGAACTGTGGTAAAGAAATAGAAAGTGCTATCACGCTCAATCATGTGTGAAGCCCATGCTTCACCTTTAGCCCACTTAAAGTCTGTTGCTTTCATGATTGGGCCGTGTTTTTTCCAGTTCACCATATCTGTTGATGAAAAGGCTAACCAGTCGTGCATTTCAAAAAACACGTCATTATTAGGGGCTTCATCATGGCCTGTATAAAGGTATACGGTGTCATTGTGAACAAGTGCCGCAGGGTCTGCAGTAAATACATCGGTAAATAATGGGTTTTGTGCAACAGCTAAGCTGCTCGAAAAAAGTAATGGTAGCGCCAACGCTTTCAATTTCTTCATGAGTGTCCTCTGTGACTAATAATTGTTGTTCGAACTGCAGCTTTTGTACTTAGAGCTCGTTCTAAATGACCAGATAATACACAGTGTATGCCTGATTATACTGAGTAACTGATTGTTTACATCGAAACAAACCAGTAAAAGTGCAGCAAAAAATAACTTTATATTGTATTATTGTATTTTTATCATAGTAGCATCAAAATACGCCGGGTAAATAACTTGTTAGCCCTTTTTTGTCGCTCTGGATGAACTAAAGACAAATTAAACAAGCAAATAAATAAACGCTAAGTGACTGATAATAATGGGTCTATATAAATTCCCAAAATAAAAACGCAGCCCTTTTTGAGTTTGTAACGTGTTATAATTACAACGTTTTTTGTAAACATAATGGCACTAATTTTAATTTGGCTTTTTGAGTTGACTGTTAAATAATCATACAATATGATTAAAGTTAAGGCAGCAATGTATTAACAATAAAAATATAGACACACTCGCGCACCGTTTTGACAACACACGATGCACAATGCAGTGGTCACTCTTCGGTAACTGAATGGGGAAAGTTCAGCGGACCGATATAACTATAATTTGGAGAACACCGCTTATGTTTAAAAGAACACACATAGCCAGTGCTGTAGTTATGGCATTTACCTGTCAATTTGCTTTTGCACAGGAGGAAGCACCAAACACTCCTGAGAATAACGTCGATGAGATGGAGGTTATTCAAGTATCAGGTATTCGCGGCAGTTTAAACAAAGCGCTAGATGAAAAACGTGCAAGCGTTCAAATCGTGGATGCAATTGTTGCTGAAGATATTGGTAAATTCCCTGATAACAATGTAGTTGAAGCACTACAACGTGTGACAGGTGTACAAACAACAGGCCGTGGTGCTGGTGAAGTAAGTGCGGTTTCAATCCGTGGTCTTACTGATGTTAATACCACAGTTAATGGCCGCGCTATCTTTACAGGTGCGGGTCGTGATGTGGCGCTGCAAGACATTCCTGCAAGTTTACTTTCAGGCGTAACAGTTTATAAAACCCGTTCGGCGGATCAAATTGAACGTGGTATCGCAGGTGCGATTGATATTAAAACCCACCGTCCTTTCAACTTCGAAGGTGAAAAAGTTGTTTTAGCGGCACGTGCGATTTACTCAGATCAACCAGATGAAGTTGATCCAAATATCAGTGCATTACTTTCTAATCGTTGGGAAATCGACGGTGCTGGTGAGTTTGGTGCACTTTTCAATATTTCTTATGCTGAAACACATTACCGCGATGACACCATCACAGCGGGTGCAGCGTTCCCATTCTTTACTGATAAACCACAGTACAACTACTCACCGTACTCACGTGTACCAAATGAATTTTGGACTCAAGGCACTGAGTTAGGTCTACCGACTGCGGCAGGTTCTACTTTAGACGTAAATGGTGAGCCAACTGAATACCTACTTGCACGTGATGCTATTTTTGGTACTTCATTCACTGGTCTTCGTAAGCGTCCAGCTGCGTCTGTCTCTTTACAGTGGGCACCAGATGAAACCCTAGAAATCACAGCTGAGGGTTTCTACACAGGTTACGAAAACGAATCGCAAAACGCGATGTGGTTCTCAAATACGTTTGAAAACGGTAACGGTTTCATTGAAACACCAACTGTGTTTGATGGCACTAATGTGGTTAAAGAAAAGCAAGCGATTGGCGCTGGCGGTTTCCAAAGTGGTGACTTTTCATATGGTAAAACAGATAGCTACTTATATGCGCTAGGTGCAGAGTGGCAAGCAAGCGATTACCTAACCATTAATACAGAAGTTGTTTACCAAGACAGTGAGTACGAAACAGATTTCTTCGCAATGCGTTTTGATCGTGTAGCGACGGGTCTTGACGTTGATTTTAATGATAAAGACGGCGTACCAGGCATCGCGTTTTGGGATAACCCAAACACAGCGGTAAACGAAGCAGATATGGCTGCTATCGAAAACTGGAATGCTGGCACTATTTATGACAATGGCGGCGGTAACGCGGGTGATGCATTAACTTTCACATTTGATGCTGAATACCTAATTGGTGGTACTTATTTTGATAAAGTGAAATTCGGTGGCCGTTACGAAAAACGTACTGCGCAAGAGTACACGCGTGGTCAAGATACTGGCATTGCAAACACATCTGTAGCTAGCTTAATTGAGCAATTAGCTGCAGCTGGGGCATCTGGTGATGGTTCTGGTATTGTGTTCCAAGTTGATGATTATTTCGATGGCCGTGCTGACGTCTTCGACAGCTTTGTAACTGCTGACGGTGGTTACATGCTAGATAACGGTGATGCTGTTCGTAGCGTATACGGCCTTGAAGCTGAAGACGTATACAAAACTTTTGATATCGAAGAAAACTCATACGCGCTATATGCCACAACTAACTTCTTCTTAACTGAAGATATCAGCGGTGAGTTTGGTTTACGTTATGTAAGCTACGAGCAAGATATGGACTTTATTGCTGAATCTGGCGGCATGAACTCAAATGTATTTGAAGAAAGCTCAGCAAGTGCTGATAGCAGCGCATTACTACCAAGCTTAGTACTTAACTGGAATATCACTGATGATGTAGTGGGCCGTGTAGCGTACACAGAAACATTACGTATGCCTAACTTTGCTGACTTAAACGCGCTGCAATACTGGTACGATCCATTAACAGAAGGTGCTACATACGGTACTGGTACGGGTGGTAACCCAGAGCTTAAACCAACAGAATCAAAGAACTATGACGTATCACTTGAATGGTACTTCGCAGATACAAGTTCACTTTACGCAGCTTACTTTTACCGTGAAATTGAAGGCTTAGTTGTTGCGGGTCGTAAGCAAGTAGTGCGCGAAGGCGATGATGGCGTAACACGCCCATATGTATTAAGTGCACCAGTGAATGCTTCAAACGGTGAACTGTCTGGTTTAGAAGTTGGTTTAGTTTACTTCCCAGAAAACTTACCAGAGTACTTAAACGGTTTTGGTGTGCAAGCAAGCTATACGATGCTTGACTCAGAGCAAGATACACCTGAATTCAATGAGCTAGGTGAAATCTCTGGTTATGTTGATTCACAAATGGCAGGTGTTTCTGATGAATCGTACAGCATCGTAGGTATCTACGAGCGTGATTCATTCGATATGCGTTTATCTTATGTATGGCGTTCTGAGTTCTACACAGGTAACGAAGCGGCAATCTTTGCTAACCCGATTCAGTTTTGGAATCGTCCTGAGCAAAGCTTAGACTTCCAATTTAGCTACAATGTGAATGATGACTTTGTTGTAACCTTTGATGCAACGAACATCCTCGACGACGTATATCAAAGCTACTACGGTGAAGGTAACGACAACCTATTTAACTTTGGTAACGGTATCTACTCACGTACATTCGCACTAGGTGCGCGTTATTCTTTCTAAATTTCTTTTATAGACCTAAAAACCCCGGCTTTGCTGGGGTTTTTTATTGGTTTCTATAAACCTAACCATCGGTCGAAAAGAGTTGCGATTTAATAAGTATGATAATACTATGAATTAGATTAGCATTAAATTTACAAAAATAACGAACGCTATGGCCAAGCTGTGTAATATCTAAGGCTGTAAATTTATTTGATACGCAATGTTGAGGGTTTTCGACATTGCTTGAAATAGTGAGTTGCGACTCATTATTGACCAATTAGGGTGTTGTTGTATGGAATCTCAAAAGTTATCCGTTGTAGAAAAGGTCGGCTTTGGTGCCGGTGACATGGCAGTAAATGTCATGGTTGCAGCGTTATTCTATTTTATGTCTTTCTTTTACACCGATATCTACGGACTTGATCCGGTTGATATGGGTGTGTTGTTTTTAGTGGCGCGTTTTGTTGATGCCTTTACCGACCCTTTAATGGGGGTGATCACCGACAAAGTGAAAACTCGTTGGGGTCAGTTCCGTCACTGGTTCTTATTTTTATCTGTGCCATATGGTTTGTCGGTCGTACTGCTATTTACCACGCCTGATTTCGACTACAACATGAAGTTAGCTTGGGCTTATGCCACTTACCTGTTTGCGACCTTGATGTTTACCGGTGTTGCTATCCCTTATATCTCTTACATTGGTGTATTAACTGCCGATCCTAAAGAGCGTTTGTCAGCCAATGGCTACCGTATGTTCTTCGCTAAAATTGCTAATGTAGTCATTGTATTTTCAGTTCCGCTACTTGCCTCATATTGGGGAGATGGCAGCTTATCGTATGGTTATAAACTGGCAATGGCATTGGTATCGGCATGTGCTGTTGCGTTGTTCTTGTTCTGCTTTTTTACTACCCGCGAACGTATTACTCATGAGCCACAAACCGAAGGCGTGCTTACGCAATTAAAGGTACTACTTAAAAACGACCAGTGGTTACTACTGTGTGCTGCATGTGTACTAGGTACGCTTGGTTATGCGATTCGTGGCAGTGTTGCTATGTATTACGCAACGTATTATTTAGGTGTACCAGACTTAGCAGGTGCCTTTACCAGTGCAGGTATTGCTGCATCTATTGTCTCTATGGTGGCAAGTACGTGGATCACGCAGCGTTACTGTAAAATGAAGCTATTCCGTCAATCACAAATTGCCGTGTTATTCATCTCATTGCTAATGTACTTTGTGGTGCAACCGGGTGATGTGATGATGGCGTTTGTACTTTATATCATCTTGTCATTTGTGGTTGATTTACACGCGCCAGTATTCTGGTCTGCAATTGCTGAAGCTGTAGATTACGGTGAAATTAAAGACGGTGTTCGTGCATCAGGTCTATCGTTTGGCGGCATTTCATTCTGCCAAAAAGCTGGTGGCGGTTTAGCTGGCTTAGCAGGTGGTTTATTACTGGCATTCTTTGAGTACAAGCCTAACGTTGAGCAAACCGAGTTCACCCTAATGGGCTTAGCACTGATGCTAACTATCATTCCTGGTGTATTTCACGCCTTACTTGGTTTGATCTTGAAAAAATACAAAATTACCGATGAGTACTATACGGATATGGTTATTCATAAACGCCTACCAAAATAACCACTCTTTAAATGCGCACACTAAACGGGGTGTGCGCTTTGCTCTTTAAAATAACAATTCGCTGGGAGGCAACAAACAGTATGAACACATTAAAAGTTAGCTATTTAGCAAGCATTTGTGCTGCATTATTAACTGTGACCGGTTGTAGTGAGCTGCCAACAGACAGTAAACAAACTGCTGCTGTGGAGCATGCTGAACATACCAGCGAACAACATTTATTTGCCCTAAACCAAGTAAGTTTAAGCGCCAGCCCGTTTTTACATGCACAGCAAACGAATGTGCGTTATTTATTAGCACTTCATCCTGATCAGCTACTTGCTCCTTACCTGCGTGAAGCCGGCCTTGAACCTAAAGCGCCTAACTATGGCAACTGGGAAAGCACAGGTCTTGATGGCCATATTGGTGGTCATTACCTTTCTGCCTTGAGTCTTGCGTGGGCAGCCACCGGTGACGAAGAATTAAAGCAGCGTTTAGATTATATGCTAAGCGAGCTGGATCGCGCCCAACAAGCCACAGGTGGTTACTTAGGTGGTATCCCAAATGGCGATGAAATGTGGCAGCAGATTGAAAAGGGTGAAATCAAAGCAGACTTATTTAGCTTAAATGACCGCTGGGTACCGCTTTATAACATCGATAAAATTTTCCATGGCTTGCGTGATGCATACGACGTAGCCGGTAGTGATAAAGCCAAACAAATGCTATTTAAGTTAGGCGAATGGTTCTTAGCGACCACAGCAAAGCTAACTGATGAACAAGTTCAACAAATGCTGTATTCAGAGCATGGTGGCTTAAATGATGTGTTTGCTGACATGTACTTTATTAGTGATGATGAGCGCTACTTAAAGCTAGCCCGCCAGTTTTCTCATAACATCATTATCGAACCTTTATTACACAAAGAAGATAAGTTAACGGGCCTGCATGCCAATACGCAAATTCCAAAAATTATTGGCATGTTGAAAGTAGCAAATGCCAGCGATGATGAAGCATGGCAGCAAGGTGCTGACTTTTTCTGGAAAACAGTGAGCCAAGAGCGCTCAGTATCAATTGGCGGTAACTCAGTACGTGAGCATTTTCATGATAAAAGTGATTTCACGCCAATGGTTGAAGATGTTGAAGGCCCAGAAACCTGCAACACTTACAACATGATGAAACTAAGTAAGTTATTGTTCTTAAAAAGCGGTGATACGCGCTATTTAGACTATTATGAGCGCGCCATATATAACCATATTTTATCATCACAACACCCAGAGCATGGTGGTCTTGTTTACTTTACCTCAATGCGTCCTGGTCATTACCGTATGTATTCGTCAGTGCAAGATTCAATGTGGTGTTGCGTAGGCTCAGGTATTGAAAATCACAGCAAATATGGTGAGCTGGTTTATAGCAATACTGGCAAAGAGCTATGGGTAAACTTGTTTATTCCAAGCACCTTAAACTGGCAACAGCAGGGCTTACAGATCACGCAAGAAAGCCAATTCCCAGATGATAACAAGGTCTCACTGACCGTGAATCGTTTGTCTGAGGGGCAAAACAATGAGTCGGTAATTCATATTCGTAAACCGTCTTGGCAACAAGGCGAGCTGAGCTTTACTCTAAATGGACAAGCTGTCAGCGCAATCGAAAAAGACGGTTACTACAGCATCAGCCATGCGTGGCAAAGTGGTGATAAACTTGCCTTTGAGCTTAGTCCTAAGCTTTATACTGAGCAGCTCCCTGATGGTCAGCATTATTATTCGGTGATGTACGGGCCTGTTGTAATGGCCACCAAAGTACAAGCATTTGCCAATGAAAAGCTTAACTTTGTTGCTGATAATAGCCGCATGGGCCACATTGCCGCAGGGCCGACTTGTCCGCCAGAGGCTCTACCAATTATGCTGAGCGAGCCAGAAAAATTTATTGCCGATCTCACTCGTAAACCGGGCCAAGAACTCGCATTTATCGCCGATAAAAATGTGGCGATTGCCAAGCAAGGTATCGATAACACTAAGAGCACAGAGCTAATTCCGTTCTTCCGCTTACACGATAGTCGCTATCAAGTGTATTGGCCGCAGCAAAGCGAAGCTGAGTTCACGCAATTTGTTGCCGATGCAAAAGCGGCCGAGCAAGCGAAAGAGCAGCTTCGTTTATTAACCGTTGATCAAATTACGCCGGGTGAACAACAACCTGAAGTCGAACACGACTTTAAAGGTGAAGGAACCCGTGCAGGTGTTAATAATGGTCATCATTGGCGCGATGCGACAGGTTGGTTTGAGTATCAGCTTAGTAACCCAGAACAAAAAGCGGTTGCTTTGCGTGTTCGCTATTTTATTGGCGATGTGAATCGTCATTTCTCAATTAATTTAAATGGTGAGCAATTAGCAGCAGTTAGTTTGCCTGTAGGTAAACCAACTGATGAGTTCTACACCATTGATTACCCGTTAACAGAAGCAATGAAAAAGTCGAAAACGCTGACCTTACGTTTTGCTGCCGACAAAGATTCTGTTGCCGGTGGTATCTATGGTATTCGTTTAATTAACGCACAATAAAGAGTTGGCTATGTTAAGCAACAATGTGTTCGCGACGGCGAAAGAGCAAGTCTTACCGTCGCTTTTAGATAACAGCGCTGAGCAACACAGTTTTTACCGAACACCGACAGGGCTTGGTTATCGAGTAATTGAGCAAGGTCAGGGGGATAAACCTAGTTGGGATGCCACAGTGACTGTGCATCAACGCGTTACCCTTAAAAATGGTCGGGTGTTGTTCGACACTCGCAAGCAAGGCGCTGCTGTAGAGTACGAAATTGCAGAGGCGATAGTGGGCTTGCAAGAAGCATTGCAATTAATGAATAAAGGCAGTCGCTTTGAGGTTTTAATCCCTGCACACCTTGCGCGCGATGTGTACAGCGTATTTATTGAAGAAAAGCATCAACAAGGCTGCCAAAGCCCCATGCTCGTTGATATTACCTTGGTTGATTTTAGTTGATAACACCTACTTTCAACCTCAAACGAGGTCATTAAAGCAAATAAAAAACCTGCAATTTGCAGGTTTTTTTGGTTTGAATAATTACTTTGTGAGCTTGGTTTTGAGCTTATTTAGGTCGGCGGGGTTAACAACCGGCCAATCGTTTTTCCAGCTCATAGGTAAAATACGTAGCTTTTGCACGCCGTTGTCGGCGGTTTCGTAGGCGTGTAATACTAAATAGTCTTTGCCATCAAAGGTGTATGCAGCATTGTGGCCAAGAGCAGCCCAATCTTTGTTACCTTCAATAACTAAACTGCCACCGCCATCAACCATAGAGCGACCTTGTTGATCTAAATATGGGCCTTCGATGTTTTTACTGCGGCCTACGCGCACGTTGTAAGTACTCTCAACGCCACGGCAGCATTTATCAAACGAAACAAACAAGTAGTAATAGCCGTTCTTTTTAAAGATATAAGGTGCTTCAATTGGGCCATGTTCCGTGTTTGGGCGACTCGCAATGTGGTGCCATTTTTCAGGTTTTGCTAAGCGCACCATGTCATCATCAAGTTGTACTAGTTTAAGACCACCCCAGAACGAACCAAAGCTCATCCACGGTGTACCATTCTCATCTTCGATAATGGCAGGGTCGATCGCGTTCCAATCGTCACGCTCAGGCACTGATTCAACCACTATGCCGTAGTCAATCCACTTGTAATCAGGTGATGATGGGTCAAGGGTTTCGTTAATCGTTACACCAATTGCTGAGGTGTTTTTGCCAAATGCAGAGACTGAGTAATAAAGGTAAAACTTACCATTTTTCTCATACACATCAGGTGCCCATAAGTGGCCATCAAAGCTTGGTGAAATACGCTTTGCCCAACTTGGCTCGTCTTTAAAAACGCGGCCTGTGAGTTTCCAGTTGGTTAAATCTTTCGATTCATAATAGGTAATACCAGGGCCTGTGCTAAATACATAGTACGTGTCGCCTTCTTTGGTCATCACCGGATCGTGTACTTCAACTTGCTTTGCAGAAACGGCTGCGGCAGAAAAAAGTAGCCCTGTTGAAAGCCACTTCATTGCGTGTGTCACCTTACTTACGGGTCTCATGCTTGAATACCTTTTGTTGTTTTAACTCTTGTGTTCATTCAGCTACTATATAATATGTAATACAATATTAACAATAAAATCGAGACGAAATACAGGACACATTATGCTCAAAAAATTATCTCGGCTAACGCTTGTTAGTGCGTTAAGTGCCTCGCCATTGTCAGCCCTTGCTGATGCTAATAGTAGCAAGACTTTAGCGCCAATTGATAACCCCATTGTACTCAAACGTGCCGATCCTTGGTTAGTTCGCGATGATAAAAGTGGCTGTTACACGTTTATAGGTAGTTCGCCGAAATTTGATGAAATTGAGCTGCGCCAAGCTTGTCGCTTAAACGATTTAAAATTAGCTGAGCCGAAGGTTATTTGGCAAAAGCGCGATAAAGGCCCAATGAGTGTCAATATTTGGGCCCCTGAGCTGCATCAGATTGATGGCAGTTGGTATATCTACTTCGCTGCAGGTGATATCGAAAAGCCGTTTAGTATTCGCATGTATGCACTTAAAAACGACAGCGCTAACCCGATGCAAGGTGAGTGGCAAGAAATGGGGCAAGTCACCAGCCATCTTGATAGTTTTTCGCTTGATGCCACAAGTTTTACGCACAAGGGTAAACGTTATATGATTTGGGCGCAGCAAAACCAGCCTGCAACCTATAACTCGGCTTTATGGTTAGCTGAAATGGACTCACCAACATCAATTAAAGAACCGATTATTGCGATTACAGAGCCAACTCTTGATTGGGAAGTGCAAGGCTATAAGGTGAACGAAGGTGCTGCAGTCATCACCCATGGCGATAAAATATTTGTCACTTATTCAGCCAGTGCCACCGATCATCGATATGCAATGGGCTTGCTATGGGCAGATGTGAATGCTGACTTACTTGACCCTGCTAGCTGGCATAAGAAGGCTGAGCCGGTGTTTACCAGCAATGCTGAGCTAGGTCGTTTTGGTCCTGGACACAACAGTTTTGTGAAAGCTGAAGATGGGATAACCGATTTAATGATTTATCACAGCCGTGACTATAAAGAGCTCAAAGGCACACCACTTACAGATCCTAACCGCCATGCGCGAGCACGTATTATTACGTGGGATAAAAACGGTTTTCCAGTGTTTTCACCAGAACTCGCTGATTAAAAAAGGGCGCCAATTGGCGCCCTACAACTTTGGGAACGAACGATTACCAGAAGCGGTAGTAAATAAAGGCAGTAATACCAATAATACCCGCGGTATGAATGTAATCCCACTTATCTAAGCCGGCAGCTACTTCTTTCATAGTTGCTTTATCTAGGCTTGAGAAAGTAAGACCTTTCAATTGTTCTTCGTCTGCTTGTTTGGTGAAAATACTCACCACAATCATAATCGCAACGACCACGACAAATAGCAGAATACAGTAATACAACCAGTTCATCGTGGTGATCCATGCAAACGATGAACCTGTTAAATCATCCTTAAACGGTAGTAACACTAAGCGGATCATACCCAGTACAAACCCTGATACTAAGCCCACAAAACCCGCTGTTGGAGTGATGCGTTTACTACATAAACCTAGTAAGAATACCGCAGCAATACCCGGTGCAATAAGAGACTGCACACTTTGCAAGTATTCATAAAGCACATCGGCAATTAAGCTCATCACGGGTATCCATAGAAGGCCTAATACAACAATAACGATAGTGGCAATGCGGCCTACTTTAAGAAGGTGCTTCTCAGATGATTCTGGTTTGAATTTTTTATAGAAATCAATGGTGAACAAGGTTGCTGATGAGTTAAATAATGATGCTAAAGAGCTCATAAGAGCCGCTACTAAACCACCAATTACAATTCCCTTTACGCCCGCTGGTAATAGCTCAGCAACTAACGTTGGGAAGGCTTGGTCAGCACTTTCATAGCTAATAATACCTTTAACATTTAATGCGTATGCAATCATGCCCGGTACTAAGAAGATAAATACAGGAAGTAGCTTTAAGTAACCGGCAAACATGGTACCACGACGGGCTTCTTTAATGCCTTTTGCAGATAAAACACGTTGTACGATGTATTGGTCTGTACACCAATACCAAAAACCAATTATGAATGAACCAAACACAATGCCAGGCCATGGGAATTCAGCATCTGAAGCACTACGAATAAGGTGCATATTAGCATCGTTGATACGCTCAACTTCTGCCCAGCCACCTACTTTATCTAAACCAACAACTAATATGACTAAGGAGCCAATAATGAGCACAGGGGTCTGCAACACCGAGGTCCACATGATGGCTTTCATACCGCCAAGTACCGTATAAATACCAGTGATCACCACAAGGCCAATGGCTGAAATCCAAAAGAAATCGATACCCCAAATACTCTCAATACCTAAGATTGTTTTAAACGCGATACCACCAGCATAAACCGTCACCGCAACCTTGGTTAATACATAACTAATCAATGAGATAACAGATAAGAAGGTACGTGATTTAGAGTTAAAGCGGCGCTCAAGGAACTCTGGCATGGTGTAGACTTTACTACTCCAATAAAAAGGCACGAAAATCCAACCGAGTAGTAGAATGATCCACGATTGCATCTCCCAGTGAGCCAGTGCCATACCCGATTGTGCACCTGAACCTGAAAGGCCCACTAAATGTTCCGAGCCAATGTTTGATGCGAAAATAGAGGCACCAATCACTAACCAACTTGCATTACGACCCGCTAAAAAGTAATCAGCGGTGTCTTCTTCTTTTTGTCGCATAGACATCACGACAACGCCCAGTAACAGGACAAAAAATCCTGCTAGCACTGCCCAGTCTAAGGTACTTAGTTCGACCATCGTGTGTTCCACCTAATTTTGAAAGAGAATTTTTGCTTTTTTAGTTGTCTAATAAAAATATTATATTATAAATAGGCCAAGTGAAAGAGATTTGTTAAAATAAGGTGACACTATGTAGTTGAAATGGTGACTTGATTGCGCAATTTATAGACACTTGCATTAGGCTATTTTTTGTTTGTTATTGATTTTAATCAATTATTTCCAGGATGACGGAATAGCTTTATAGATGTATCATATTACTCAGATCTTTTGAGGAACACACATGGCGCGCTTAGAAAATTTAAACCTATCACAACAAGTTACCAATGAGCTTGGTAAGGCAATTATTGTTGGAGATTATAACTCTGAAACGGGGCTACCAACCGAAGCACAATTATGCGAAGTGTATGGTATTAGCCGCACAGCTGTTCGTGAAGCAGTGAAAATGCTAGCAGCAAAAGGACTGATTTCTTCTCGTCCACGACAAGGTATTCGTGTTGAGTCTGCTGATAACTGGAATTTATACGATACAAGCGTATTAAAATGGTTGTTAGAAAGCAGCCCATCGCTGTACGTATTAAAAGAATTCTTACAAGTGCGCTTGGCGATTGAGCCACAAGCAGCAGCACTTGCAGCAAGAAAAGGCGACCAAGCAGCCATTGCAGAAATCAAAATGGCACTCGATAAAATGCAAGCGGCAGCAGAAGAGCCAGAAGGCGTAATGCATGAGCCAGATCTTGCCTTCCACACTGCAATTTTACATGCCAGTGGTAACCGTTTCTTCTATCAATTACGTGATTTTATTAGCACCGCATTACACGTGAGTATTCAACATACTACACCTGCTAAGGGCAACAAAAAGGCCATCGCTGAAGAGCACTTTAAAGTGTATAACGCGATTGCGAGCGGCGATCCTGAACGTGCTAAAAACATGATGACGTACATGATTGATGAAGCAATGGCGTTTATTGAAAAAGAAATCGCTGATAAAGAAGCGGCTCAATAAGTATCGCTTTTTGACGTTGTAATTACTTTAAAACAAAAGGTTATCATGCCAAATTCAAACGAGCTAAAAACAGTTTACCCAAGCCTTGTTGGTAAGAGTGTGTTTATTACTGGCGGTGCATCGGGAATTGGTGAAGTAATGGTAACGCGGTTCTGCGAGCAGGGCGCGAAAGTCACCTTTGTTGATATTGCAACCGAGCAAAGCGATGCGTTATGTGCGAAATTAGCTGGTAAATATGAGTTTGACCCGCAATTTATTCATTGCGATATACGTGATGTAGAAGCCTTAAAAGCGGCCATTGAGCAAACTCGTCAGCAACAGGGTGACATTGGTGTGTTAATTAATAACGCAGCCGATGACACCCGCCATGCCGCTGAAAATATGGATGTGAAATATTGGGAAGACAAGTTTGCAGTTAACTTGCGCCCGTGTTTTTTCTCATCGCAAGCTGTGGTTGAACACATGCAGCGTTTAGGCGGTGGTAGCATTATCAATATGGGATCGGTAAGCTGGCGTATTAAGCAAACAGGCATGCCAGCCTACACAACAGCGAAAGCGGGGATTGAAGGTTTAACCCGTTCATTAGCTGCTTCATATGGTAAAGACAATATTCGTGTAAATTCACTGGTTCCGGGGTGGGTGATGACAGAGCGCCAAATTACTCATTGGCTAACCCCAGAAATGATTGAAGATGTTCGTTTAAGTCAATGTATTAACGAAACAATTCAACCAGACCATGTAGTGAATGCCGCGCTATTCTTAGCCGCTGATGATAGCTGCATGATGACAGCACAATCACTGATAGTGGATGCAGGTTGGACTTAACTAAATTGTCAGTTGCATTAACTTAAAGCAAAGAAAAAAATTTTACATAATTCAAATGATACTATAATAATAAATAATTATTTAAAACATTTGAAATCTCATAGTTAGGAAGGTGGTAAGAAAGTTTGACCGACTTTGTGCTTGTTTATTTAATTCTGATTATTGGCGCTTGCCTGCAAAGTGTTATTGGCTTTGGTTTAGGCATGTTATGTGTGCCAGTGCTTTACTGGCTAATGCCAGAGCTGGTGCCGGGACCAATGATTTTGAATGCGCTGTTTTTAACGTCGGTGTTAATGATTAAACACCGTGGCTCGATAGACATGAAACAAACAGGCATATCCATTATTGGTGGAGCTGTGGGGGTTATCTTTGCTGCTATTGTGATGTTGTATGTCAATGCGAAGCAGTATCAGCTATTGCTTGGGGTGAGTATTTTGGTGGTGGTGGCGTTGTCTATCATAGGTATGAAACCGAAAATTTCCACCATTACAAGCTTGCTAGCGTCGATGTCGTCGGGCTTTTTAGGCACCACTACTTCTGCTGGTGGCGCGCCAATGGGGCTGCTCTATCAAGCTGAAGATAAAGACAAAATTAAAGCTAATCTAAGCGCCTTTTTCGTATTTATAAACTTGTTTGGCATTGTTGTACTGATGCTTACAGGCTCTGCCGATATGGCTGATGTGAAGTTGTTCTTTTTCTGCTTACCCGCAATTTTAATTGGCTGGGGCTTGTCGTTTGTGATCAACAATAACCTCAATGAAAAGGCCATTCGCGGCATCATCTTACTGGTTGCTGGTTTATCTGGCCTAGCACTTATTTTCATACACAGATAGAATGAGAATAGTTCAGCTGTTTGTGTAATGAAGCCTATGCTCGATGACACCATTAAAGTAATCATTTCTAGCCAATGCCAATTAGGCGAAGGTGCCTATTTTGCCAAGGCGCATAACTGTTTATTTTGGGTCGATATTTTAGGGCAGCGTTTGTTTCGTTTAGATTGCCAATCGATGCGCGTTAGCCAGTTTACTATGCCAGAACCTATTTGCTGGGTGATGGAAACCGAGCAAGGCGAATTAGTGGCAGGCTTTGCTAAAGGTGTTTATAAGCTAAATAGTGAAGACTTTAGCCGCGAGCTAGTTTATGCAATAGATCACGAACCGCTACAAAACCGCTTAAACGATGGTAAAACGTCTCGCCAAGGCTTTGGCTTTTTTGGCTCAATGGACTCTCAAGAGCAAAGCAGTAGTGGCAAGTTATACCGTTTTGGTCATGGTCAGACTCCGACAGCGGTAGATCATGACTACACGATTAGCAATGGCCCCGCGGTAAGTAAAAATGGCCAGTTTCTATATTCTACAGACTCAGATAAACAAACAATCTACCGCTTCACTCTGAATGAGCATGGCGAGCTTGCTGATAAGCACGAGTTTATTCGCTTTACTGACAATATGGGCTTTCCTGATGGCATGACCGTCGATAGCGAAGATCATCTTTGGGTTGCCGCATGGAATGGTTATGGCATTTATCGTTTTGCTCCAAGTGGTGAGCAGGTGCAGTTTATTCGCTTGCCCGCACCGCGTGTTACGAGTGTCGCATTTGTCGGCGAGGAGCTCACACATCTTGCGGTGACGACTGCTGCAGTAGGGTTAGAAGACTCGGTGCTCGCTGATTACCCGCACAGTGGGGGCGTGTTTATTCTTGAGCCGGGCGTTAAAGGTATTGCTGAAACGCCCCTAAAACTATAGGTTTTCCATCACTTGATAACGCAATTCGCCAAGAAATGCGCGTGCTGCCGGACCTAGTTTGTCACCATCTTTAAAGAGCAAATGTAACTTAGCGCTACGACTACTGTTATGAGTTAAATTGAGCGCTTTCATTTGCCCAGCAGCGAGTTGTTTTTCTATCGCTATTTTTGGTAGCCATGCAAAGCCAAGTCCATTACTGATCATATCAATCGAAGTGCGTATATGAGTAACGGTCCAGCGCTGGTCGGCACCTAACCAGCCACCATCTTGTTTGTGTTTTTTTGCTGAGTCGCGAACAACAATTTGGCGGTGTGACTTTAAATCTTCGAGAGTGATTTCACGCTCTATCGCATGTAAAGGGTGATCTGGGTGAGCTACAGCGATAAATTCGATATCGCATAATTCTTCGTGAAAGTTTGCCGCTATCGGAAAGCCGGTAATGGCAATATCAACCTGATCGTTTTCGAGCAGCTCATTGCCCCCCATTAGCACAGACTCATGCAGTTCAATACGCAGTTGCGGGTATTGCGACGAAGTATCGTTAAGCACTTTATAAAGCAATTGCTGCGGAAAAATAGCATCAACAGCAATGCGTAATTTACTTTCTATACCTTCACCTAAGGTTTGACCTATAGCCTCAACTTTTGCAGCTTCATCAAGTAAGTAATTGGCACGGCGCAGTATCATTTCACCAGATTCAGTGAGTACTGTTTTACGGCCTTGAATGCTGAATAACTTTACATTGAGTGCAGATTCAATCTTACCAACTGCATTATGAATACTCGATTGGCTTTTATGAATGCCTTGTGAGGCTTGGTTGAAGCCTCCAAATTCAACAACAGCACGAAACATGCGCCACTGTTCTAGCGTAATTCTTAGCATGATGTTCCTTTGCTTACTTAACTGCCTAATAGTACCTGTAAATGCTGAAAAAGTTTACTTTTTAGCAGTGGGCAACTCAATATACTCAAGCTCATCACCAGGAATGCTTGCAAAGCGCTGAGCTTGCCAATCTTGTTTTGCTTGCTCGATGCGCTGTTTGCTGTAAGCGACAAAATTCCAGTGTAAATATGGGACTTTATTAAATTTACTGCCACCAAGTAAAATAAAGCGGCTGTGCACCAGTGTCGTTATTTCGTGTTCGCTGTCATCAAGTAGCACAAAGTCGCCTTGGGTATAGCGAGTATCACCCACACTAATTTCACCATAAATAACATACACGGCGGTTTCATGATGAGGATGCGGTTTAGTAATATGGCTACCTTGCTCGGCTACCGTATCTACATAAAACATCGGCGAGTAGCTTTTCACCGGCGAGCTTAAGCCATAGGCATCACCCACGATGAGTCGCATCAACACGCCTTTTTCTATTTTTTCAGGCAGCTGCTGTTTTTTGATATGTTCAAAGCGCGGTGCTATTTCGGTCATACTCTCAGGTAAAGCAACCCAGCATTGCAGGCCATTGATGTCGTGCTCGCTCGCCCGCACCTCAAGGCTTTCTCTTTCTGAGTGCACTATACCGCGACCTGCTGTCATCCAGTTAACATCGCCGGGTTCTATTTGCAGGCTATTACCTAGCGAATCGCGATGGTAAATGCTGCCCGTAAATAAATAAGTGAGCGTTGACAGGCCAATATGAGGGTGAGGCTTTACATTTATGCCTTCACCGCGAGGAAAGTGATTCGGCCCCATGTGGTCAAAAAAGATAAATGGGCCTACCATTTTCTTGTCAAAATGCGGCAAGATGCGTTTTACATCGAGCCCACCAATATCGTGGCTGGTTGCTGTTAATAATTTTGCCATGCTCGCGCCTCTTAAAAATAAACTCAGCCAATAACCTAGGGTATTGGCTGGGATTAATATTATGCCTGACTACGCTTTAAAACTAGTTGATCTAGGCTGATTTTGCCTGCCCCAACACTCGCTAATGCTAAAAAGCCGCCAGCCATTGCAATGTTTTTGTAGAACATTAAAAATTGCATTTGATCATCAAGTTGAAAGTGGAATAACAAAGCACTGACTAGGCTGAAACCAGCAAAAGCGACAGCGGTTAGTTGTGTTAAAAAGCCCAGTAAAATAAATAACCCGCCCACAATCTCAAATGCAATCACAAACGGCAGTAAGAACTCTGGTAAACCGACACTACTCATATATTGCGCTGTTGCATCAAAGAATTCTATTTTGCTAAAGCCGGTTAGTAAAAAGATCGCCGATAAACCAATACGTGCCAATAAAGTGCTAATATTTTGTAATTGTGGTTGTGCTGTTATTAAAGTAAAAAGTTTCATAGTAGGTATCCTGTTTAGTTAAGCAGTGTGTCTGCGATGGAGTAACTATAAGTTCACTTTAAAAGAATTAAAAATTGTAAAATTAGCGTCAATTATTCTTTAAAAGAGAATTTAAAAGGAGGTTGAATATGAAGTTGTTGTTATTAATAGGGTTTAGTTTTTCGGTGGCAGTAAGCAGCTTGGTGTTTGCTAATCAAAATTTACCAAATAGCCGCCATTATGAGTTATTAGCTTCAGATATTGCGGTGCAACAAAGCTGGCAAGTTAAAGACACAATTAAAGGTTATGAGATGCTGGAATATCAAATAAACCTTAATAAAGGCAATACCTTAATGGTTGATTTGGCTCCTTCAAACTCGAGTAACTACTTTAATATTTTACCAAAAGGCAATCCAACCGCTTTGTTTGTTGGCCCGGCAAAAGGAGATCATGCCGAGATTAACATCCCTGATGATGGTGATTATGTGATTCGGGTGTTTTTGATGCGCAATGCCGCGCGTCGTGATGAGCAAAGTAACTTTACAGCCGATATCACGGTAATAAAAAGTGCACTAAAAGGCATGCACCCAAGCTGGGATGTCGATGGTGATGGGATTAATGATTGCGAGAAAGACGGTAGCTGCGATCACACTGTTGACTACAGTCTTCCTCGAAAGTCGAATTAGGCCGCGTTTAGGCCTAATTAAGCGTATTATTCAGGCGCCACTTCAAGCGTTGTGAATAATGAGTAGCGTACGTTATCGATATCTGCCTCTGTTGGCTTTTGATCAACAGATGCTTCAATCAAATACATATCGGCGTGAGCGAATGTCACAGTAAAGAAACCTTTTTTATCGGTTGTTACTTTCACTTCGTCTCGCTCATTACGGTAGCGAGCACTACCACGAACAATAGCAAGCTCAACGTCAGCAGCTGGTTTGCCATCCATTAATAATTGGAACTTAGCCTCTTCACCTGCAAACAGATCGTTCGGGTGAGTTGGGCCTGAAATTTCTAAGCCCTGACCAAGCAATGTTGGCTTAGAAGTGCCATTACGGCTAACGAAAGTATCAACCGTTGCGATTGATTTTACAGTGCGCACGTCGGTTGCACCTGCCGGTAGGTCTGCTTCTTTTTTACCTGCAAACACACGACCGCGATTACCGTCTTTGTCTTTATAAAAAGTCATTAGCATTGGTTTTTGCTGCATAGCAATATGATAAGTACCGTCTTGAGATAAACTCACTGCCGCTGAATTTTTGCGTTTTAAGTAGTATGCGCGAATCGTTTCTTCAACCGGTTTACCATCTGGAGCAAGGGCAATTAATAGGTTGTCGTCGTACTCTGCGCCTTTTTCTTTCGGGCGGTATGCTTTATCTGGGCTAAACAACTCATTTGAAATACTGGCATCGATCATCACATAGTGAGTTTTCTCACCTGATAAAGAAGTGTGAGATGGCATTAACCAACGGGCATGTGCTTGTGCATAGCCAGACGCGATTGCTGTGAAGGTCACTGCGCCAATCAGCGCCGTTTTTAATAATCTTAATTTCATTGTTTGTCCTTAATTACTGGTAATGGTAACAAAGCTAGTAGCGAACTCTTTTTCGCCTTTAATTGTGACTTTGCCGTCTTTCGTTAAGTCGATTTCAACGCGGGTGTAATCTCGGCCACCTTCTTCACGAACAACCTCGACATTAAGTAGGTAGCTACCAGGTTTAACTGGATTGCCTTTTAAATCTTTTCCTTGCCACTCAATGGTATAAGTACCAGGGCGTTTTGTTGCACCCGTCACACCATCGAAGTTGTCGTTGCTACGGCCGGCTTTTCGCCACCACTGACGTAAGTCTTTAAACCATTCAGCTTTTTCGACCCAAAGTGCAATAGTGGTAACGTGCTTACGTTCAGGTGTTTCTAGCCATAGCGCCACGTAAGGGCGATGGTATGGAGAAACATCTAGCTCTGGTAAGGTGAACTCAACGGTTAGGTTGGCGTCTTTTGCAAAGCTCAGTGGGCTGAATAAACAGCTGATCAATAGAGCGGCGATTAAGTGGGCTTGTTTCATTAAGATACTCCTTTAAGTTGAGGCACCCAAACTAGATAAATGACCAAAGGCGTGGCAACACCAAGAAGCGTTAACCAAAGGCCTGCGGCCCGTTTCTTACGGTTTTGAAAGAGAATAATTAATCCGGTGATGGCAAACAGAATCATCAAAACAGCCGAGATATCAATGACCCAGCTCCATGCTTCACCTGTATGGCGGCCTTTGTGTAGGTCGCCAATCAGACTCATAAAGCCACCGGTTTGATAATCAATATTAAGTTCGCCCGTTTGAAAATCGATTTCGGCGTAAGCAAAGCCTGCTGGCAGCGGGTAGTCGAGCATCACCAAAGCATCTTCTTTTTCCCACTCAATACTTTTTACATTACTGAGTGAAAATTGCTGCTGCATGTACTGTTCTATATCAGGGTATAGGCTCGGTAACGTGTCGAGATTAGCTTGTGCTTTTTCGAATAACTCCGCAGAAACAAGTAGTTGGTTCTGACCATTATGTTTATCATTTTCGAGCCAACTAACGTGATTCAGAATAATGCCGCTGACACAAAATAAAATAAGTAAAAAGAATAGGGCAGTTGAAAGGTATATATGTAAGGCGCGGCTTACACTATAAAAGCTGCGTTTATTTAAAGAAAACATAATTAGGTGTATTTGTTTGTTATACGTATATGATAATGATTTGCATTAGTGATAACAAGCAAGTTTACGTTCTTTACATTTCTTTGCGTTAGAAATGAATAGCAAGATAAGCCATTACCGCAAGTTGCGAGCTGAGAAAACAAGCAAGCAACATTAAGCGGGTGTGTGTGGTCAGTTTAGTTTGAGTTAGGGTTTGTTTATTTGGCGCTGATGGGCGGTTAATTAAATAGGCTAAAACGCTTAATTCAATCACCGCCACCAAATACATAACCCAAATTGGCGCGGCACTTTGTAGTAAAAAAGCATACCCGATAGCCATGCCCAAACCTGCTAAGAACTTAGCGCGAGTAGGAACAACCTTATATTCTTGCCAAAACCTTAAAGGCTGGCCGTATCTAGGGTGGTTTAGCAGCCAGGCAGAGAGCTTAGGTGATGAGCGGGTAAAGCATGCCAATGCTAGTATAAAAAAGATAGTTGTAGGCATCACAGGTAATGCAATACCTATGATACCTAAACCCACCATCAATAACCCGAGTAATTGATAGCAGCCATTTTTATAGGCGGTAAACGCCGCTCTCACATTCATCAATAAAATTGGGCCTGATAAAACTTAAATCGTTGCAGTGCTTGCTCTGCACCTTCTATCAAGGTGGCCTGTTGCTGTTCACTGAGCTCAAGGTTATCAATAAGATGACTTAGTTGACAGCCTTTAGAGTACTTACTGGCTTTAGCAAGGTAGCGCGCACCACGTTGATTATTTAACTTTAGCTCAGCTTCAACTTGTTTACCTAATGTAGTTGCAGAAAATTGCGACCCTTCAACTACATACAGCCAACCAAGTACATAGGCAAAGTCGGCATTTTGAAAGCGACAGGGTTGATATTTATGATTTGGTAACGGGTGTTTTAAATCGTTTAAATCGTGCTCGATTAAAGATAATCGCGTACGATCATGTAAGTTATCTATATACTGATGTAAACCAGCATGTTCGTATAGACCTTTTAATTCTGATTGAAAGGCATACTGTAAGGTTAAAAACTTTTTATAGTTATCTAAATCAGCACTAGGCGCTAGTGCTAATAGATGATGGTCAATATCATCCGTGATGGTGCTTATCGCTTGTTTTAGCTTTTCAGCTCGAGAAAGTAGCTCGAGTATTGACATGAATATGTTCCTCTGCAACGTCTTCAAAGTAAATGCACGGGGTAGTTGATGTTGTCATAGGGTCTATACCCATAATTTCTAAGAGCTAATTTGATATAGCTACTATACAGCTTTTATCAATAAATCTAGCTCAGAATGGCGCTATATAATAATGATTTTCATTTGTATAGCTAGAAAATGTTTTTGCTAGAGGTACAGATCGGACCTGCATCAATAGAACTGTCAGCACTTGGGTCGTGAGGTAAGAAGTTTGCTAGTAACTACAGAGCGCTAAAAGTAGCGTAGAATTGTTGTGTGTTTTCGAGTAAAGATAAAGCAAGGAGACTAGCTCCTTGCTTATGCGTATTGGTGTTAGAAATAATAACCAATATTGATATTGAAGCGGGTTTCAGTCTCGTCGCTGTCGCCAGCAATTGAACCACCAACAAATGGTTGGTTTTTCGCTTGTACAAAATCAAAGTAAGTGAATAAACCACCTGCAGCGACAGATACACCGGTTACGTTCATCCATGTATCTTCGCTGTTGTCTGACTTGTCGTAAATAATGCCGTAGTCATTATAAAACTGCAGGTTCGTTACCGGACCCCATTCTACTGGAAGGCTATAAGCGATATTGGCATTGGTCATGGTCGCTTCTGCGGCGATACTATCGTAAAAGGCATAAGCACCCACGGCCATGCGGTTTACGTTATCAATATCGTAGTTATACTCACCATGCTGTAGTTGGAAATTCCATGGACCAATTGTGCTGTTTAAGTGCACAGCCCAGGCATAGTAATCGCCGGCTTTATCTTCACCATCATGTAGTCCGCCAGAAAGAGCTGAGACACCAAGCTCTGTTGTGCCACCGTCATGTTCAAAGTGATAGCCATATCGGCCAGAGAAAGTGTTGTATTCACCAATAGCATTGCCTGGTTCAGCGTATACACCTTCTTCGGCTGAGCGAAAACCAACTACATCGTAAGAGTAGCGGTCACTTCTGTCGCTTACATAACCGTCAACGCCACCTAACTCATCATTTTTGAAAAAGCCAAGGTCAATTTGCCAGTTGTCAGCAATTTTGCGTTTAAATAGTACACCTAAGTCGTGGTCATCTTCTAAACCAACATAGTAAGTGGTACCAAAAAAGTAGTTATGTGAATTATACGGCCAGTTACCAAAAGGGACTTTGGTAATACCTGCCTGCACCTGCCAATCTTCGGCAAAGTCATAGGCTGCATAAGCATACTTAACAGCGGTCATGTAATCGAAAAAACGAATTTCAGCGTTTAGCTGCACATCACCAACATCACCTGCAAAATTAAGCCTGAAAATATCAAAGTCGAAGTCGCCACCACGATTTTTATTACCGTCATTGTAAGATGTATGACTAAAGTTGGTACGTACAGCGCCACCTACTTTAATACCTGATTTTTTCTCAGGTGTTGCTACAGCAGCTGTTTGCTGCTCAAGTTGCTTTTGTTGCTTTGCTACTTGTGCATCAATTTGCTCTTGCTTTGCAGCTTGCTGTTTTGACTTTTCTTCTGCTGCATCTAGCTTTTGCTGAAGTTGTTGCATTTGTTGCTGAAGAAGCTGTAACTGTTTTTGAAGGTCATCGATTTCAGATGCCTGACTAAGACTAGAAGTAGTGCCCAAAGCAATAGCAAGGGCTAACTTTGAAAGTTTAAGCATGAATAATCGCTAGTATTGGAATCGGTACTATAAAGCATAGATGATATTTGTGATGAACCCAAGACTAGCCACATAAAATTAATATTAATCAACTAGTTTAAATTTTCTTTATGGTTCAAACGTCTTTGTGATTGCGCCAACTTCGAGAAGTGGTGAAGCATCGAGCTGATCAGCATCCATCATAGCAGCGACTCGTTGCATAGATGAAAGTAGTAAGCTTTGCTCCCATTCTTCAAGAGCGGTGAATTTCTCTATGAAGTGTTCTTGTAAGGGCTGCGGAGCCTGATTAAGCAGCTGTTTTCCGCGCTCGGTTAAATACAAACTGACACGACGTTTATCAAGTTGACTGCGCACGCGGGTGATGAGCTCTCGGCTCTCAATACGGTCTAAAATATTTGTCACGGTTGCAGGGCTTAAGTTCACATTCTGGGCAATGCGACTTGCCGTAATGCCATCGGTTTGTGCAACTTCGTTCATAATGAGTAGTTGTGGGCCGGTCAACCCTGATGTTTTATTGAGTTGTTTAGAGTGTAGGTCGATAGCTCTAATCACCTTACGTAACGACACTAATAGCTCGTCATACTTTTGCATGTTTCTGTCTCTTAAATTGGCGACGCTCACAGCCGCAATCGCGAAATATTACATGTCTAATAAATTGAGTTCAAATAAATAATGGTTATCTAAGCTATAAATACTGTTTAATATCGCTGGTTTTGAGGTGGATTATTTGTTTAGAGTAAGAATAAAAATTTAAATTTAGTCAATTAACTTTAGTAAATGTTCTTAGCACTTAACATGCACTTATAAAGTGACTTACCTTTTTGTAGTAAAACAATTTATGTAAATAACTAAATATTATTTACTAATGACGGTTGCATTGGGTAAGGTTGGTTTTTCTTTCATCAAATGGGACGAGTTATGAAGTTATCGCCATCAGTTACGATTGAGCAAAGTGAAAGCGGACTTGAGTTTATTAAGGTTGCAAGCGAGTTTTGTACAGCGACGATTTTTTTACAAGGTGCACAAATTACTGAGTTCACGCCAACCGATAAAAAGCCACTATTATGGGTCTCTGAATTAGAAGATTACCAAGAAGGTAAAGGTGTGAGAGGTGGTATTCCGATTTGTTGGCCATGGTTTGGTGTAAGCCAACATGAAGGCTGGCCTGCGCATGGTGTTGCTCGCACAAGTTTATGGCGTGCTGAAGAAGTAAAAGAACAAGACGATTCTATTTATATCAGCTTGTCATTGCCTATGACGCAAATTGATGAAAAGTATTGGCCTTATAAAACTAAGCTATTAGCCGAGTTTATTTTAACCTCTAGTTTAGAGCTGCGTTTAACAACCACAAACTTAGATAACCAAACCGTAAAGTTTACTCAAGCACTACACACATATTTCCCAACGCCTGCAATCGAAGAAACAAAAGTAGATGGTCTGCAAGGTGCGAAATACATCGAATTTGCAGAAGGGCCATTTGAGCAAAATGAACTCGTATCGTTTGCACGTGAAACAGACATGGTTTACACCGAAGCGAAAGATACGCAGCGTATCATCACGCCAGATGGCATTATTGAAGTAGGCCGCGAAAATTCAACATCGTGTGTACTGTGGAATCCATGGATCGAGAAATCAAAACGGTTATCAAATTTTGCTGATGACGAATATCACGTGATGTTGTGCCTAGAAGCCGCTAATGTACTTGACGATGCAGTAGAGCTTGCACCCGGTGCAAGCCATACACTTGCAACAAAACTACGCTGGGTATAATTTATAACATATAAAAACTCAGTGTTAGCACGTAAGGCCGGCACCGCTGGCCTTTACAAGGAATTACCGTGTTTAGTAATCAACAAATAGAAACCCTTCCAAAGCATCAAACGATTCAATTTCAGCCACTTGCAGAAAATGCTATCTGGCAAGTACAAATAAATTGGCTATTATTTTACATCCCATTGATGCTCACAATTATTGTGGTTAGGCACTTAAATCAAGGTTTGACCGAGGCTGTTGCAGCACCTTGGTTAGCTATTTTACCTGTCCTTGTCGTAATCTCCCTGAGCTATAACTATTTTAGTGTGCGCGCCAAAGGCGTGGCTGTACGCGAACATGATATTGCATTTAAACGAGGTTTAATTTGGCAACAAGTTACCCTATTGCCTATTTCTCGCGTGCAGCACACCGAAATTCATCGCGGCCCAATTGAGCGAAAATTAGGCTTAGCAACACTCAGGCTTTACAGTGCGGGTGGCATGAGTGCTGATCTGCATATTAGCGGTTTAACTGACGAGCAGTGCAATGATGTCCGTCAGTTTGTGCAGGGTTATGGTGATATCACATCAGCTCAAGATAATGAGTTTGCCGATGAATGATCAGCAATGGCAACGTGTCTCGCCATGGGCAATATTGTACTTTATTGTTCACTTTGCACTGCGCTTTATAAAAGATGGCCTTTTGAACTTATTGCCAATTTTGGTGCTATTTGTCACTCAAGTAGAGCAAAAAATGTTTTGGGGGCAGGTAGCCGCTTCAGTCGCTTCAATATTTTTAATGCTATATGCCTTTGCTTATTATCGTAATTTTAAATATCGCATAACGGATGGTAACGAAATACTGCTCAATAAAGGGGTATTCAAGAAAGAGCGATTAACCTTAAAGTTTGCTCGAGTGCAAAACGTAAATATTGCCGAACCTTTTTATTTTCAGCCGGTTAATTTAGTTAATTGTATATTTGATGCTGCCGGAAGTAGCGCTCAAGAAGCTGTGATCCCGGGAGTAAAGCTTAGCTATGCCGAGCATGTACGCGAACAAGTGATGGCGTTTAAGGCTCAGTTAGAACAACAAGAACAGCCGCCTATTGAGCAAAGCGAAGCCGTTAACAAGTCGCACACCTTAACGATTAGCAATGCTGAAATTGCTAAATTTGGTTTGATGTCGAACATGGCGATTTTGGCCTTAGCCGCACTGGCTCCATTTATGAATGTGATTCTTGAGTACCTCGAAAAAAATATCATAAACCGCCTTGAGGCCATGCTTAATGAGCAAGCTGCCTTCGTTGGCAGCGCCGCCGCAATAGCAGTGTTAATCATGGTTATTGCAATTGTTTTGTTTGCCATTTTACTGTCTGTAGTGATGGCTTTAGTGCGATTTTTTAATTTTAAGCTTTATTTTCAGGACGATAAGTTTAAGCGTGTGGCAGGTTTATTTGAGCGTCAGCAACTATCGATTAGCGTTTTGAAAATTCAAAGTGTGCAAATCAAACAGAATATTATTGCGCGTCTGCTGAATCGCTTTACCTTGATTTGCCCACAAGTAAGTAGTGGCGGTATAGCCGCTGGGGTCGCGGCACATAAAAATAAACAAACTTTTGTGATGCCAGTCTTAACTAAAGAGCAAGTGCAAACTGTGTGTCGTTGGTTATTTCCTTGGTTTGTTGATTTAACAGAGCTTCACTTTATAAAGCCAGAGCGGGCTTTACTTTATAAGAACACACTTTTATACGTGCTACTGCCAACTATAGTTTCTGCTTTAATTTTCAATGCTTTATTTAATGCTACTATGATGCTTTGGAGCATTTTAGTGGCTCTGTTGTTGATGATTGGTGTGTTTTTAAGTTATCAAAAAACAGGTATGGCGATGTATGAACATGATGGCCGTTTCTTTGCTGTATTTAAAACAGGCATGTTAGGTATTCAATATCGTGTTTTTGAAATTTACAAAGCGCAAAGCGTCACCACAATAAGCACTTATTTAATGCGCCGATCACAGCTTAAAAGCTTGTATATACAACTAGCTTCTGGCTCTGTATCAATGCCTTACTTAAAAGCAGAGCTGGCTGAGCAGTTTGCTGATTTCGCCCTATATGAAATAGAAGGCGTTGAGCGGAATTGGTTTTAAATGAAAATAATTCTCAATAACTTTATTTTTGTGTTGATTTTAGGTATGATAGCGCAGTGTTAAGTAACTGGGCTCATAATGATTTATTTTTTACCTACTCTAGCTATCTTCGGTGTTGTCGCTTTATTGTACTTTGTTCATTCTAAAAAAGAGTGCACCGGGTTGTGTGTTAGCTTTGCTGTGACAGGCATCGCTTTGTTGTTAACAATGACCATGATGCTGGCTGGCTTAGGTGCGCTAAGAAGTAGTTTAATGTTTGCTGCGACTATTTTTATAATCTATCAACTGCTCGGTTTAGTTAGGCCAATTAAAATAGATTAATTTCTTACATTTTTTTACTACAATCACTTAAAAAATGTACGCATACTAATCCTTGAACTAAGCAACTTGCTAATCAAGGATTGTGATGAAAAAAGCCCTATTAACGGTGGCGCTACTTGCCGCTGGCCATGCTTCAAGTCAAGAGACTTGGCAAACTATTCATACCGAACACTTTAACGTGCATTTTAGTACGCAGAACCAGCAATGGGCCCGCTCCGCGGCAACCGAACTTGAAATTGTCCGCGATAAGGTATTAAAACAGCAAAACCGTGCCCTTGATGAAGTCGTCGATGTGTTGGTTTTCGACCCATTCAACGCCTCGAATGGCTTTGCTCTACCGGTGACAAACAAGCCTTTAATGGCCTTGTTTACAACACCACCGCAATCTGACACCGTGATTTCTAATACTGATGGTTGGCAGCAACTATTGATTTTGCATGAATATATTCATTTAGTGCACCTTGCTCAGCCTACACGAAGCGATATACGCCAAGCTATTCGCAATAGTTGGGATATTTACGATTTAGTTGATGGTGAAATGCCGCGCTGGGCCGCCGAAGGGTATGCAACCTTACTTGAGTCGAAAATGACTGGTCGCGGGCGTTTATACGATAACCTTTCAGAGGCAATACTGGTTGAATTTGCACAACAAGGTGCGCTGCCACGGTATGGTCAGCTAAGCAGCACTGAAGGGGGCTTTTTAGCTGGTTCTATGGCGTATTTAATGGGGTCTCGCTTTCTTGCATGGCTTGAAGAGAACTATTCAGCGCAAACTCTTGATGCAGTTTGGACGCGCATGCAAGCGGTTAAGTCGCGTAATTTTGATGAGGCTTTTAGTGGCGTATTTGGCGACTCACCAGAACGACTCTATCGTCGTTTTATTGCCGAATATACCTACAAAGCTATGGCTAAAGAAGTAAGTGAGCAAGCACTTACAAGTAAGCTTTGGTTAGAACTTGATTTATACGCCTCGAACCCTGTTTTAAGTTTAGATAACAGTAAACTTGCTATTGTTGAGCGAAACAAAGATGACGAAACGCGTTTAGTTATTTACAGCACTGATGATAATCAACAGGCAGCAGATGACTTTGCGAAAGAACAGCAAGCGCTACTCGATGATGACACTGCTGATATTGCTGATAAAGCACCGCGTGTTTTTAAACGTAAACAAAAACATGTGCTTCATCAAATTAATAGACAGGGCATAAAAAACCCACAGTGGTTAGACGAAAATACCCTGTTCTTCACCGCCACAACAACCGTTGCTAAAGGCGCAATTCAGGGTATTTCTGACTTATACCGTTATGATATTGAGACCGGAGAGGTCAGTGCATTGACGCATCATGCAGGGCTGCGCCGTTTTACAATTAGTGATCACGGACAAACGGTTTACGCTGAGCAAGCTAAGCATGGCTTCTCGGAGCTGGTGCGTTTTGATCTCAATACGGGTGTCGCAACACCTTTATTTGAGAAAAGCCTAGAAACGGTTTATGACTATCCATTATTAAGCCCTAATAAAACTCAGCTTGCTTATTTAAAAGCGACATTGAATGCTAATTGGCAGTTGTATATACAAGATTTGGATGGTCAGCAGTCTCATGCCGTGCCTATGCCTGTAGGCTATCAGTATGTGTCACAGCCCAACTGGCAAGCTGATGGCAAAGGACTTTATTTTGTAGCGGGTAAAAATAAAGCTCTCGATTTGTATCATTATGATCTTCAAAGTAATTCACTAAGCCAATTAACACAAGGACAAGAAGCTGTCGCACACCCAATGGCAATGAACAATGGTGAACTTTTGTATTTATCGATCACTGCTGAAGGGCCTAACATTAAGCATTTTGCTGAGCAACCACACGGATTAGAGGTTGTTGAGTTTGCTAAAAGCGCAGCTCCGCCGCGAGGAGATGTAACGAGCGAAGTATTACCTGAGGCGAAGATTTACCCGCAAAGCCCAACTGAGCCAGCCAATTATGATGTATGGCAGCAAAAGCCGACTTTTTCGCTGGCATCTCAATATTATTCAGCTTCATCTTCACTTCTTACCCTTGGGGTCAAAAGTAGTGACTTTTTAAAGCAGCTTGATTTACAAGCAGGCTATAGTGCTGATTTACATGATAAAGCATTGGAAGGGGTGTTCGCGGCGGTTAAGTACTCGAAATTTGATTTAAAATTTAAAGCGTTGTTATTTGATTACGACCTTGAAACAGCAAGGCAATACCATTCTCAAACGTTGCTGGACTTAAGTAACACTGGGGCACATTTTGCCATGAGTTACCCAATGCAGTTTCAACAACTTAGTATCATACCGAGCCTAAGCTATAACTACAGTGATTTTAGTGAAGGAGATGATCAATGGTTAACAGTTGGTCTTAAGCAAAAATGGCAACATGATAGGCAGCGTTATGGTTTTGCTCAGTCTGTGAGTGCCCAGTGGTTGTCCGGTGATGATGACTCAAACAATTGGCAGGGCTATAACTTTGCCACCGTATTAAGCGGTTATGCCTTTGATATTCCTGTTTATGTTAATTTCGCTCAGCAATATCGCGATGACAGCGCACTTGCTTTAGGTGGCTATGAGTCAAATTTAATTAATCAAGAAACGCAAAGTGGCTTTATTGTTGCTCCAGAACTGCCGTTTATTAGCCAGCTAGGTGAGCGCTATAAAGGTTATGGCGGGGGCATAAGTTACAAAGATTCACTGCCTTGGCTTTACTACCAACAGCATCAGGTTGATAACCGAGTCTATGCGCAAAGTTACGGGCTTAAATGGCAGGGAGATTTTAGTTTTGGTATGGGGCCTGCGGGCTTGAATGATGTAAATATTGACTTTGGCGTCGCCCGAGTAGAAGGCGACGACTTTGAAAATGATTTACGAGCATGGCTAAGTTTTTATTACTCGTTATAACTTAGTGTTTTTCAGATAAAGCGAAAAGCTTGGCGTGATAAAGCGCCAGTTTTTCGTCTTTATTTTCTATCTCTATGGCTTTTTCTAGCCACTCTTTACTGCGTTGTTCATTGCCTTGCTGATAACTAATAATTGCTAATTCAATATAGGGTTCAGATAAGTACGGGGCTAACGCAATAGCATTTTCAATCTGTTGCTTTGCTTTGTAATATTTACCATTGTTGCGAGCGTTAATCGCGGTTGCTAGCAATTCAAACGGATCTTGCTCAAGCAAAGCCAGTTGTGAGTTGATTTGCTCAACTAGTTCAGGATCATTAAGTTGCTTGGCAAGTACTGCGTAGTTGTGCAGTAAATTAGTATCATCAAGGTCATAGTGGATAGCTGTTTGGTAAATTCGCTTTGCGCCCGCTAAATCACCCGACTGGCGATGTAAAACAGCGGCTAAATTATAAAGTGAGGGTGCATGTGGTGTGTATTCGTTAGCTTTTAAAATGTAGCTGTAACTTAAATTGAATTGCTTTTTAGCCAAGGCCTCGCTTGCTAAGTTACTATAATAACGGCTAATTAAGTCTTTTAAATCGGCACGGCCTGAGTAAAAGCTACCACGCGCTGGAAAGTAATCGATGACAGTGCCTGGTTTTACTAAGTAATGCTCGTCCTCATTTAGTGGTGCGTAAACTTTTGTTCGAAAATGGCCCGATACATACACTATGTTGCTTTGTTTACTGTAAACTGGCTCACTCGACACCGCCTGAAAGCCTGTTTTAAGCCCAGCAAGCTGAGCATAAGCTTGGGTTAAAATGGCGAGACTAATACAATTACCTTGCTGCCTACGTAATGCCTCTTGCGCACTAAGGGTGGCACTATAATAGTTAAAGTTAGTGAGTTTATTTTCTAGGTAGTGATAAAGAATTTCATCGTCTCTTAAGTAGTCACCTTGGCGCTGCGTGAAATAATCAAGGAAACGTTTTTGTTCATCAGCAGGTAAAGTAAATAACGCGGGATCAGGTAATTCTACTTGTTGAAATTTCTCGGCGGCCATCAAGCTTGCGACACTAGGCGGCGCAGCAAGTTGTTGTTTAGTGCTTTTACAGCCAACCAAAAAAGCACTTAACACTAATGCATATATAATTGATTTCATTGCTTTCTCCTGCTGAGCACTCTTTGTTCAATGTACCCATATTGCCATAACTATTCAAGCTGCTTAAAAAGTGTCATTGATTGTAAACACCCTGTATGGATATCTTGCCAGCAAGCGGTTGTTTGTTTTTTATTCTTTATTGCATTCTAGCGTTCTCTCATTACAATGCCGCGCTCTTTTAAAATGCATAAAAAACAATGATTTACTTTGTTTTTATGGCTAATTTATAAATTGCTAACTTATTAACTAAATTGTAACGAGAGAGGTCTATTTTGGCGCATTTTTTGCCGGTTATTTCATGCTTTATTTTGGCGTTTAGCTTTTATCCGCTTTTAAATAAAATCCGTAAAAATCGCAGTGTGTCGGGCGTTTCGTTATTAATGATGAGCTTTGGTGTTGCGCAAAGCGTGTATTTCATTACTTATAATCTGTTCTTTCAGCGCTTTTATATGGCACTACCATTTATTGTTACTGGTACGCTAAGCGCACTGATCCTTTACTACTTTGCTCGCTATAACGCAGCTCGTACGCAGCGGTTACAGTTGGTTGGATTGCTATTGCTGTCGATGATCCCTTTTTCTTTATTACTTAGCCCATCTCTTGAAACTGCAAAAGTACTCAATTGGTTAACCTATGTGGGGTTAGTCATGAGCTCTATTCGTGTTATGCCGCAGACTTATAAAACCATTAAAAGTGGTGATATTAGTAATTTAAGTGCGCGCTACTTTAGCCTGCAATTTGTTGCTGGAAGCTGTGGCCTCGCTGCCGAGCTTGCTATGGCGACACCGAGCGTGTCTCACATACTGACCTTTGTAATGATATTACTGACTAATGCTGCACAACTAGGGTGTATTCAATATTATAAATCGCGCCCGGCAATGGCTTAAATTATGTAAAAACAAAAAGGCTGCCAAGTGGCAGCTTTTTTGTGTTGCTTTGCTTATGCTTCGAGGGCTTTACTAATTAAGCGATCGATATATTGCTTATGCGCTTTAGCTGCGGTGTCTGCACCCCATGGCACGCTCATATCAGCAATTTGATTTAACTGATAAAGCGCAGCTGCTTTGGCTAGGTTGTCGTGCTTACTCGCTTTACCTAAACCAGCAATCGCGATTAGCTGATTCACATATTCAACTTGTAGATTGTGACTTAAGGTATTTGCTTTTTTGCTGTCTACAAAAATGCTTGCTGTTAAGTCATTCATAAATTGGTTAAGTGAATACTCGTTGCCATACATAGCGCTATCTGAAATACGCAGCATGACAGCCGGGTGTAATAACTGAGCAAGTACCAGCTTTTGCATGCCTAAAATCATGCCATGTGGTTTAGGGTCTTCGTTTTTACCATAATGGTTAAAACCACGACGTTGTTGTAGCAGGTAGTTATAAATTGGCTGCATGCTTGAAAGCACATTTGGTGAGAACACTTTGTCAGCTAAAATTTGCATTGCATGTTGCTGACGCTCAAGTGGCACTGGCGTAAATGGTGCGCCATTTTTGTCATCGCCCACCACATTTCGCTCTACATAAACACCACCAATTTGACGAGATACTACGCCAGCTTGTGTGCGGTAGCTTCTAAATAAAATGTTGGCTGAGGTAACAAGTTGTTGGTATGACTCACCATCAACAGTGGCTTTGTCTTTAAGCTCAGTAAACAGCTTATTGATAAGCTCCATACGATCATCAGCATAAGCGGCAGGGTTAGATGACATATCGCCAATCATCACACGAGGGTCGATATGACGCCCAGGAGCACGCATGTCATCAGCATCATTACCAAAAGCTAAAGCGTGCTCAGATGAACGAGCGAGAATTTTTTCAAGGCGCTGTTGTTCGGCATCTTTATCAGCTAAAGCCGGGCTATAGCCATATTCAATCGCCCAATCGTCATAAGGGCCGGGTTTTGTTTGGAATATATCACCTTGCTGCATGCCAATAGGGGCAATGTTTGCTGGTGCATAATCCATCACCGAGCCAGTTACGATACCTTGGGTTTTACTTTTATCGTGAACTTCTTTTTCATCCCACAAAATTGACGATTTCATATTGTGGTTAAGGCCAAGGGTATGGCCTACTTCGTGTAACACCAGTTGAGTTAAGCCTTGGCGTAAAATTTCTTTGTCTTCAATGCTTGCACCTGTGCTTAAGCCTTTAGCAAGTATCATGTTTTCTTGAATACTGTGACCCAGTGAACAATGCAGTTCTGAGGTGCTTGGGCTGCTTTGAAGTGTTGCTGCACCTTGCGTGTATAAGGTGTCGTACATCCAACGGTTTTTCATGAAAACATACTCTAACATGATGTCAGAGCCTAAGATCTCACCGGTTAATGGGTTCGCAAGAGCAGGGCCATAACCGCCAAATGGAGGGCGTGGTGATGCAGTCCAGCGCAATACATTGTAGTTAATATCGCCAGCATCCCAATCAGCGTCATCAGGTTGTATTTTTACTTCGATAGCATTTTTAAAGCCTGCTTTTTCAAATGAGCTGTTCCAAGCTAACACTGCATCACGAATAGTATCTCGCCACTCAACTGGCGTGGTATTTTCAATCCACCAAGTAATTGGTTTAACTGGTTCAGAAAGTGCGGCTGATGGGTCTTTCTTCTGTAGGTCCCAGCGCTTGATGACATCTTCATACGGTGCCCAGTCTGCAGATGTCATATTATCGAATTGATTGGTGAAATAACCAATTCGTGCATCATCTAAACGTGGTTGATAGTTGTTGCTTGGCAGTGCGACAAATGAGTGTTGTACTTTAATTGATACATTACGTGGATCGCTTACTGCACTTGAGCCACGTACTTTTGGCTCGGCATTAGTAAACACGTAATCAACAACAACATCGAGGTTATTTGGGTAAGGGCGTTGCGTGGTGATGCGTGATTTTTTATCGTCTAATTTTCCAAGTTTAAAGCGTTTGCTAGCATCTTTATCTTTTGGATTTACCCAAGGTGATACCTTATGCAGTGCTTCACTTAAAAAAAGCTTATCAACGTTAAATGCTATTTTGCCGTTTTCTTCTTTTTCAATTTTAATACTAGCAAGTACAGCTTCGCTTATGTTGGCATCGGCAGCGCGAGCAAGCGCTGAGTTTTCGTCAAATTTGTAGCGAGGAGTTTTACTTACAATATCAATACGGTCAAAATATTTACGAAATTCAATTAATTTTGTTTCACGGTATGCCCCTCTGAAATGACCCGCATCTGTAACACCGTCAACTGTGTGGGCAAAGTATACAAAGGGTGTATCAAGCTGAGATTGGTCTATAACCATTAGGTTATTACCGGTCTTGTCATCTTGGTAGAGAGTAAAGATACCAGCATATTCACTTTTATCTTTGATCATTTCGGCAAGTGTTTCTGGTTTTTTTTCTTCTTTTTTAGCTGCAATAGCATGGCCATTCATGGCAAGCGCTAGGCTTAATGCCAAAGCAATATTTGTTATTTTCATTCTAATTGTTCCTTTAATTATTTCTCAAATCAGTTTAATGAAATAAACCCATGATAAAAGGTTATTTGTTAACAAGTGTAAGGGCTGCTTTGTAATTCTTTGATATTATTTTACTTTTGTTTGTAACAAATTGTTCTTAATTGGCGTTTTTTAAATTTGTTGCCAATTTTGCCTGTTTTGTAACAGTTACTTACAAATGTCACATTAATGTTTCTGTCAGCTTTGGTATGATATGGGCAGTTAAAATATTAAAGGTGTAAGTTATGAGCACGAGATTACTAAAATGGATATTGCCAATCGTTGCTTTAGCGGTCGGTATTATTGGCTTTATGGGTATCAATGCTATTGCCCAAGAACCAAAAGACAAGGAAGTGGTAGATGTTCGACCTCTTGTCCAAGTTGAACCTGTTGCCAGCGATGATCATCAAGTGGTTATTAATAGCTACGGTGAAGTGAAGCCACTTGAAAGTACATTATTGGCATCGCAAGTCGCAGGCGAAGTGACCAGTTGGCATCCAAACTTTGTACCCGGTGGAATTGTCGCTCGTGGTGAAGTGTTATTCACTATCGAGAAAGACAACTATGAAGCCGCTGTACTTCAAGCTGAAGCATCATTAGCAAGTGCTCAAGCAGCTCTGATTGAAGAGCAAGCACAAGCTAAAGTTGCATTGGATGAGGCAAGACGCTATCCAGAGCGCGAGCGCACGGACTTATTCTTACGTAAACCTCAAGTTTTAAGCGCGCAAGCAGCTGTTAAATCAGCGCAAGCAGCACTTAAACGTGCTGAGCGTGACCTTGCGCGTTGTGAAGTGAGAGCACCTTACGATGCGTTAGTGATCAGCCGTGAAATTGGTGTTGGTCAATACATAAATGTAGGTAGCCAGGTTGCTGAGCTAAATAACATTGAAAGTGCAGAAATCATTGTACCAATTGCTGGCTTTGACAGCGTGTTTTTACCTAAGCGCTTAAAAGGTGTTAAAGCGACCATTATCAATAAAGGCTTAAACAGCTTTACTCGTGAAGCAGAGATTGACCGCGATCTAGGCGTTGTAGATAACGCGACACGTATGAGCAACTTAGTGGTTCGTGTTGAAGACCCATACGGTTTAAAGCATGACGTACAACCAATTAAATTTGGTGCTTATGTACAAGTTAACTTTGCAGGTGCCATGTTACAAAATATCTATCGTTTACCGCAGTCTTTGGTAAATAACCAAACAGTGTGGATTGTAAATGATGAGAATAAACTTGAACCACGAAAAGTAACTGTAGTGCGTGAAGAAGGTGAGTACTTCTACATTAGTGATGGCCTTGAAGTGAATGACCAGCTTGTTCTTACTTTACCTGAGTACCCTCAAGCGGGTATGGAAGTAAAGATTGCTGGTATGAAAGAAATGACAAGCGATGCAGAAACTGCAGCGGTTGAAAAGCTTTAAGGTAACACTATGACTGATACAAACACAGAAAAGCAGTCAGGCCTGATAGCCTATTTTGCTAATAACTCGGTCGCTGCTAACTTAATGATGGTGTTTATCATCATCATGGGGATCATTAGTTATTTCACTATTCAGCGTCAGATGTTCCCGAATGTTGAAATTAACTATATTGAGGTGCAGGCGAATTATCCGGGTGCATCACCACAAGAAATTGAAGAAAGTATTCTGATCAAAATTGAAGAGTCACTAAAAGATGTTACCGAAATTAAGCGCGGTGTTTACCGCTCGTTTCGAAATAGTGGCCGTGCCAGTCTTGAGATAAACACAGATGCTGAGCTCACTGATGTGCTCGACAAAGTGAAGTTACGCGTCGACAGTATTGCCACGTTCCCTGCGGGAATGGAGCCTGTCACCATTAGTCAGGTTGAATTTCGTCAAGACGTGATTGGTATGACGCTCGTTGGTGATATTCCGCTGACAGAGTTAAAGCCTGTAGCAAATCAAATTGAAGATGAGTTGCTGCAATTATCAAACGTATCGCTGGTGCAAAACGATGTGCCGTTAGATGAAATAGCGATTGAAATTGACCCAGACTCACTGCGCCAATACAACTTAACGTTAAGTGATGTAGCTGGTGCTGTTCGTCGTTATTCAGCCAACATCTCTGCCGGCCAATTACGCACTGATGCAGGTATTATCTCTGTTCGTGTTGAAAACCAATATTACAGTGGTGAAGAGTTCCGCCAAATTCCAGTCAAGGTGGGGGCTAATGGTGCGAAGGTATTGTTGCAAGATATCGCTGTAATTAAAGATCAATTTATTGAAGGTGAACGCTACTTTAAATTTAACGGCGAAAATGCGGTTTATTTGTCTGTAAAAGCAACCAAAGAACAAAACATGATCCCGGTTGCAGATTCAGTGAAAGCGTATATTGATAAGAAAAACAAAGAGCTGCCTGCGGGCTTGCGTCTTGAACCTCTTATGGATATGACCTATTACCTTAACGCACGGTTAGACATGATGAAAACCAACCTAATTCAAGGGGCTATCTTGGTTGCCATTATGTTGTCTATCTTCTTACGCTTTAAGTTAGCGCTTTGGGTAATGATTGGTTTACCTGTGTGTTTCTTGGGCGCAATGATGATGATGCCATTATTTGGTATCAGTATTAATATCGTGTCGTTATTTGCATTCATTATGGTGCTGGGGATCGTGGTCGACGATGCCATAGTCATAGGGGAAAGCGCCTACACCGAAATTGAGAAAAAAGGCGGTGGTGTTGTCAATGTAGTGAATGGTGCAAAACGTGTTGCTACCCCAGCTACATTTGGTGTATTGACTACGATTGCTGTGTTTGCACCGTTTACATTATCAAGCGGGCCAGAAAGTGCATTTTTCTTTGGTATCGCGGTGGTGGTTATTCTGTGTCTAATATTCAGTTTGATTGAGTCGAAGCTTATATTACCTGCTCATATCGCCCACACTAAATTTCCGCCTATTAATCCAAACAGCTGGCGTGCTCGTTTTAATAAGCGCTTTTTTAAGTTTGTAAATGGTCCTTATAAAGCATTTATCGTACGTTGTGTTGAATGGCGCTGGCTTGTTTTATTTTCTTTTGTGGGCTTATTAATTATGACGTTTGGTTTGATTTCATCAAATCAAGTGCGTGTTGTTCCAACCCCAAAAGTACCGCATGATTTCCCGCAAATTCGTTTAGAAATGAATGAAAATGCGTCGGATATTCAAACCATTAACGCAATTCGAGAAATTGAAGCGATGGTGGTTAATGTTGATAAAGAAACCGAGCGTGAATTTGGTCAAAAACTTATTCGTGACATTTTAGTCTTTAACCAAGGGCGTACTGAAGCGCAGCTTTTAGCGCCACTTGTTGATGAAGATCTTCGCCCATACAACGCATTTGAATTATCTCGTCGCTGGCGTGAGCAAATGCCAAGTATTGCCGGTGTCAAATCATTACAAATTTACGATGATGTGAATGGTGGCGGCATGGATGGTGAGTTTGGTTACTTACTGTATGGGCCTGACATCGATACATTGAACGAGGCAGGTCGTCGCTTTATTCAATTACTGCAACAGCAAAAAGGCTTATTTGATATTAGCTCAACCATCGACCCGGCGAGCAAAGAAGTGCAATTAAGCTTAAAACCTGTGGCATATGATTTAGGGTTAGATCTTGCTAATATCGCAAACCAAGTTGGCGCAAGCTTCTACGGTGGTGAAGCGCAACGTGTTATTCGCCGTGGCGAAGAAGTGCGCGTAATGGTGCGTTACCCTAAACTGACACGTGAAGCATTTGCATCTCTTAAACATGCAGTAATTACAACACCTGAAGGTAAAGAAGTACTATTAGGTGATGTTGTAGAGCTGACTGAAAAGCCAGGTATTAGCTATATTCGCCGCGAAGGAGGTTATCGAACTGTGTATATTTATGGCAGTATCGATGAAGAAGCGATTGAGCCAGGTGAAGTTGTTAAGCAAGTTAAAGAGACTCTTTTACCGCAACTTAAAGAAGAGTATCCATCAGTAAAAACTGAGCTAGGTGGCTCAATTGAAGAGCAGCAAGCACAAGCTAATGAGCAAATTATGTTCTTCATTGGTGGTATGATTTTAGTGTATATCTTGCTTGCAGTACCGCTTAAGAGCTATTCGCAACCACTCATTGTAATGTCGGTTATTCCATTTAGCTTAACCGGTGCAATTTGGGGTCACTTATGGTTTGGTCTAGACATTAGTTTAATGTCGGGCTTTGGCTTAATCGCTGCTGCAGGGGTGGTGATCAATGACTCACTGGTCATGACTGACTTTGTAAACCAAGCGCGTCGCGAAGGGCTTTCTACACGTGAAGCAGTTATAGAAGCAGGGTGTGCACGTTTTAGAGCAATCACACTGACTTCAATTACGACCTTTGCCGGTGTATTACCAATTATGTTTGAAACCAGCTTACAAGCTAAGTTCGTAATTCCAATGGCTGTAGCACTTGGTTTTGCGGTAATGTTCGCAACCTTAATTACATTAGTACTTGTTCCATGTTTGTACATTGTAATGAGTGATGTGGGCAATGGTGTTCTTAATATCTTCCGTGCAGGTTATAGAGTGGTTACCAGAACTAAGCCAGCTCATAATTAGTACAGACTAGCTATTTAAAAGCCAACCAAACGGTTGGCTTTTTTGTTACTAAAATATAGTAACTATTTGCTATATATAATGTTTGATTACATTCTTTTGTTTGATTTGTTTTCTGGTCGCGATTATACTCATTTTGTTTTTGGCAAACTAACTGAAAGGTTAGGACGCAAAGTTTCCGGTCTAAGGTTTTAAGACTATGATAGCGGGACCGCTGATAAGCACATAATCTACGTGCTTTGGTTCTTTTGCCTCAAACTTTACATAAATATTTTGTTCGATTGTTACTATAGTACCTATTCGTTGCTCTTAGGGTGATATTTTGTTTATGCATACGTCAATGGCCTCTGGAAGATGGTTGCCAATTGGTTGCTTAAATCATCATACCCAACTTTTTGTTGGTGATAAGGTGATAGTGACCTTTTATGACATGCAAGGAGAGCTAGTCGATTTATCATTCGAATATGCAATTGTGAGCTCAGATGATGGAGAGCCTCATAATTGGCCTCGCTCTGTGGCTGAACATATTAATGTGCATATTCCGTTGGTTAAAGCGGGCAAAATGACAGAGCAAGGTTTGGTGGTTGCATACCGTTCAAACCAAATTTATGCCCTAGAAGGTTCGGGTATAACGCATGTAAAAGTGGCGTTTAATTGCATCGCTAAATGTGAAGAGCGAGTACAAGATAGATTAAACGAGTATGACTATGTCTACCCACAAGCATGCAATGATTACAATGCAGGTGTAAAAGTACTTCAACCTAAAACGGGTCATATTTACATGTGCAAGCCATGGCCGTTTAGTGAATTTTGCCGTGTTAAAGATTCACATAACCCACTCTTTGAACCGGGAGTTGGGAAAAGTTGGGCTATGGCGTGGCAGCAAGTGTCACATTAACAGTTTCCCCCTAAATGCTATTTTAGCATTGCTTAGCCCACTCAATTTGAGTGGGCTTTTTTAATACCAACCCGCAATAATACTTAATCATTTTGAGGGATTAAACCTGTCGCTAACTGCGTTAAAAATTTCTCATTTAGAACAACTAAATAACGAAATTTTTGCCTTGTTATCAACGAGGTTTTATTGCCTCAAAATAGACTGCTTAATTAAGCTGATTGGTATAATTCTGTGATAAACTGCCAGCAATTCGTTTTTTACTTTGGTTTTTCCCTGTGTCATCAAAATCGTATTCTTTGTCTTTATTAGCGCATCCACCTGTTGCCAAAAAACACCCTCAGCAATTAACTACTCACCAACAGACTCGCACCGATAATTATTATTGGATGCGTGATGATGAGCGTGAAAATGAGGATGTATTAGCGCATCTAAATGCCGAAAACGATTATTGCGACAAGCAACTAGCAGACATAAAACCACTGCGCGAACAATTATTTAATGAGTTAAAAGACCGTATTGTAAAAGACGACAACACGGTACCTGTGAAAGATGGTCAGTATTGGTATCACTCAGAAGTACGTGGCGATGATGAATATGCGCGCCATTATCGCAGCAGCTCAATAGAAGCGCGCGATAAGCACTTGTTGTTAGATGTAAATCAATTAGCCGGCGATTACGAATTTTATGAGTTGGGCGAAGTAGCTATTAGCCCTGACGAACAGCTACTTGCTTACTCAGAAGACACCGAAGGTCGCCGTATATATACCGTGCGTTTTAAAAATATTGCCAATGGTGAGATGTTTAGTGATGTTATCGAAAACACCGAAGGTCAAGTGGTATGGGCTAATGACAGTAAAACCGTTTTTTATGTGAAAAAAGACTTACAAACTTTGTTGGGTTTTCAGGTTTACCGCCATGTTTTAGGCACCCCGCAAGCTGATGACGTATTGGTTTATGAAGAACAAGATAAAAGCTTCTTCATGGGGCTTGGCAAAAGCCGCGATGAAAGCCTTATCATTATTGACCTTGCGACCACAGAAACAAACGATACTTGGGTGCTAGATGCTAATAACCCAGAGGGGGAGTTTAGCGCTTTAATGCCACGCGAAGAAGGCCATGAGTTCGATGTCGATAAGCTAGGTGATACCTTTTACATTGTGACTAACTGGCAAGCGAAAAACTTTCGCTTAATGACTGCGACACAAAGTACCGTTGGCGATAAAAGTCTTTGGCAAGAACATACCCCGCATCGCGAAAACGTGTTGTTAGAAGGGGTTGAGATATTCGATGACTACCTTATCCTCACTGAGCGAGAGCTTGGCCAAACACGTTTTGTGGTAGTTAATCAGCACGATCAGCGCCTTACTTTAGAGTTTGATGATCCTTGTTATTATGTCGCAATTGCAATGAACCCAGAGCCGAATGTGAGCACTGCACGCATTTACTATTCGAGCTTAACAACGCCTGGTTCTTTGTATGATGTTGATTTAAAAACCGGGAACAAAACCTTATTAAAGCAACAGCAAGTACTCGGCGAGTTTGACCCGCAAAACTACCGTTCAGAGCGTTTAATGATCACCGCAAGAGATGGCGAAAAAGTACCGGTGTCTTTGGTTTATCGTATTGATAAATTTAATAAAGATGGCACTAACCCACTACTGCAATATGGCTATGGTGCGTACGGAATTACCATCGATCCTAGCTTTTCAAGCAGCTCATTAAGTTTGCTAGACCGTGGCTTTGTTTATGCGATTGCGCATATTCGTGGTGGCGAAATGCTAGGCCGTCACTGGTATGAACAAGGTAAAAAGCAATATAAACAAAACAGCTTTAGTGACTTTATTGATGTTACGCGTGCTCTTACTACGCAAGGCTATGCACACCCAGAAAAAGTATTTGCCTCTGGTGGTAGTGCTGGAGGATTACTGATGGGGGCTGTAGTAAATCAAGCTCCTGAGCTTTATTTAGGTATCGGTTGTCATGTGCCATTTCTAGATGTGCTAACCACCATGCTAGATGAGAGTATTCCTCTTACTACGAATGAATATGACGAGTGGGGCAATCCAAATGACCCTGCGTTTTATGATGTGATTCAGGCATATTCTCCGTACGATAATATTAAGCCGCAGGACTACCCTAATATTCTCGTAACTACCGGCTTTCATGACTCTCAAGTGCAATACTGGGAGCCAATGAAGTGGGTGGCAAAACTGCGTGAATTTAAAACTGATGACAACATTTTGGTGTTTAAAACCGATATGGATGCAGGCCATGGCGGCGCATCTGGTCGTTTTAAAAGCCTTGAAGAAAAGGCATTAGAAATGGCGTTTTTTATTGCTTTATTACCGAATTAAGGCTTAGATAAATAAGTAAATAACGTTTATAAGCGTAAACTTAAGTTGTATTTCAAAGGGGTAAGCATGTTTAAAGCCCATGGTGATTGGCGCTATTTTGTTGAGCCGCCAGTGATTTATGTGGAAATGAGCGGCAGCTTTAACAAAGAGGCGGTTGCTTCATTTAGCATTGAAGTCGGTCAAGAAATCATGAAATACCCTGAACAGTCAATTCAGTATGCGGTAGTGAATTTGGAGCAATTTGAATTAGCGACGGCTGATAGTATTGAGATTGCAAAGGCTTACTTTCAGGCCGTAAAAGCGCGGGGCTACAAACGTGTTGATTATATTAAAGCAAATATCATTGCCCGCAATTTGTTAGAGGTAGTTTGGTCGGGGGTAGAAATGGATATTTATTTTCACCTAGATGCCGAGAGTCTTTTTCAAGCAAGGCCCGAGTACGAAAATTTAAGAAAGTGGTTAAAGTAAAAAAGCCCTCAATTGAGGGCTTTTTAGTCTCTGTTCTAAACATTAACCAAGGTAAGCTTTTAACATCCAAACAAGTTTCTCTTGTTCTTTAATGTAGTCACCCATTAATGATGCTGTACCTTCGTCGTCCGCATCACCTGCTTGCGCTAAGATTTCACGCTGCATCTGAATAAGCGTGCTGTAACCCGCTAAAAGATTTTCAACAGCAGCAGTACCTTCAGTGATATTTTTAGCTTCACTGATCTTGCTTGCTTCAATGTACTCAGAGAATGCATGCACAGGTGTACCACCTAAGGTTAAAATACGCTCTGCAATCTCATCTACTTTCTCAAGTAGTAAGTTATAAATTTCTTCAAATTTAAGGTGTAATTCAAAAAAGTTTCGACCTTTGATATTCCAATGGAAACCACGTGCGTTCATGTATTGAATTTGGTAGCAGCTTAGTAAAGAGTTTAGTGAATTTACGATGTCTTCACTTTTTGCGCTGTTTAAACCAATTGCATTTACCTGTGACATAGATTGCTCCTTAAAAAAACCGTTAATTGTTTACTTGCTAGTGCTTGGTGTTAAGTATTAGCCATCTTGGTTAATCTGTAAAATGGTTTAATTCGAACACCGTGATAGGTTTTAGCTATCAAAGGCGGTTTTTACCCGCTAGTGCACTATCAACATAACATTGAATTACCTGTTATATAGACTTGGGGCAACTGAGCAAAAAATCTACCTTATTTTGCAGATATGCAAAAATTAAGCAGAAAGTATGATCTAAAACAAAGTTTGTATTAGCTGATAAACACGCCGATTTAGAACTTGATTTAGGTCAAAAAAGCAACGAAATAGAAGCGCATAATGACCTTACCGCATTTAACCAGGAGAATAAAAATGGACGGTAAAACAGTTAAAGAAAGTAAAGCTGAAATAGTTGTTGTAGTGATTGCATTACTTGCATTTGTTATCGGTTTAGTAGGTCATTTAGCAGGCGCTAGCTTCGCAAACTTTGATACCTTTGGTTACATTGCTGCACCAGTACCACTGATTTTAGGGGTCATTGTATTAATCTCATACAAAGTGGCTGCAAGTGCTGAAGATTAAAGTATTACTCACTTTGATTTATAAGCTTAATAATGTAATCCATCACTTGGCGTGAGTAGATCATACTGGTGTGACTCAAATGAAACACCTTATGCTCTGCCATGCCATTGAGTTTGGTTTCATCTATCAAAACCGTACCATCAGAAACACTGCCTTTGGCAATCAGTGGCATTAGCCCTATTGGTAAGTCGCCAGCAATACTATAAAGCTTGGCATTAAACGGCCAATCCCCATTCTCTGATAATAAAAATTCCACACTGTTTTTTAACAGCATTTCAAAGCCTTTTTGCTGCATTTGCTTAGCAATATGGCTGCCTTTATGTGGGGTGCCTAAGGTGATCACCTTTTCGACATGGCGACTTTGTAGTGAATTGGCTTCAAGGTAAGCGCGGGCGACTAACCCCCCCATTGAATGGCAAACCAAGGCGGTTGGCTTACCATTAATAAAGCGATCAATCTTATCGAAAATTGCAGCTCTATCGGGGGAGAGTGTATTGTAGGTCAAATTGAGTATTTTAAGCCCTGACTTTTCGAGACGCGCACACAGAGGGCGCATCACAAAGCCTGACATATAAAGTCCGTGTAATACTACAACCTGCCTAATTGCCATCGCATTCCTTACATTAACTGTTGCGGTTTAATTTCGATATTTGCTGTATCTGAGCTAACCCATACTTCGCCATCTTGAACTGTGATGGTGAGCTTAATATTACGATCGGCTAACTCTGCTAGTGCTTGGGTAGCAGCATAATCGAGACTAAAAATACTCAAGTTTTTAAAATCATACAACTTAGGCTGATGTTTTTGCCACCAAATTGCTTGGTTATTTTCACCGTAAGTATACAAAACAACTTGCTTGGCTTTATTGCAGGCTTTTTTTAGACGTTTTTCATCAGGTAAACCTAACTCAATCCATAATTCAATTTCTTCGCTGTAGTTAATGTGCCAAAGCTCTGGCTCGTCATCTGCGCATAAGCCTTTCGTAAACTCTAAGCCTTCACGAGCATTAAGTGCAAAAGCTAACAAGCGGATCATCAAGCGTTGTTCGGTTTCTGATGGATGTTGTGCCAGTGTTAAATTGAAATCTTGATAAATGTGGCGGTCCATATCGCTTAGCGATAATTGCGCTTTAATAATGGTTGATTTAAGAGCCATAACTGCTTACTTGAAAAAATTTGCGCCATTATAGCGCAATTAATCTTACCGACGCTTAAATATCTCCAGCGAAACTTTTGGTTAATCCTTATTTATTATCACAGGCAGCATTCATAAACCTAAATTACGCCGGTGACATTTTAGTCACATTTACTTTGCTAACGTCTAAAGTTGATTAATTCGAATTCAATAATTAGGGCTATTTGGGAGGATGAAAGTATGTGCAAGTTATTGAAATCAAGATCATGGTTGATGCCAAGAGGGACGCAATTATGAAAGAACAATTTAGACAGATACTCTGGTCATTTACATGGCTATTGTTGAGTAGTTTGGCATTTTACTCTTACGCAGTAGAAGAGCCTGGGGCAATAACGGTTATTGTTAAAAATCAGACTACAGATCGACCACTTCCAAACGCACAAGTCATACTTAAGGAACGAGAAACCTCTGCAATACAAACCTTACAAACTGATCTACAAGGGCGTATTGTTGTTGAGCAACTCGACCCGGGCCTTTACTCAATAAAGATTACAAAAAGTGGCTTTGCGGCTTTATACGAACCAAGTATTCGCGTTGTAACTCGTAAAAATACGAAGGTTGAATTTGACCTTAGAGAACAAGCCATAGAAGTAGTTGAAGTAAGAGCCCAACAAGCTGATACATTTACTTCAGGCTCTAGCACCTATCTCGACAGAGAATCTCTGCGAAGTGCCGTGGGAGGAGGTGCAGATCCACTACTTTCTCTAGATGGATTGCCAGGTGTCGCATCTGACAGTGAATTTGCAAGTTTTAGTGTGCGTGGTCGAGGCCCAAGAGATAATTTACTCTTTGTTGATGATTTTCCTTTTGATAAAGCTATTCACTTTGATGCGACGTTAGGTGAAGAGGAAGATGTAGGCGGCGGTGGTCGCTTTTCTATATTTGCCCCCAATGTGATAAATGGAGCAGAATTTTCACCCGGCGGGTGGCAAGCAGCTTATGGTGGTCGTGCAGGGTCTTTACTGAAGCTAGAAGTGGCCGATGGTAACCCTAGTCCATCAGCAAGTTTTCGCTACGACCTTGCTGGTTATGAAGTTGGTTATGACGGCCCTATAAATATCACTGATGAAGCAACTATGCTTTTTTCTGCAAGGCGGTTAGATTTTGGTGCCTTGTTTGAAACTATCGAAGAGCTAGATATTGGTGAACCTGTTTTAAGGGATATTATTTTTAAATCAGTGATACCCATTAATCAAAATAACACTTTTGAAGTGTTACTCATGGATACGCATGAGAAATATACTCGTGGCGTTGAGCATGTTTCTGAATCACCTAATTTTGAAGATACTGCATTGCAAAATGCCGAGCAAGATAGTGACTTGTATGGTTTAACATTGACCACATTACTTGGTGAAACTGCTGTTTTGACTAATAAAGTTTACTACCGAAAAAGTGATAAATTGAGCTCTGAAGGTGAGGCTTATCCAGATCTTGTGCCCGAGGGAACACCTGCTTCTGAATACCCTATTCGAGAAGACATTATCACTATATCTGAAGGTGAAACAGAAATTGGTTGGAGAAGTGATTTTGAGGTAGAAAATCAATTAGGGATGTTGAGCGTCGGTGCCCGAATTACGCAAATTGAACTAGATTACAGCACCTTTTTAGATGGTGAATGGAATCGGTATGTTTATGATAGTGACGATTATAGACCAGACCCACAGCAAAAGTTTATTGTACTAACCCCTGAAAGCCTTAATTCAGTCACGTCTTTGAAAGAAGTAAACTATACAGGCTACATAGAACAAATTTTTGAAATGGGTGATTGGGATTTTGGTACAGGTTTACGATTTGAACGAGATGGGTTTGCTGATGAAAGTTTTATATCACCTCGATTCAGCATCAACTGGATGCCAAGTCAAAAGGTAAGGTATTTTGCAACGGCGGGGTTATTTCATCAGTCACCGCGATATTTAGAACTTGCAGCTAACGAGACTAATAATCTTAAAACTGAAAAAATTACCCATACGAGTGTTGGTTTTAAATATTTCCCTAATGCCAACTGGTCATTACTAACGGAAGTTTATTATCAGCAACTTAGCGACTTAGTGGTTGACCTAGACCGTACCAGTGGAACTTATGCAAATGATGGTGATGGTACTTCATATGGTGCTGATTTTGTGCTTAATGCTACTATTTTCGAAGGTCTTTACGCCAGTGCAACCTATTCTTACAATGATGCGGTCGTAGACCGAAAGGATGGTTTTGGCGACGTAGCTGCTGAATTTAGTCGTGAACATGTTGCCACGTTAGGGCTGACATGGGAGATAAGTGACCGTTGGAAACTTGCTGGACGATATAAATACCTTTCAGGCAGACCAGATGACATATTTATTGTACATGAAGATGTTTTGGGGCCAGGGCAGCCTTTGCGTTACTCTAAGGAAATTACAGAGCGTAATGTTGGCCGTAAAGAAGGATCAGGCTCATTGAATGTTCGTGTAGATTACCGACGTGCCTTTGGTCCTATTGATGTTACCGCCTTCCTTGATGTTATAAATGTCACGGCAGCTTCATCAGCTGATGACACTGAGTTTGATTACCGCCGAGGGATTGAAGTCGTTGACGATAGCGAAGCTGAACCGCTGATCGGATTGCGATTAGATTACGCTTGGTAAGGAAGAAAAATGCTAGATGCTTTGAATACTGAGCCGATTAGAGCTTTGATTGTTGAAGATAATCGTGACATTAGTGCGAATATTGCTGCGTATCTAGAAAGGCACTGTTATCTCTTGGACTTTGCTTATGACGGTATAAGTGCAATGCAACTAGCGATGAACAACAAGTTTGATGTCATTGTTTTAGACCTAATGCTTCCAGGGATGGATGGCTTACACTTTTGTCAAAAGTTGCGAGCTGAAGCTGACGTTGAAACACCTGTACTTATGCTCACTGCGAGAGACACGCTTGATGATAAACTGAGAGGATTTGCAGTAGGAGCCGACGATTATTTGGTAAAGCCATTCGCATTGCAAGAGTTACATGTGCGCCTTCAAGCTCTTTATAAGCGGAGTCACGGCAATACCAACAAGGTATTGACTGTGTCTGATCTAACGATGAATAAGTCCACCTTGCAAGTACATCGTGCAGGCCAGCTTATTGAGCTTAATCCTGCAAGTATGAAGTTATTGCAGCGGTTAATGGAGGTATCTCCTTCTGTTGTTACACGCGATAGTCTCGAAACTTTATTATGGGCAGATGAGCCTCCCGATGGTGACGCGCTTCGTTCGCACATGTACAAGTTAAGACAGGCAATTGATAAACCATTTGATACGCCTTTGATTCATACTGTGCACCGTATTGGCTATCGAATTGCAAAGGACGTGCAATAATGTATCGGCATAGTTTGCACAAACGTGTCGCTATCGCATTTGCAATGTGTGTGGCTGTGCTGAGTATTGCATGGGGGTTTGCTTTCTTTGCTGCAATAAGATTGAGTGAAGATCGCGTGCTAACCCAGCAATTGCAAGTTGCATCAGATAACTACCCTGCTATTACTACCAATCTTAAGGCGTACGATAAAGTAGATAACTTACCTCAATCACTTCATGCGTGGGCGCAAACAAATCCAGCAGTAGGCTTGTATGAATTTGATAGCGAAGAATTACATGTTGCCGTAATTGATACAGGCAATGAGCAGTCACCTGGGTTTGTAGTGTTTGATGTCGCGCAGATTGAGGCTTCTTCGTCAGAGGATTGGTGGTTATTACTTATTATTAGCAGCCTTGTAGGAACATTGGGGTTATTAGGCTTTGGGCTTGGAATTGTTGTGATGCGTCGAGCTTTGGCTCCCGTAACTCAACTTGCTAAAGCTGTGGCCGACATTGATCCTGAGCAATTATCAAACGAAGATTACAAGCGTATACATGCTAACCGATATACAAATGATGAAGTTGGCATGCTCGCAAATACAATAGAGCAGGCTTTTGAGCGAGTGAGTGCATTCATCGCAAGAGAACGCTATTTTACAGACTCAGCAAGCCATGAATTGCGTACGCCAGTGACAGTCATTACCGGCGCCCTAGAGCTTTTAGAACAAAGCCAATTGACTCCTGCCGATATGAAGGTGCTAGATCGTGTAAGGCGGGCAACACACGACATGAATACAATGATCGAAATGTTTTTGTGTCTTGCTCGTGAAACTGATGATGGCTTGTATGATGAGCAGTTTTTAGTAATGCCACTGGTAAGAAAAGCAGTAGAGCAGCAACGCTATTTGTTAAACGGTAAGCTTGTTGGTGTTGAACTTGATGAGCTCGCCAACCCCATAATTTATGGGCATGCACAGGCATTTTCTATTGCCGTTAATAACCTGGTGCGAAACGCGTTTGAGCATACCCTTGCAGGACAGGAACCGATTGCAATTTTGATTAAAGAGCATGAATTATTAATCACTAATCAGTTCAGTGACGGTGATGCCCAACATACGGCGACTGAAACAGCTTCTCACGGCTACGGCTTAGGTTTAGGAATTGTGCAACGCTTATGTGAGCGCAATGGTTGGTCATTCTCACTGCATGCAGATACAGCGCATGTAGTCGCTCGTCTTTCGTGGTGATGGAAGGCATGATTTTATTTTTAAACAATCCTGCTTGATGTAGTAAACTATACCTATCAGCAAAATCCCCATGGCGTTAGCCTTTAAAATAAAGAGCTTAATAATCTAATGAGTAGAGCAGGAATACAGTGGTTCCCGGGTCACATGAACAAAGCCCGCAACGAAATTAAAGAAATCATGCCACAGATGGATGTGATCATTGAGGTACTTGATGCCCGTATTCCTTACAGTAGTGAAAACCCAATGGTTACTGCGCTTCGTGGCGACAAGCCGGTGATCAAAATCATGAACAAGGCGGACTTAGCTGATCCTAAGTTGACGCAAGCTTGGAAAGACTACTTTGAGCAGCAAAGTGGCGTGAAAGCGATTGATTTTGGTAATGATAAAGCAGGTGAAGTGCACCGTATTAATGAGCTTTGTAAAAAATTAGTACCGCATAAAGTAGGCGCTGATAAACAAATTAAAGCCATGATCATGGGTATTCCAAATGTTGGTAAATCAACACTTATTAATACCTTAGCCGGCCGTATTGTGGCAAAAACAGGTAATGAACCTGCGGTAACAAAAGCGCAGCAACGTATTAAGCTTGACGATGGCATTATGCTTTACGACACGCCGGGCATGTTGTGGCCTAAAGTAGAAAACGAAAACTCAGGTTATCGTTTAGGAGCAACCGGTGCAATTCGTGATACCGCTATCGATTACGAAGAAGTGGCTAGTTACACCGCTGAATATTTACTGCATGCATACCCAGAGCTTTTAAAAAGCCGTTATAAAATTGACGAGCTACCAGAGTCTGACTGGGAGTTTGTTGAAATGGCAGGTAAAAAGCGTGGCTGTATCCGCGGCGGTAATCAAATCGATACTTACAAGATGTCTGAAATTCTTATTAACGAATTACGCGATGGCATTATTGGTCGTATTACCATGGAAACACCGGCCATGCGTGAAGAAGAAGAGCAAATGGTTGCACAGCTTCGCGCTGCCGCAGAGGCAAAAAAAGCCGCAAAAGAAGAAGAGAAAAAACAACGCCGAGCGCGTGCGCGTAAGAATCGCCGTTAACCAGCCATCATTTGTTTTTCAGACATAAAAAAAGCCCTGTAAGGGCTTTTTTAGTTTCATATCTACCGTCACCGATATGAGCAATGTAGCAAGTAAAATAGTAGGGCGATCACCTGTTGCCAATATCAAGGGGCGTTGCGATTAGCAACAGGCGATCTTAGCTTTATCGTGGGCCACACGTGTTTCAGGGTCGAGAAACAAATCAGTTTATTCCGAACAAGTCATAACACTTTACTGTCTTGTTGATAGTGATTATCAATTAGATTTACGTGTCTGTCAACACTCAATTGAAAATAATTCTCATTTCTTTGTGTTTGTTTTTTAAACTTCAGCAATACAATGCATTAGCACTAAAGTTAGGCTGTAAATTACGCGCAATAAAAACTATGCTGGTGCTATAACAATTAAAATAAAAACACACGATGTTCTCAATTTGGTCAATAAGCCTTCTTGCAATTGTATATCTGGCAATTTTATTTGCGGTTGCAGGCTGGGCTGATAAAAGAAAAGTATTGCCTTTTAAAGGCTTAACCTATGGTTTATCGCTTGGAGTGTATTGCACCTCTTGGGCGTTTTTTGGTACCACAGCACAAGCTGCATATAATGGCTGGTGGCTAGCACCGACTTATGCCGGCACTATTTTGCTATTTATTTTTGGTTGGCGAGTGTATTGCCGTATAGCGCATATTTGTAGGCAGCAAAAAATAACCTCGATGGCAGATTTTATTGCTACGCGATATGGTCAGTCGTCGAGCTTATCAGGGCTCATTTCATTGATTTCAGTGATTGCTATTGTGCCTTATATTTCTTTGCAGCTAAGTGCTACCGCACAAAGTATTAATTTATTAACTAACCGTTCAATGATGCAAAGCCATGAAGTATGGGCCGATAGTACTTTTTATATCACGCTTGTATTAGCACTGTTTGCTATTTTATTTGGTGCAAGGCGCTTAAAGCCTAGCGAACATAACCCCGGTCTTATTGCCAGTATTGCCTTTGAATCTGTGGTTAAGTTATTGGCATTTTTAGCTGTGGGTTTGTATGTGTGCTTTGCTCTATTCGACAGCCCAGTGGCACTGTACGATAAAGCCCATGAACTAAATATTGATCAGCAAGTGGCTGCTACACAAAGCCCGACCTATGTGTATGTTGCCCATACTTTACTTGGTATTTTGGCGACCTTATGTTTGCCAAGGCAGTTCCACATGAGCTTTATCGAGAAAAATAACGATAAAGAATTGGCCTCGGCACGTTGGCTATTCCCGATTTACTTATTACTTATCAACCTGTTTATTCTACCAATTGCATACGCTGGATTAATTTACTTTCAAGGTCAAGAAGTCGGTTACGACACCTTTGTATTGGCGCTACCTATGGCGGCTGATGATGCCTTTGTGGCGCTATTGGCGTTTTTAGGCGGCTTTTCAGCGGCAACCAGTATGGTGATTGTGTCATCCATTGTGCTTTCAGTGATGATCACCAATGACTTTATTAATCAATTTATTTTACGCCGCTCACAGCTCACATCGAGTAGCCGCGGACTTGATAAAAACAACCTATTACATGCGCGTAAAATCGTTATCGTACTGATTTTATTGCTTAGTTATTTTACTCACCGGGTTCTTGGCGAAAGTACAACCCTTGCCAATGTGGGTTTAATGTCGTTTACCTTAGTTGCACAATTTTCACCGGCCATGATCATTGGCTTATGGTGGCGACAAGCATCCTGTCGCGGTGCACAATTGGGCATTTTAAGTGGCTTTATCATTTGGGGTTACACACTCTTACTGCCAAATATTGCTGGAGGTTTAGGTCGCGATAGCTTATGGCTTGTGGATGGACCTTGGGGAATTAGCTGGCTCGCGCCTACCGATTTATTTTCTTTAGGCATGGAAAGTATCAGCCAAGCCTTGTTGCTGTCGTTAGGTGCGAACTGTTTAGTGTATTTTTTAGTGCCGCTATTTAGTCGTGCAACCTTAGCTGAACGCTTACAGAGCAATAAGTTTGTATCGCAGCTGAGTGATTCTCGGGTGAGTAATCATCTGCAGCCCTTGAGCTATCACGACCTAGGTGCACTTTTGCAGCGATTTGCCGAAAAAGAAGCGGCGCAGTCTTTGGTAAATCATTACTTTCCGGATGATAAAAGTAAGTGGAAGCGCCCTGCCAATGTCGAGTTAGAGCTATTAGTTGAGCGCGAGATGTCAGCGGTGATCGGTGGCGCATCGGCACGGCTAATTTTAGATGTGGCGAAAAATGAGCAGCGCCAGCCTCTAGAGCAGGTTGCTGAGTTTGTTGATGAAGCAAGCCAAGTACTTAAATTTAATCGTGATTTACTGCAATCAACAATCGAAAACATTCAACAAGGGATCAGTGTAGTTGATAGTGAGCTGCGGCTGGTAGCCTGGAATCAAGGCTACAAAAACATGTTCGCCTACCCAGATGATGCGCTCTACATAGGCCGCCCTGTTGCTGACATTATTCGTTTTAATGCCGAGCGCGGCTTATTTAGCGGCGAGAGCATGACCAGCGAAGTTGAAAAACGCTTAGCCTATTTACGCCAAGGCAGTGCTTATAAATACCAGCGCTCGCACAATGATGGCCGTGTGTTTGAAATGCAAGGTAACCCACTGCCAGGTGGCGGCTTTGTAACAACCTATACAGACATCACCGAGTTCGTAAAACAACAAAAAGCGCTAACAGAGGCTAATGTTAGCCTTGAAGAAAAGGTAGCAGCACGCACCTTGGCGCTAACACAGGCAAACCAAGAGTTGTCGATGGCAAAGCAAGTGGCAGAGCAAGCAACGGTCAGTAAAACACGGTTTTTTGCGGCTGCCAGCCACGATTTATTACAGCCTTTTAATGCCGCGAGTTTATTTTGTTCTTTAATGAATGAAAAAGCCCAAGACACCGAGCTTAAAGAGCTGGCGATGAATATAAAAAATTCACTGGGCAGTGCAGAAGAGTTGTTATCGAGTATTTTAGAGTTAACCAAACTTGACTCTGGCTCGTTTAAAGTACAAATGAGCGAATTTGCAACCAGTTCTCTTGTTGAACCACTTCGCAATGATTACGAAGCTTTAGCGCGTGAAAAAGGTTTGAAATTTATTGTTGAAACCTGCGATGTGCGCCTGCATACCGACAAAGCGCTATTACGCCGAGTACTGCGTAACCTTTTGAGTAATGCGATTCGTTACACAGAGCAAGGTGAAGTGCGATTAAAAATGCAGTACGAAGATAATCATGTGTCGTTTATTGTTGAAGATACCGGTATTGGTATTGCTGCCAATGATCAGCAAACGATTTTCCAAGAGTTTAAACAGCTTGGTGCAAAACCAAGTGCTGAAGGCTTAGGTTTAGGGCTGGCTATTACCAAACGTATTTGTGATTTGCTGAAAATACCCCTAGTGATGGGATCTGAACTTGGTAAAGGTACGCAATTTACCCTAACACTACCTTGTAAAGTTAGCGCTGCACCAGCGCAAACCAAAGGTGCAGAGGCATCACAAGAAACAGAGCTAGGGCAATTGCGTATTTGGTTGCTTGATAACGACCGCAACGTGTTAGAGGCATTAAAACAGTTACTTGAGAACTGGGGCTGCGAAATCTCAACGGCCACTAATTTAGCGGAGCTTGAGCAGCTAAAGGCAAGCCAAGCCCTGCCGCAATTGTTGATTATTGATTATCAGCTTGATGATGGAGTAACAGGCCTTGAAGTAATTGAGCAAGCCGCACTAACATGTTTACCAGCTATCGTTAATACCGCAAATCATGATGAAGGTATACGCGAGTTAGTGCTCGATGCGGGCTATCCATTGCTTTATAAGCCTCTGAAAGCGCCCGCCTTAAAACGCATGATTAAGCGACTGACTTAGGCACAGTAATTGTAGCTTGTGTGCCTTGCTGGGGTTTTGAGTTTATTGATAACTCAAAGCCTTGGTTGCGCACAAGTTCTCGGGTGATCACAAGCCCTATACCTGTGCCATTTGCTTTGGTTGAGTAAAATGGCACGAACAAGTTATCGGGGTTTTGAATACCACAACCTTGGTCGCTAATTGCAATACTTAAGTTATTACCTTGTCTTGACCAAGTGAGGGTAGGGGCTGAATTGCTACCTGCTTCAAAGGCATTTTTTATCAAGTTGATTAACGCTTGTTCTAGCTGCCCTAAGTCGGCATTAAAATGTAACTCTTCGCTGCTATTTATTACTAGTTCAGGAAAGATAGCGCTTAAGCGAGTGTTTAATTGCTCGCTACTGATTACCTGTTTTTGTGCGGGTGGTAGCTTGGCAAACGCACTGTAACTGGCCACAAAATCAAGCAAGTGCTGGGCGCGTTTTTCTATTACTTGCAGCATATCTTGGGCGAGATCATCGTGACTGCTAATTTGCCCTTGGCGTTTAAGGGTTTGCAATGACTGACTCATTGAATAAATCGGCGTGAGTGAGTTACGCACTTCATGATTTAACACTCGAATTAACCGTTGCCAAACAAGTTGTTCATTATCGCGAAGCTGTTGCTCAATTGAAAAGAAGGTTAGTAATTCAAAGTTTCTGCCAGTCCGCCAAAAAGTCTGCGATGAGATTTGAAAGCGTTGTTTAAACAGTGAGTCACTGTTTTGTTGCCACTCGCCATCATGCAGGGCAATGCCTAAGTCGCTGGCCGATTTACCTTCAATCTGGTGATGGTTAATACTGTTTTTAAACGCCTTATTACTAAAGTAAATCAAGCTATGGGGGTCTAGTATAACGATGGGTAAGTCCAGCATGCTGGCAAACTCAAAAACAAACTCTTCTGTTTGCATATAATGGCGTTTGTTCTTGGCTATTTTATTGCTGAGCTTGGCAAAATCTTGCTTTAGCGCTGCAACTCGTCCACTTTGGTAAGACGCTAAATGCCAACTATTACTTTCGTCATTTGCCAGTGCATCTAGTTGCAGACCAAAGCGTTCAACCACATCGGTGAACACACGGTAGCTTTTAATTAAAGCAAAAGCGCTTATCCCGATAAACGGCAATAACAGGCTGATACTGGCAAACCAATCTAGTTTTAAGCTGAGCGAAAGGGCAATGCCAAGCGTTAATAGCAGCGCTATAACCATATAAAAATAGCGTCGAATACGCTGCTCTAACGACAACTTGCTACTCATTTAGCGTTCTACTTCTTTTAAATCGAGCTGATGTTTATCAATGCGACGATAAATCGCCGATTTACTTAATCCTAAAAATTCTCCTGCGGCGATAACATTGCCATTAAATTGCAGCAGCGCTTTTTGAATCATTTGTTTTTCAAGTTCTTCAAGGGGCAATAGTGGCAAAGCCTGTTCCGCATTACTATTCGTTTGCTCGCAACTTGGTTGATCTAAAATGAGGTCATTGGCTTGAATATTATTGTTATCGCTCATGATCACTGCGCGTTCAATGCAGTGGCTTAGCTCACGAATATTACCAGGCCAGCTGTAATTTTTTAGCGCCTTTAGGGCATCATTACTGAGCGCCATATTTGCGCGTTGATATTTTTTACCATGCACTAACAACAGGTGTTCAGCTAATGGGGCAATGTCGTCTTTTCTGTCGCGAAGAGGTGGAATGTGCAGTTCAATGGTATTAAGCCTAAATAATAAGTCACGGCGGAACTCACCCTGCTCAATGGCTGTAGCTAATTCACTATTGGTGGCAGAAATAATGCGAACATCGGCGGTTTTGGTTTGGCTTGAGCCTAGCACTTCAAACTCTTTGCTTTCTAGCACGCGGAGCATTTTACTTTGCAGCTCGAGGCTTAACGTTGCAATTTCATCTAAAAATAAGGTGCCGCCTTCGGCAATTTCAAACCGTCCTAAGCGGTCTTCTTTGGCATCAGTGAAAGCGCCTTTCTTATGACCAAATAATTCGCTTTCGAATAGCGTTGGGGCAATGGCGCCAACATTCACGCTTACATAGCGTTTATCAGCTCTGAGTGAATGCTGATGAATATAATGTGCCAATAAGCTTTTGCCTGTGCCATTTTCGCCGGTAATTAAAATACTGGCATCGGTTTTTGCAGCGCGCTCAGCTTTGGCGAGTAACAGCTGCATGATTTCTGATTGGGCTATGTAATGTGCTTGTGAGTCACTGGTAAGTGCCTTTAAGCACGCGTTGTCGTGATTACTTTGCTTAAGTTTTAGTTGTTGTTGCACAACGGCGGTTAAGCGTAGGTTATTCCACGGTTTTTCAACAAAGTCGACAGCCCCTAATTGCATGGCTTTTACGGCAACATCAATGCTAGCCCATGCGGTCATTACAATGACTGGTATGGTTGAACCTAATTGATTTAGTTGCTTTAAAAAGCGTAATCCCTCTTCACCTGAGGTAGTGTCGAGCTTGTAGTTCATATCGAGCAAAATCAGGCTAATGTGCTCGGTTTTTAATAACTCAAGCGCATGTTCAGGGCCTTCGGCCTCAAGGCATGGTAAGCCTAGTTGTTGTAATGCAACAATAGCAGCCAGACGTACATCAGCTTGATCGTCTATGACTAAGATTTTGTCCATGATGTTTTCTTATTATCCTGTTGAGGCAGCTTAAGCTAAAACTAAAGCTGCCTTTTGTGCTGTTAATCGTTACGCAGTGCGGCCATAGGTTTTGCTTTAAGCAGTAAAACCAAAGGTCTAAAGCAAGCGAATAGCGCAATACATAAGGTAATACTCCAAGCGAGTAATTGCAGTCTTACATCAAGCACCAGCCACGACATTAGCTGCCCTTGTAACATGTAAAAGCCCACCATTACCGCAGCGAGCGCAACTGCAAAGCCAATGAGCACAGGAATAATGGCTTCAACACTCATCAGCTTGAATAAGCGCGCTTTTTTCGCACCTAATGCCATGCGAATACCAAACTCATAACGGCGCAGACCAAGGTTATAGCTCAGTACCCCAAAAATACCGATTGCTGCTAATAATAGAGTAAATAACGCTAAGGTACTACACAGAACCACGGTCAGACGGCTCATATACAGTAAATTGTCGTACTCTTGCTGTAAGTCGTTAAACTGCCACATGGTTAAGTCGCTGTTCTTTTCTTTCAGCGTATTAAGTATTTGTTTATTAGTCAGCTTAACGCCATCAGTAGCTTTAATAGTAAACATGTAGCTATATGGTGTCGCTGGCCACCAAATGTGACGACCAAACGACTCATCGTAGTATTTAGGGTGATTAAAATCTTCGGTTACACCCACCACTTCATACATCTTTTCTTCTAAGCCTTGGTAGCTCTTGCCGATGATATTTCGATAGTCTTGGCCTGGTAATAAATTCTCAGCCACGCTGACTGATACCAGTATCTCGTTGGTTTCACCACGTATTGCTTGCTCGCTAAAGGTGCGGCCGGCGAGAATTTTGGTGTTAACTAACGCAAAGTAATCAGGCCCTACCCACTGACTAGGGAAGAAAACGGAGCTTTTACCGTTTACATCTGTCAAGGTGTTAGCGTTTTGTCTTTGCGAAACAGGGCTGTGACCCAGGGCAACATCATCAATGCCTTGGCTATCAAGCAAAACCTGCTTGTATTGCAGCATATGTTCGTAGCGCTCCGCCAATGACATCTGATTATTTGGCTGGAAAAGGTTGGCAAAATACAGGTTTTCGGTATCACTGCCGAGTGGGCGGTTAATCGTGCCCATGGCTTTACTGACTACCATCACCGAAAAACTAACAAGCAGCGCGGCAACAAACATTTGTGAGCCAATTAAAATCCGTACTGTGCGGCCTGATACCTGCGAAACCCCGCCTTTTCCACTGTTCTGCATTTGCGTATTTAGGGTTTTGTAATTTACCAAACGCGCTGTAATTACAGAGAAAATATAAGCAAGAGCAACACACAGTATGATGGCAACAATAACCAACGTGCTATCAACCGCCAAGCTGTTAACCAGTGGTAATCGTCCTTCTGCCAATACTTTAAATAAACGTATGCCCCATACCGATAAAAACAGTGCAATGCTTACCGATAAGGTCATTAAAATTAGTGACTGTAAAAAGATACTTTTAAATAACGTGCTGCGTTTAGCACCTAACACCGCCTGCAAGGCGAGGGTTTTATGTTGAGCAAGAGCGCGCGAGAAGAATAATGTGCTTACATTCAGTACTGCAATAATCAGTAGCCCTACCGCACCGGCTAACATCATCAAGCTTAAGTCATCGTTATTACCCAGCTCAACGTCACGGTAAGGAGTTACTTCAGGTTTTACATCGGTGATACCACCATTGTTTAGCCACTCTGACTTAATCGTATCAATTTGTTGTTTTAAATCGACTTTAACTTGATCTATGCTGACCCCAGGCTTTAAAACGGCAATCAGTTTTAGGTTTTTAAAAGTGTTTGTCCATGGGCTTTGCCAATCGTCATTGTGAAAGAAACGGCGGTCCGCACTTGATGGAAACCACACTTCAACATCGCTTGCTTTAAACATGTAAGGTGGGCTGAATGAGTCATCAACAACACCGACGATACGGTGAACATAATCGGTTTCACCCGCCATGACTGAGAGTGTTTTACCAATAATGTTCGGGTCGCTGTTGTAATGCTTGCGCCAAAAGTTAGCAGAGATAACAACGCGGTCATCAGGTGTTTCTAGCGTTTCTCCAAGGTCAAAACCTTGTCCCATTAAAAATGGCGTGTTTAATAAGTCAAAGTAGTTGCCGCCAACATACAGCACAGGCTCTTTAGGCTCGCCATCAAGGTTTGCAAAGATTTGCTCACCCGCATTGATCATCATACTTTGTTCAAAGCTTTGATTATGCTTAAGCCAATGCACCATCGACTGATAGCTTTGAAAGCCGGTGGCATCGTAGTCATCATAAGTAAGTGATTGCTCAACCACCACCATGCGGCTTTCATCGTACACATCAAGGGGCTTTAAAAAGTAGCTGTTAACAAGGCTAAGCACCACAAATAAGGTGGCAAGAGTTAAAGCAAGCGTTGCGATAACCGCTGTCACAAAGCCCGGTGCATTCATTAATGATGCCCACGCTAAGCTTAGTTGGGCGCGTGTTTTGGTTAATTTCATTACATCACCTCGGCGCTTTCGAATACTTGCTCTGTGGTGTCGCTGCTAGGTGCTTGGCGAGCTTCTGAGTAGGAAACAATTTCACCATCTAGCAATTTAAGTTGCGTTTTAGCACGTCCGGCATAACGTAAGTCATGGGTTACCATACAAATGGTGGTGCCTTTTTTATTCAGCTCATCAAGCAAGTCCATGACAGCATCACCATTTTTTGAATCTAGGTTACCGGTTGGCTCATCCACCAATAAAATGCTTGGCTTACCAGCCAATGCGCGGGCAATGGCAATACGCTGTTGCTGACCACCGGATAATTGATTGGGTTTGTGCTGGGCACGGTGGCCCATTTCCACTTCATCAAGGGCTTGTTTTACCGCAATCTCTATTTCGCTAGGGCTCATGGCTGGCTCTCGGTAAGTGAGTGGCAGTGCCACGTTGTCAAAAACCGATAATTCATCAATTAGGTTAAACGACTGAAATATAAAACCAATATGAAGGTTTCTAAGTTCAGCTTGCTGATCCATATCGAGGGTTTTTGTGTCGACTTCTTTAATGAAATAGTCGCCAGCAGTTGGGCTATCAAGTAGGCCTAATAATGACAGCAGTGTCGATTTACCACAGCCAGATGGGCCGCTAATGCAGATATAGTCACCTTGGTTAATATTCAGGCTGATGTCTTTTAATGCATAGGTTTCAACATTTTGGCCGCGATAAACTTTGGCGATTTTGTTTAATGAGATAAGCGTATTGGTTTTCATAAACTGTCCTGTTCGATTTTTATTGTTGCCAAATGCTGCCATTTAGAAAGGTCTGAAATGATCAGCTGTTCGCCCACGGTGGCACCGCTTAAAAGTTGAATTTGATTGTCACTGAGTGTACCAAATTCGATATTGGTTGGCGTTGCTAACTGGGTATTTGGATTAAGTTTAAACAGCGTGGCTTCGCTGTGTGCTTGTGCTTTTTGTGGCACGTTAATGGTTAATGCATCGGGAATAATGTTGCTAACCACATAGCCTTCAATGCTTAAATCGGGGCGGGCATTGGCAGGCAGAGTGCCTTGTAAATCAAGTTCGATAATAACTCGACCATCGGTAACGATAGGGTCAATTCGGGTGACTTTGGCATCAACTTCACCGTGGCTAGCTTGGCTAAAGGTATTTACTTTTGCTGCCATATTAAGTGCCACTTTTTCGGCATCAGCTTGCTTCACGCTTAGCTCTGCTTTGAGTGCTTTATTTGAGCCAACCACCGCAAGGCGGGTGCCCGGCACGAGGTTTTGGCCGAGTTCAACATTCAACTCTTGCAGCATGCCATCGATGCCTGCCGTTATTTGCAGCTGATCAAAAGCGTGCTGCTCAACTTGATAATTAAGCTCAAATTGGCTTAATAGTTCTTGCTGTATTTTGCTGCGTTGTAAGTGCATTTCTTTAAGCTGTGCAAGGCGTTGCTGCTCGATACTTACGCGCTCTGTAAGCTGTGCAACGTTTAGCATGCTTCGTTTGTAATCGAGGCTTGAAACAATTCCTTGCTCGATCAGTTTGCTTTCGGCATCGACTCTAAGCTCTGCGCTTTGCAGCTCACTTTTTAATATGGCGAGATTTGCTTGGCGCTCAAGTAGCTCACTTTGCTGATTAATTGTTTGCTCATTCACACTGGCTTTTTGGCGAGCAAGCTCTAGCCGAGCAACCGATAAACGCTGCGCTTGCTGTGGGTTTACTAGGCTTAAAATCACCGTGTCTTTTTTAACGATAGTGCCGGGATAAACGTGGATAGCTTCGACCATTGCAGTGTCGGTATTGGTTAAATAACGTTGATACTTTGGCTTTAAACGGCCAAAGCCACGTATTTTTACCACAAAATCGGCTTGTTCTACGGTTGCTATTTGCAGTTGGCTTGCAGCAACCACGGTTGGGGTCGCCCATTGATACGCCATTAAAGCGCCAAGAGCTGACACGCCAATAGCTGCACCAAAAAGCCATTTTTTAGCTTTTGATTGCTGAGGTTTGCGTTTTAGTGTGCTGTCTAAATCCATTGGCTATATTTCATTGTATTGTAGGTTTAGCAACACAAAAGCGAGGAACGTGCCAAGGTTTAATTTATTGGTTTTAAAGGTTTTGTTGTTTTTAGGTGAGATGGGTTTTCCCACTTTTGGGATTAATAAAATCAAAAGTGGGACAGATATAAAGTGCAGTCTACTGTAGTAACTTTGCAAGCTTAGCCAGCTGCTTTTTAGCATGTGTGTTATCAGGTTTAAGCTTTAACACATGGTTATAATTGGCGGTTGCTTGCTTGAGATCACCGAGGTACCAGTATGCCTCTGCTAAGCTATCAAAGGTATTGTAACTATGTGGGTAAAGGTGCGTATTTAGTTTAAAAATCGCTAACGCTTCATTGAGTTTGTCTTGGTTAATAAGCGAATAACCCCATAAGTTAATATCGCTTTCAGTAAATTGGATCTGCTCGTCTTTAGCTAATTGATCCGCAGCTGTAATTGCATTTTCATAGCCTTGCACTTCAAGAACTTGCCATAAGCGTTTAATATTTTTCGCTAAACCAAAGCCATTTTCTTGTTTCATTTCAGGGATATAAAAGCCCGCAATTTCATCTACAAATTGCGATGGCATTGCGCCAATCAAGTTGGTTAAGATTACTATCGACATATTATCTTCAGGGTAAACAAAGATACCTGCTCTGTTACCACCTATGGCAGCTAATGCCGGATGTTCTTCTCGTCCCATTACAGGCCAACCAAGACTGTAGCCATTTAAGCGCTGATTAAAGCCTTGAGTATGACCATTTTTTAGTCGAGTCGGGGTCCACATTTGTTGAATACTTTGTGCATTAATAAATTGATTTGTTTGTAATGCCACTAGCCAATTTGCTAGCTCAGTTGCTGTTGAGGCCATACCTGCGGCGGTTTGTAGCATTGGTGAGAAAATGGCTTCTCTTGAATTTATTAGTTCATTACCTTGCTTTTCGTATCGTCTAGCCGAGTGTTTTACAACATTGTTGAGATTGCCAAAGCCCGCTTCAAGTGTTCTGTTCATCTCAGTTTTTTGTAACTGGTTTTTTGCTATAAATTGCTGAAATGGCATCCCAGATAACTTATTAATTAACTTACCAATAATGACGTAGTTTGTTTGGTTATATTTAAAACGGGTGCCGGTTTCGAACTCTAATGGTTTGGTTTGTACTTGTTGCCATGCGTCATCGGGTCCTTGAGCTGAGATTAGATTGGCAATTTCATCTTTTATTATGTCAGGTAAGCCTGATGTATGGCTCATTAATTCTCTTGTTGTTATAGCGTGCCACTGAGTTGGCAGCTCGGGTAGGTAAGTGCCAATAGGCGCATTAAGGTCTAATTTCTTTTGCTCAACAAGCTGCATCAGTGCCACACCAACAAAGGCTTTAGTTGCGGAATTAATCACAAATAAAGTGTCGGCATCAACTGCAATATTATCTTCAATATTTGCAACTCCGTAGCTGGCAACTTTAATTACTTTATTATCTCGAACGACTGCAAGTTGTAGCCCGGGAATATTTCTTTTTTGCATTAACTCAACCAGCCATTGGTCAAGCTCATCTGCATGTGCAGAAAAGGCACTTAAAATAAGCGATAGAAGAGTAATCGTTGGAAGGATTAATTTTTTGCCAAGTTTTTTGCAAGCTGTGTACACGATGTTGTCCTTAGTGTTCATTTGTATCTATTATTTTTACTTAGATAGTTTTTGATGTGAGCACTAAAGCGAGGAATATGCCAATCTTTAAAGTATTGAAGTTAATGGCTTTTATTGTTTTTCTTGGTTTTAAAATTCCCATTTATGGGAATTTTAAATTAAAACTGGGAGTGAATGCTTAAATTAGCTTTCTTCGATTTTGCCAACTTGCGAAAGCTGATTAAACAAAATGCCCGCTTGGGTGCGGTTATAAACATTTAGTTTGCGTAAAATCGCTGACACATGTTGTTTGATTGTGGTTTCTTGAATCGACATTTCAAAGGCGATTTGTTTATTCAATAAACCGTCGGCAATCATCGCTAGTACGCGGTATTGCTGTGGAGTTAGTTTTTCAAGGTTGCGAGCAAATTCACTTTGTTCGTCGTTGATCACTACATCGGTTAAATCTACTTCAGGTGGTAACCAAGTGTCGCCGTTGAGTACATGACTAATAGCTTCGCTGATGACATCCAAAGAAGATGACTTAGGAATGTAGCCTGCAGCGCCAAGACTCATTGCTTGTTTTATTATGGCTGGTGTCTCATTGGCAGAGACCATAATCACTAAGATATCTGGGTAGTGGTTACGTAATTGCGAAAGGGCTTGTAGGCCATTTGCACCAGGGATGGTGAGGTCTAAAAATATCAGTTCAATCTCAGGGTGAGCGCTTAACAGTGCAAACAAACCATCAATGTCACTGGTTTCTTTGATATGTTCTTCTGGCACTGATGTCGCGGCAGCTTGACGCAATGCACTTCTAAATAACGGGTGATCATCGGCGATTATGGTGTTCACAGCTAAAGACATTCCCTCGATTCTCCAATGCGTTATGTTATAAGTGATTTTGCGTTTTGAAACAAGGTTTGCCTGAAGGTAAGTTTCAGACAAACCTTTCTCACACAAGGATTTAGGTTCTATTTTAGAAACGGTAACCAACAGTGAAGGCTACAGTGCGAGGGTCGCCGTAGTAACCGATCAGCGTATTATCACCACCTAAACCTGGGGTGTATTTGCTGGTATCTGTTGGGTCTGTTGGATCAGGCGCTACGAACTGGTAACCACCAATCATGTACTCTTCATCCGTTAAGTTTTTACCGTAAAGACCTGCAGTCCAGTGGCCATCAGTGCTGTACCAAGTGATACCCATATTAAAGATACCGTAAGCATCTTGCGTTAATAGGCTATCTTCTTCGAATAGTGCGTAGTCACCTCTGTGGTAGTAGTTACCATTGATAACAAAGTCACCCATTTCTGTGTACATACGGTATGTTGCACCCAGATTAAAGGTTAAGTCAGGTGTGTTTGATACACTAAAGCGATCTGATTTATCGAATGCTTCACCCGTTTCTGGGTTGTAGTCAATTACGTTATCAAAGCTACTATCGATGTAACCTACTGACGCATCAAAACTGAGTGACTCTGTTGCAACATAGTTAAGCTCAAGCTCAATACCATCTGATGTTGACTCACCAATGTTACCTAAGCGTTGGTTTAGATCTGATGCGCTGTCGCCCGGTAATACCGAAATATATTGACGGTCTTTATGATCAAGGGTGAATAGCGTTACGTTTGCACGTAAGTTGTTGTTCCACTCACTCTTCATGCCGATTTCGAATGAATCAACGATTTCTGGTTTTGCTGCTGGCTCTGCAGTAGTTGCACGTGGGTTGAAAGTACCTGACTTAAAGCCTTGCGCATAACTTGCAAAGAACATGATGTCGTTTGAATATTGGTATTCAACACCTGCACGCGGTGTGAAACGTGACCACTCTTCTTCATCATCGAGCACCGTTGGTACAAGTTGGCCTTCTGGTCGAGTGTAACCTGGCACCCAACCTGACTCTGGATAAACAATGTCAAAGATGAGGCCGTTGTTAACCTGTGCTTCTTTTTTATCTTTGGTGTAACGCGCGCCAAGTGTCATTGACCATTTATCGGTTAAATCAATCGAGCCTTGAATATAGGCTGCTTTACTGTTTGAGTTACTACAACCGCTTACTTCACGAGTCAGGCCTGGTGCACCTAGGCTTTGACCTAAGATACCTAAAATAGCCTCAAATTGACCACATGATTCACCATCATAATAGTAAAGGCCTGATACAAGCTTGTAGTTATCCCCTTGATGATTTAGCTGTAACTCGTGAGTGGTTTGCTCATCATCGTAAATAGCCGGTACATCGAAAATTGGCAACGAGGTATTGTCAAAGTCGATATTTGTTGGAGAGTAACTTTCGCGGCTTGAACCTATGTATTTAATACTTGTGCTATCACTCATATCCCAACGTGCAGTCAGGCTGTAGCCTTCAAGTTCAACTTTGTTCCATGTAGGCAAGCTGGTGTATGAGTCATACACGCTGTTTGGCACTGGCGCATCAGTTAGTAGACTAGGCAGTAAACGATAGCCGCCTTTCGCGTTAGATTTATCTTCTGTTTTATCCCACGCTAAGCGGAAGAAAAGGTCATCGGTCGGTGTGTACTCTAAGGTAACACGAGCTGCGGTTACGTCTTTGTTGTAGTTTTCGCGGTCTTGGTTATCAAGAGCCGATGTTAAAAACTCACCAAAGCCATCACGATTTAGCGTTGCAAAACCAAACCCTACGTAAAGCTTTTCGTCAACAATCGGTAATTGGCCGGTAATTTTTAAATCTTTTTGGTTATAGCTACCTACAGTGCCTTGAATGTTTAACGTCGCATCACCGCTCATTTCTTTGGTGACGTATTTAATTGCACCACCAATGGTATTTTTACCGTAAAGCGTCCCTTGTGGACCACGTAATACTTCGATTTGTTGCACATCAAGAAGGTCAAGTACGGCACCTTGAGGGCGAGCAAGGTAGACATCATCAATATAGATACCTACACCCGGCTCATAACCCCAAAGTGGATCTTGCTGACCTACACCACGAATAAACGCGGTAATAGTAGAGTTTGTACCACGGCTTGCTTGCAAGGTGGTATTTGGCGAGAACTGCTGAACTTCGGTCATAACGACGATGCCGTTTTCTGCCAGTTCTTCAGCACCCACTGAAGTGACTGCGACAGGAACTTCTTGCAAGTTTTCAACAGTTTTACGTGCTGTTACCTGAATGCGTTCAAGTTCCCCTTTTTTTGCTGCAGGTTCGGCTTGTTCTGCCGCTTGAGCACTGACACCTGCCAAAGCAAGTGATACAGCCAGAGTAAGTGGCGCGACTTTTGGGTTAAGCTTTATCATGTTGTATTCCTTGTTATTGTTGTCATTAGTCTTATGGCCACTCACATTGATGTTGCCGAAGACTTAATAAGATTTGCCCGTGTCACCTGTCAGTTAATGTAGAAGATAGTTGCAAAAATTGAATTAGTACCATAGTGCTATACCCGCCACAGCCCTTTATTTATCAAGCAATTAAGCTATTTTTAAAGCAGATAGTACCTTAGTGTTATGTATTTTTTGAACGCTTAGGGTAAGACTGAAGGCATTATTCCGATGTCACCTCATCTGTGTAATAACAATAATTATAGGAATGTCTATGCTGAGCATGATAGGACTGTTAGGCGGTTTGATACTGCTGATCATTTTAACGCTGCGTGGGGTAAATTTATTTATCGCTGCGCCAATCTGTGCACTATTAGTTGCACTTAGTAGTGGCATGGCCATTTTCCCTGTATCGGCAGATACAAACTTTATTAACGCCTATATGGATGGCTTTGCAGGCTTCTTAAGTGCGTGGTTCTTTATGTTCTTACTGGGGTCGTTATTCGGTAAGTTCATGGAAGACACCGGTGCTGCTGACAGTGTTGCAAGTTACATTGTGGGTAAACTAGGTATGAAGCACGCCGTTCTTGCGGTTGTGATTGCCTGTGCAGTTTTAACCTACGGTGGCGTGAGCGTCTTTATCGTTGCGTTTTCTGTTTATCCAATGGCATTAAGTCTGTTTAAAGATGCAAACTTACCGCGCCGCTTTATTCCAGCAACGCTGGCATTTGGTTCGGTGACCTTTACCATGACCTCAGCAGGTTCGCCAGAAATTCAAAACTGGATCCCGGTTAAGCACCTTGGCACATCGCCTTATGCAGCATGGGAAGTGAGCTTAGTGGTGGCTATATTCATGGCGACAGCAGGTTACTTTTGGTTAAACAAGATGATCAAAAAGGCCGTTGCTAACGGCGAGACCTTTGAAGCGCGTGATGATGACCCTGTCATTATTGAGCGTCGTCGTCCGCATCCAATTACGGGTGTGATCCCGCTGATCGTGGTGCTACTTTTATCATTTACGCTACATGATGTACTACAGCAAACAGCGCTTATTGTTGCCTTACTTGGTGGTGTACTGAGTATTGTGATTATTAACTTCAAGCATTTTCACGATATGGGTAACGCGATTAATGTTGGTACAACTGGCGCTTTAGTGGCAATCGGTAATACCGCTGCTGTGGTTGGCTTTGGCGCTGTGGCGAAAGTATCACCAGCATTTACCGCCGCTGTCGATGTGATGACCCATATGCCGGGGAATGAGTTGGTTGGTGCTGCGGTTGCGGTCAGTGTAATTGCTGGCTTAACAGGCTCTGCTTCAGGCGGGCAAGCCATTGCATTACCTCTTGTCGCACCGGGTTATTTAGACATGGGTGTAAACCCTGAACAACTGCACCGAGTAGTGGCAATTAGCTCTGGAGCCCTCGATACCTTGCCGCATAATGGTTATGTGGTCACTACAATACGCGCTATCTGTAAAGAAACGCATCAACGAGCGTATTGGTCAATGGCAGCGCTGACTGCGGTTATTCCGCTTATCGGTGTCGCATTGGCACTCGGACTCTTTATTTTCTTTTAAGGAACAGCAATGAAAACCAAATTAATAATTTTGCTATGGCTAGTTGTATTTAGTAGCACTGCGTTTGGCGCTGCCAACAATGCCGACACCATGCTGGTGGAAAAACAGCATTTTACGACAAAAGATTTTACCACTGTGTCTGGTGTGACTTTAGAGCAAGTGGACATTGGTTGGGAAAGTTACGGAAAACTAAACGCCAATAAAGATAACGTGATTTTAATAACCCATTACTTCTCTGGTACTTCTCATGCCGCAGGTAAATATAAAGCGGATGATGCCTTACCGGGTTATTGGGATGCGATTATCGGCCCAGGTAAAGCTATCGATACCAATAAATATTATGTGATTAGCTCAGATACTTTAGTGAATGCCAACTGGCATGATCCGAATGTCATCACTACAGGCCCTGCGTCAACTAATCCAAAAACAGGTAAACCATATGGTTTAGATTTTCCTGTGGTTACGATTACTGACTTTGTGAATGTGCAAAAGCGCTTACTCGACAGCCTAGGTATCACTAAGTTACATGCTGTGATGGGTGCATCAATGGGGTCGTTTCAAGCACTTGAGTGGGCAACACGTTACCCAGATAAAGTAGAGCGTTTAATTCATGTGATTGGCGCTGCAACCATGGATGCATGGACAGTCGCTGCACTTGAAAAATGGGCGTTACCAATTCGTTTAGATAAAAATTGGCAGCAAGGTAATTACTACGGCAAAGAGCGCCCATTAGATGGCTTAGCAGCAACCATGCTTAATATTACGCAAGATGCGATGCATCCAATTATTTATAACGCGAGCTTCCCTGACTTTAATGTATTGGATGAAGGTGCGTTAAAAGACATTCGCACCTTGCCTAAGTTAAACCAAGTACTCGCTCAGCGCGCAATGGCACGAGCTAAAACGCAAGATGCCAACCATGTACTTTATTTGGTCCGGGCATCACAACTATTTACCGCTGGTATGCAAAGCGATTTAACAACGGCACTTAAAAATGTCTCTGCCAAAACATTATTACTACCCGCAACGAACGACTTACTGCTTCGCCCTGAAAACATGCGCACCGTGTTTGACACAATGAAAGCAGCAGGTAAAGACGTTGAGATTTCAGAAATTGAAGGGGGCTGGGGACACCTTGATGGCATTTTCTCAATCGCCCCGAAAGCGCAGCTTATCATTGAGTTTTTAGAGGAGTAGCCCGATGAGCAAAACAGTTTTAATTACCGGTGCAGCAAGTGGTATTGGTCTCTATGTTGCCCAGCAACTGGCGATGCAAGGTCACACTATTATTGTGACTGATTTAAATCAGCAAGCAGCACAACAAGCGGCAGCAGGCATTGTTGAACAAGGCGGCAGCGCCGAAGGGTATGCACTAAATGTGGCAGATAGTGATGCAATAGAGCAGTTTTTCACTGAGCTTAATCAGCCAATTGATGTACTTATTAATAATGCGGGTATTCAGCACGTTGCGAAGCTTGAAGATTTTCCGGCTGATAAATGGCAGTTCTTACAGCAAGTTATGCTGGTTGGCCCGGCGATGATGACTAAGGCGGTACTCCCTCGCATGCGTGAGCAAGATTTTGGTCGCATCATTAATATTGGTTCAATCCATGCGATGGTGGCATCTAAATATAAGTCGGCTTATATCGCTGCAAAACATGGCTTAATCGGCTTTGCTAAAACCATGGCACTCGAAACTGGCGATGCCAATATCACGATTAATACCGTGTGCCCAGCCTATGTAAAAACGCCGCTTGTGGAGCAACAAATAGCCTCGCAAGCCAAAGAACATGGCATTTCTGAGCAACAAGTGATCGACACGATTATGCTAGCACCGATGCCGAAAAAAGCATTTATCGGCTTAGATGAGATCCTGCATACCGTTAGTTTTTTAATGGCCGATGCAGCACGCAATATTACCGCCCAAGCAATCGCCATTGATGGCGGTTGGACTGCACAATAGGAGGAGCCAATGGCAGGTTTTGATAAAGTAGTTACAAGTTATAGCGAAGCGATGGCTGGCCTTGAAGATGGCATGACAGTGATAGCCGGTGGTTTTGGTTTATGCGGTATTCCTGAAGGACTGATTGCGCAAATTAAACATCAAGGCACCCGTGGTTTAACCGTGGTATCGAATAACTGTGGTGTTGATGGTTTTGGTTTAGGGGTGCTACTTGAGGATAAGCAAATCAGCAAGATGGTTGCCTCTTACGTTGGTGAAAACGCGCTATTTGAGCAGCAGCTATTAAATGGTGAACTAGAAGTTGAGCTCACACCGCAAGGCACCTTAGCTGAAAAAATGCGTGCTGGCGGTGCGGGCATTCCTGCATTTTATACCGCAACTGGCGTGGGTACTCCTGTGGCTGACGGTAAAGAAACCCGCAATATTAATGGTCGTGACTATTTATTGGAGCCAAGCATTACTGGCGACTTTGCGATAGTTAAAGCGTGGAAAGCAGATCGCTACGGTAACTGCATTTATCGTCATACGGCGATGAACTTTAACCCAATGGCAGCAACCGCTGGCAAAATTACGGTTCTTGAAGTTGAAGAAATTGTTGAGCCAGGGGAGCTAGAGCCAAGCCAAATTCACACGCCGGGTATCTATATTGACCGGGTGATTAAAGGTGAATTTGAAAAGCGCATCGAGAAAGTTACCACTAAGCAAGAGAATCAATAAGGAGCACGCTGATGGCATTATCACGAGAACAAATCGCTAAACGCGTGGCGATGGAACTACAGGATGGTTACTACGTTAACTTAGGTATAGGTATTCCAACCTTGGTCGCTAATTATGTCCCTGATGGCATCGAAGTGATGCTGCAATCTGAAAATGGTTTACTCGGTATGGGGCCATACCCAAGTGCAGACCAAGTTGATGCTGATATGATCAACGCAGGTAAAGAAACGGTCACCGCTGCAACGGGGGCGGCTATTTTTAGCTCTGCTGAAAGCTTTGCCATGATCCGTGGTGGCCACGTTGATTTAACCGTGCTGGGTGCGTTTGAAGTTGACCAAAACGGCAACATTGCCAGTTGGATGATCCCGAAAAAGCTGGTTAAAGGCATGGGCGGTGCGATGGATTTAGTGGCTGGCGCTAAAAACATTATTTGTACTATGACCCATGCTAATAAGCATGGCGAATCAAAACTGCTGACCGAATGTAGTTTGCCGTTAACGGGTGTTGGTTGTATCAATAAAGTGATCACCGATTTGGCACTTTTAGAAATTAAAGACGGTGCATTTCATTTATTAGAGCGTGCCCCAGGAGTCTCGGTTGATGAGATTATTGCTAAGACACAGGGCAAGCTGATTGTCTCTGGTGACATTCCTGAGATGACCTTTAGCTAGTTTTGCAACTTTTAAGCAGCTAATTTGCCTAGATTTTATACTAAACCCCAATAATGTGCTTTTTGTTCATGAATTTTATGAGCAAAAAGCCATTTATCACCATCAATGCAACTTACCCCCTAAACATTTCGTTAATCTATCGTTAACACTATGCTCCAAACCAGATCGCCGATTGCAGTAGGCCGATCAACGACAACAAATAATTATAATCTGGTGTGGAGTAATTCATGAAAGCTAGTAACACACAGCTCGCTTTAGCCGTTGCAGCGGCGTTAGCAAGTACATCAGCATTCGCACAAAGCGACACTGAAAAACTACAACAACAACTCGATGCACTTCAAAAAGAAGTGGATTCATTAAAAACATCTAGCGGCTTCAACTTAGAATTTGGGGGTCGCGTACAACTTGATTACAACTATTTCGACGGTGCTTACAATGCCAACAATGATGGCGCAGGAGGCAGCGACTTCTTCCCACGTCGTATCCGTACTTATGTTGAAAGTGAACATGGCAACTGGGATCACAAATTACTACTCGAATTTTCTGAAGGCACGGCTGAAATCGTCTTAGCGCGGGTACGTTATGCATTCGACAACGGCTTAAAAATAAAAGCCGGTAAAATCCGTGAAGACATGTCGCTCAATGCGCTAACTAGTTCTAAACACATAAATACCATTGAGCGCAGCACCCTTGCTAATACCTTCTCGCCTTTCTTCCGCTGGGGTATCTCGGCTTATCAATACTTCAAAGACTCAGGCTTACGTTACGCGGTGGGTGTTTACAAAAACGACGCGTTTGGTGCATCGGGCCATGACGAAGATGATAAACTAACATTGGCTATAACAGGTCGCTTAACTTGGTCAAGTGCAGCGCCGGGTGATGTGATTCATATAGGTGCTTGGCACTCTTATCGTGATATGGGCGGCAATGACTTAAGCGCTCGTTTTGCCCGTGGTGAAGTGCGTGAAACCAATGTTCGCTTAGTGGATTACGCAGTCGGTGGTAAAACCGCAGCGCTAAATAGCATGTCACAAAGCGGTCTTGAATTTGCCTACCAAGCGAATGCATTCACTTTAGAGGCTGAATATGCCAGCCGTTACCTCGATACGGTTGATAGTAGCAACGAACTTGATGGTGAGCGTTTTGATGGCTTTCATGTTTCGGCGAGTTATTTCTTAGGCGGTGAGCAGCGCCGTTACAAAGCAGGTTCAGCGTTATTTGTACAACCAAAAGGGATTAAAGATGCATGGGAGCTTGTTGCCCGTGTGTCACAAATGAATGCCAGCAGCAAACAACAAGGTACCGACGTAACCACTTATACATTAGGCACATCATATTACCTAAGCAGCGATATTAAATTTATGGGCAACCTGATTTACAGCGATGTTGACGGTGCCGGTGCTTCTACGCTGGTTGGTGATGAAGATTCAGGTATGGGCATCAGTGCTCGTATGCAGTACTTATTTTAGGAGTCGTGCATTATGACTATGTTTAAATCATTAAAAAGATCTGTTTTAGCAGCTTCATTATTAGTAGCCAGCCCACTGGCATTAGCAAACTTACACTTTTTGGTACCGGGTGGCCCAGGCGGCGGTTGGGATACCACAGCACGTGGTGTTGGTGAAGCAATGGTAAAAGCGGGCATTGAAGATAATGCATCGTTTCAGAATATGTCGGGCGGCGGGGGGGGCCGTGCAATTGCTTACTTGATTGAGTCGGGCACTAAAAAAGGCGATATGTTGATGGTTAACTCAACGCCTATCGTACTGCGTGCATTATCAGGCAAAATTCCTTACAGCTATCGCGATTTAACACCAGTTGCCAGCATGATTGCTGATTATGGTGCATTTGTGGTGCGCAATGACTCGCCATTTAAAACATGGCAAGACGTTATTGATGCAATGAAAAAAGACCCAGGCTCTGTAAAAGTAGCAGGTGGCTCTGCGCGCGGCAGCATGGATCACTTAGTGGCTGCACAAGCGGTTAAAGCGGCGGGGCTTGATGGTCGTCGATTACGTTACATTCCTTATGATGCTGGTGGTAAAGCGAAGGCAGGTTTATTGTCGGGCGAGGTCAACTTACTTTCAACAGGCTTAAGTGAAGCACTCGAAGTCGCAAATGGTGGTCAGGCACGTATTTTAGCGGTTACTTCTGCCGATAAATTGCCTGATTACCCAGCAATTCCAACCTTAAAGTCGCTAGGTTACGACATGGAATTCGTAAACTGGCGCGGCTTTTTTGCAACCCCAGACTTACCAGCAGACAAACTAGCCCAGTACACAGAAAAGCTACGTAAGTTGCAACAAACCCCTGAGTGGGAAGCGGTTCGTGCCCGCAATGGTTGGCTAAATCTATTTCAAGAAAAAGATGCGTTTATTAAATCGCTTGAGCAGCAAGAAGCGCAATTACGCGTTGTAATGAAAGAGCTTGGTTTTATCCGAGGCTAAGGTTAGACAATGTTAAACCGTGAACTAATAGGACCAAGTTTATTCTTGGTCCTCTTTACCCTCTACGCCCTTGTGGCTTGGCAAATTCCACTTATGCCATTTGAAGAGTACGAAAGCGTTACTTCTGCAACCTTACCAAAAGTGTATGCAGTATTCGGGATCGTGGTGTGCGTGCTATCGATCGGTGCCAACTTATTAAAGCAAGCGCCAACAGAAAAAGCAGAGCTACTCAGTAAGGGCAACTTACTACGTACTTTTGCATTGTTGGTGTTGATGGTTGCTTATAGCGCCATGCTTGAACCGTTCGGCTTTTTAATTGCCACCAGTGCCTTTTTAATTGCTGGCTTTTTTATTATGGGTGAGCGCCGTAAGACGGTGTTGTTGTTTGCTTCTGTACCTGTGGCTGTGGTTTTTTGGTTTTTAATGACACAAGTACTGGGCATTTACTTAGTACCTGGCAATTTGTGGAGTTAAGTTATGCTTGATGGAATTATGTTAGGTTTGTCGACCGTACTCGACTGGAACAACTTGTTATATGTGATTATTGGCTGCTTTGTTGGCACGTTCATCGGTATGCTACCTGGGCTTGGTCCAATTACTGCGATTGCGTTGATGATCCCGATCACTTACAGCATTGGTGCTGATTCGGGCATGATTTTAATGGCGGGTGTTTACTACGGGGCTATATTCGGTGGCTCTACTTCTTCTATTTTAATTAATGCGCCGGGCGTGGCGGGGACGGTAGCGTCATCATTTGATGGCTACCCGCTAGCAAAACAGGGTAAGGCAGGTAAAGCCCTTGCTATTGCAGCTTATTCATCCTTTATAGGCGGTACGATTGGCGCCATTTTATTGATGGTGGCAGCGCCATTATTAGCGAAAGTGTCATTAAGCTTTCAATCGCCTGATTATGTTGTACTGATGTTTTTAGGCTTAACGGCCATTGCCGCATTCTCTAATAAAGGGCAATTTTTAAAAGCTATGATGATGACGGTATTTGGTTTAATGCTGGCTACAATTGGTATTGATCCCTCTTCAGGTACCGAGCGCTTTACCTTTGGCCAAGCTGATTTATTAGATGGAATTAGCTTTTTATTGGTGGCAATGGCAACGTTCGCGCTGGCAGAGGCACTGATTAATGTGGCGCGCCCTGAAGCTGAACCTGATAAAAAAATTGATGATCCTGATACGCCAAAAATCGGTTCAACAAAACTAACCAAAGAAGAAGTAAAAGATATGGCTCCTGTGGTTGGCCGTTCATCTTTACTTGGTTTTATTGTCGGTGTTTTACCGGGCGCAGGGGCAACGATTGCCAGCTTTATGGCCTATGCCACTGAACGCAACCTTGCTCCAAAGGCACTAAAAGATAAGTTTGGTAAGGGCTCGATGCGTGGCTTAGCCGCACCTGAGTCAGCTAATAATGCAGCTTGTACGGGCTCATTTGTACCATTACTGACTTTAGGTATTCCGGGCTCTGGTACCACAGCAATTATGCTAGGTGCATTAATTGCCTACGGTATTCAGCCGGGCCCTATGTTAATGCAAGAAAACCCAAGCGTGTTTTGGGCAGTCATTGTCAGTATGTATTTTGGCAATATTGTACTGCTGATTTTGAATCTGCCGTTGATCCCGTATTTCGCTAAAGTGCTGGCGATGCCTAAATCTGTGCTGACAGTGATGATTCTATTCTTCAGCTTAATTGGTGTGTATTTAGTGTCATTTAACACCTTTGATTTATTTATGATGGTGGGCTTTGCGCTGGTGGCCTTGGTGCTTAGATTGTTAGCATTCCCGATGGCGCCTTTATTACTTGGCTTTATCCTCGGTGATATGATTGAGCGAAACTTCCGCCGTGCCATGATGATTTCAGATGGCTCGCTGAGCTTTTTATGGGACCGCCCATTAACACTGAGTATTTTTGTGATTTCGATTTTAGTGTTGTTGTTCCCACTGAAAGACTATATTGTCCAACGTCGTAAAGACAAAGCAGCTACGCAAGCAGAGCAACATGCGTAGAACAAGGCACTGATATGAGATACACCAATAAGCTAAACCCATTTCAGCATATGGTTAAAAAACCTAAGCGCTTAGAAACGCGACTCATCATTTGGGTTACCGGTCTATGTGTTTTGCAAGCTGTGTTGTTTGGCGCTTTGGTGTATCAGATCACTGCAGAAAGCTTGCATAGCCACATGGGTGATAAAGCACTTTCGCTCGCAACCAGCATTGCCTCACGAGATGACGTGCAAAATGCATTACAAACCAAGCAAGGGCTTGATGAGTTAAATACGCAAATAGAGCATATTCGTGAACTCACCGCAGCGAGCTTTATTGTTATCGGTGATAGGAATACCCGCCGTATTGTTCATCCCGACTCTGACAAGCTGGGTAAGCCTATGGTGGGTGGTGATAGTAAAGCGGCGCTACGTGGTGAGCGGTATGTCTCGATTGCAAAAGGGAGTTTGGGCGAATCTATCCGTGGCAAAGTACCCGTGCTTTCAGAGCAGGGCGAAGTTATCGGCTTGGTTTCGGTTGGCTTTTTAGTGCAATCAATTGAACCGCTTATTCGTGCTCGTAGTGCTGAAATCATGCTTTGGGGCTTGTTGTTAGTTGGTTTAAGTATTTTGGCTGCGGTGTATATCGGTCAACGGGTACGTAATGCTATTTTTGGTTTACAGCCTGACGAAATAGCACGGTTGTTCTCTGAGCAAGATGCTATTTTGAATACCGTTCGTAGTGGCATTATCGCCCTCGATCCTGAAGGTAACGTACGTAACTTAAACCAGCGCGCTTGCGAAATCCTCGGTAAACCGACCAGCTGTATCCATCAGCCACTTAAGCTTGAAGATTTGCTTCCTGAACATGCTGAATTTTTAATGCATAACCAACAGCGTCCGATTGTTGGTTTTGAATTATTTGCCGCCGATAAACGCATTGTGTTGTCGCGATATGCATTGCAAGTGCAAGGTGAGGCTGATGGTATTTTGCTGAGTATGCGCCCTGCGGATGAGCTTGAATATTTATCGCAGCAATTAACCAAAGTACAAGCTTTTGCTGAGTTATTACGAGTGCAAACTCATGATTACTCAAACAAGCTAAACTTAATTGGTGCGTTAATTCAAATGGGGCAAACAGAGCAGGCCATTGAGTTAATTGGTCAAGAAAGCAAAGGCTCGCAAGCGCAGATCCATCACTTACTCGAAAGGATCCAAGATCCAGTGCTAGCTGGTTTACTGGTCGGTAAATACCACAAAGCCCGTGAACTTAATGTAATCCTTGAGCTTAATCCAGACAGCTTACTAGGATCGATCACCCGTAAAGATATGCTAGAGCGGGTTGTCTCGATACTTGGCAATTTGATTGATAACGCAATTGAAGCTGCTATTAGAGCCAGTGATACACGTACCCCTAAGGTTCGTGTTACGGTTGACGAAACCAGTAAAACATTATTGTTTGATGTTGAAGACAGTGGCTTTGGTTTAGGCGATGACAAGGATGTAGTATTTACACCACAATACAGCTCTAAGTCAGGGGCTGAACATGGTATTGGCCTTTATTTGGTTAAAACCAACTTAGATTCGTGTCGTGGTAGTTTAGAAATAGGTGAGTCTGATCTCATGGGTGCACGTTTAAGTGTCTACATTCCAAAATAATAAAAACGATCAGCCTATAAATAAAAGGTAAAGAACATGACTTACTCGGTTGTCATTGTTGAAGACGAAGTAGAAGTTGCCCAGTTATTGGCGCAATACTTATTACTTCCTCATGGCGTTGCTGGCCAACAAGGGGCACGGCAAACACTGCGTCAGGGGCAATATCAGGTTGTGGGTATTGCAGGCAATCTTGCCACAGCGAAAGCACTGTTATCGGCAATTAATGCTGATTTAATTTTGCTAGATATTCATTTACCTGATGGCAATGGTCTTGATTTACTCAATGAACTACGCCGCGAAGAAATGAAAAGCGAAGTAATGCTGTTAACTGCAGCAAAAGAAGTAGAAACTCTTGAAAAGGCTATGCAGCTTGGTGCCTGTGATTTCTTGGTTAAACCATTAATGCTAAATCGCTTAGATCAAGCGCTGGCAAGATTTGAAGCGAGACAACAATGTTTGTTGGGTGCTGATGAAGTTACCCAGTCAATGGTTGATACTTTATTTGGATCGCAAGAACAATTAAAAGCGCCAGTTAGGTTACCAAAAGGGGTGGATCAGCTCACTTTGCAAAAGATCTTAAAGGCTTTTAAAGCGAATATTGGCACGGCTTTTACTGCTCAGCAAATGGGTGATTTAGTGGGGGTTAGTCGCTCAACAGCCCGACGTTATCTGGAATATCTGCTTGAGGCTGAGCAAGTCAGTGCTGATCAAAGCTACGGAAGTATTGGCCGACCCGAGCGCTGTTACAAAATGACAAACAGCTAATTGCATCATTTATCGGGTAAATTACCGTTCAATTAACGATTTTAGTCATATAAATTCATTAATCGGCACGATAAAAAGTGCCGCTTATCCTGAGCATAGAAAAATTTTATAAAATTGATTGCATTTTAAGCGACTTCGATGGTGATGTTCGCTTTAAGTAATGCTATACTCCCGCCGAATAATTTTTCGACTTTATTAAGAGTAAAATAATGGCAGATTTATCGAAGTACAGAAATATTGGTATTTTCGCCCACGTTGACGCGGGTAAAACTACCACCACTGAGCGTATCCTTAAGCTTACGGGTAAAATTCATAAGACTGGTGAGGTACACGACGGTGAGTCTACGACTGACTTCATGGAACAAGAAGCTGAGCGCGGTATTACAATCCAATCAGCAGCTGTAACTTGTGAGTGGAAAGGCCACCGCTTAAACGTTATCGATACTCCGGGACACGTTGACTTCACAGTAGAAGTATACCGTTCACTTAAAGTATTAGACGGTGGTATCGGTGTATTCTGTGGTTCTGGTGGTGTTGAGCCACAGTCAGAAACTAACTGGCGTTATGCGAACGAATCAGAAGTTGCACGTGTAATCTTCGTAAACAAACTAGACCGTATGGGTGCTGACTTCTACCGTGTAGTTGGTCAAGTTGAAAAAGTACTTGGTGCTAACCCACTAGTTATGACTTTACCAATTGGTATCGAAGACCAATTCTGTGGTGTTGTAGACGTACTTGAGAAAAAAGCATACGTTTGGGACGAGACAGGTCTTCCTGAAAACTACGAAGTACAAGACGTTCCAGCTGACATGGTAGACAAAGTTGAAGAGTACCATGAGATGTTAGTTGAGTCTGCTGTTGAGCAAGACGACGACCTAATGGAAGCGTACATGGAAGGTGAAATGCCTTCACTAGAGCAAATCAAAGCGTGTATCCGTAAAGGTACTCGTGACCTTGCTTTCTTCCCAACTTTCTGTGGTTCTGCATTCAAAAACAAAGGTATGCAATTAGTACTAGACGCGGTTGTAGATTACCTACCTGCGCCTACAGAAGTTGATCCACAGCCTCTAACTGATCCTGAAACAGGTGAGCCTACTGGTGAAGTTGCAACTGTTGATGCAGATGCGCCACTTAAAGCGTTAGCGTTCAAGATCATGGACGACCGTTTCGGTGCACTTACGTTCATCCGTATCTACGCTGGTCGTATGAAAAAAGGTGATACAGTACTTAACTCTGCAACTGGTAAAACAGAGCGTATCGGCCGTATGGTTGAGATGCAAGCTGACGAGCGTACTGAGCTTACTGAAGCACAAGCGGGTGACATCATCGCTGTTGTTGGTATGAAGAACGTTCAAACTGGTCACACTCTATGTGATCCTAAGCACGAATGTACTCTTGAAGCGATGATCTTCCCTGATCCAGTTATCTCAATCGCTGTTGCTCCTAAAGACAAAGGCGGTAACGAGAAGATGGGTATCGCGATCGGTAAGATGGTTGCAGAAGATCCTTCATTCCAAGTTGAAACTGACGAAGATTCAGGCGAAACCATCCTTAAAGGTATGGGTGAGCTTCACTTAGATATCAAAGTAGATATCCTTAAGCGTACTTACGGCGTAGACCTAATCGTTGGTCAACCTCAGGTTGCTTACCGTGAAACTATCACGAAAGAAATCGAAGATAGCTACACGCACAAGAAACAATCTGGTGGTTCTGGTCAATTCGGTAAGATCGATTACCGCATCAAGCCAGGTGAGCCTAACTCAGGTTTCACATTCACGTCTTCAGTTGTTGGTGGTAACGTTCCTAAGGAATTCTGGCCTGCAGTTGAGAAAGGCTTCGCATCAATGATGCAAGAAGGTGTTCTAGCTGGCTTCCCAGTGTTAGACGTTGAAGTTGAACTTTTCGACGGTGCTTTCCACGCAGTTGACTCATCAGCAATCGCGTTCGAAATCGCTGCTAAAGGCGCTTTCCGTCAGTCTATCCCTAAAGCGGGCGCACAACTTCTTGAGCCAATCATGAAAGTTGACGTGTTCACTCCAGAAGACAACGTGGGTGACGTAATCGGTGACCTTAACCGTCGTCGTGGTATGATCAAAGACCAAGAAGCAGGCGCAATGGGCGTTCGCATCAAGGGTGAAGTACCACTTTCAGAAATGTTCGGTTACATCGGTCACTTACGTACTATCACGTCTGGTCGTGGTCAGTTCTCTATGGAGTTCTCACACTACGCACCATGTCCACAGAACGTAGCTGAAACTGTAATCGCTGCAGAAAAAGAGAAAAAAGCTGCTAAGTAATTAGCCTTTTAACTTCTTTAAAAAAACCCGCACTTGTTGCGGGTTTTTTATTTCCTCAAAATCGATCACTTAATTAAGTGTACTGGTATTAACCTTTTATTCAGTCCTTCTTGATTATTGTATCCACCGCAACTCATCCTTTAGTTATTATTTTTGTTTTTCGTTGATTCTAAAGTGTGGGTTGGTGTTTTTTAATATTATTTTCATACAAAATTAATGTTGAGATAAAAGACAGTACTTTTAGGGAGTTGCACTCTAAAAGTAGAAAGACGCAGGCTAAGTCGTTTTTATTCGCTTGTGTACCTATTTTGACCTGTGTAGAATTGCAAAATCAACCTGTTTTTTAGTTATTTTGTATTAATTTTCACCTTTTAACTATCAATTAAAGATTTATACTCATGAAAACGATTAAGTTAGGTCCGAATTGGATTTTACAAGGAAGCACGATCGCACTGGCTATACTTATTGCATTGATAAGCAGTTTTTTTGATGCTTCGTTATTAATTTTTATATTACCTGTGTTGCTTTTTTTTCCGGTATTGAGCTTGTTAGGGATGCGTTTTTTGTATTGTTACAATGCGGGAATATGCTATTCATTGGGCATAGGCAAGCGTTATATCAATGCTGAAGACATCAAGGGTGTAGAGTTTAAATCAACGACCTTTATGACAATATTTAAGGTTTTTCTTGAGAATGGTAAAACATATAGCTTTTTTAATTGGCAAATCGATGAGCAGCAACAGAGCGCAATAACAGCTCTCTACCAACCAGATGAGCAACGTAAAGAAGCAATTTAAGCATCCTGTTACTCCATTAAAAAATTAAAAAGGCCGCAAAAGCGGCCTTTTTAGTTATTGATTTTGCAGTCTATTTTTTCATACGACGGCGTAATACAAATGGTAAAGAAAGTAAGCTTAACCAAGCAAATGAACCTGAATCATTATCTTTCGGCTGTTCTTCAACTTCGTCAGGAGTATCATCTGCTTCATCGTTAGTGATATTGATGTTAAGTTGCTGCTCTTGTGACAAGTTACCCGCACTATCTTCAGCACGAACCATGAGTGTTAATGTATCTTGTTGTTCGTAATCAAGTACTTTAGCTACAGTGATTTCACCTGTTGCGCTGATTGCGATTGCATCAGCATGCTCACCAGTAATATTAAAGCTTACAACAGGTGTGTAATCAGCATCACCATCAGAGAATACAAGTTGTCCAATAACAGTACCTACCTCGCTATTTTCAACAATATTAAACGTTTGGTTTGCCTCGATTACTGGCGCCTGCTCTGCAGGAATAGGCTCTGCAGATTTAATATCAACAATCACAGGATCATGGTCTGATGCACGGTATGCGTTATCAGCATAAAGACCAGCTTGCTGTGTTGAAGACTTAAATTCAAGGTTATAGTCTAGGCTGATTGGTTCGTCCGCATTAATGTGCCAATCTGTCGCCGCAACGACTTTGCCAAGTAATGACTCAGATACTAGTGCGTGGTCAAGGCTACCAATTCTGCCAGAGAAGCTATAAGAGTAACCTAAGGTGTCGCCGTCTAATTCAGCAACTGCACTCTTAAGGCCTTTATCTGCAAATGCACGGATTGGATCTTCCATTGCATAAGCGTTCATATCACCTACTAAGATGATGTCTTCATCTTCAATGTCAGTTGGGTAAGTCGCTAACCAATCGGCATACGCATTGGCACCTGCAACACGGATTTCATTCCAACATGCTTGGCCATCACCTAAGTCAGCATTGTTGCCCTCAGCGCTGCCACAGCCACCTTTAGATTTTAAGTGTGCAACTGCAACCGTGAAGATTTCTTCGCTTTCAAGCGATTGGAAGCTTTGTGCAATTGGCGGGCGATTGCTGTAATCGAAAGGTGCTACTGTGGTATGAGCAGCCTTACCAACTTCAGTTACTTTATTTGAGCGATAAATCAGTGCTGTTGTGATTGCATCAGTACCAATTTGATCAACTTCAAAGTCCACAAAAGCGTAACTATTTTCTGTATCTTCATCATTGAGTGCTGCAACGAGGGTGGCGATAGCACTGTTTTCACCGAAACCATCGTTTTCGATTTCCATTAAACCGATTACATCCGCCTGAATAGCAGTGATTGCGCTAACGATTTTCGCTTGCTGACGAATAAACTCTTCTTCGCTGTCTGCTCCACGGCTTGTTGGGAAGCCACCGCCTTGACCGTCGCCATTAAAGTAGTTTAATACGTTAAAGCTAGCTACTCGTAAATCAGCACCTTCTGCAAGCTCTGGTGCATCTGTACGCGGGTTTGATGCAATAAACTCAGGTTGTACTGTCGGGTGAATACGGTAACGGTCGAAGCTGTAGCCCATCACACCGGTAATAGTATTAACATTGTCACCTAAACGTAATGTGTTATAGGCATCAAGACCAGTGCCAGGATAGGCAATTGGGTCAAGATTTTGTTTTGTTGAACCATCATCAAGTAAGATTTGTTTTTTCAGGTTTTCAGTTTCAACAGCATTGGCTGCATCGCCTGGCAGCGCAACTTGAGTACCTTGGTATAAACGTTCAGTACCTAAGTCAACTTCACCATAGCGACCAAGACCGTAGTTGTTATTAACCACGAGAGGTTGCGCTATGGTAACTAACATACCTTCGTAAGCTTCAAGGTCTGCAACGTTGGCAACTGGCAGAGTGATAGCGGTTGCATCGGTAGATAAACCTGTCGCACAGATCTCTACTTGGCTAACATCGCCTAGCTGTGTTGCGCTGAAGTATTCAGCCACGCTACCTTTAACACGTACGTGGTCACCAACAGCAACGTCGGTATCTGCGAAATAAACGAATACACCTTCAGAGGTAAGTGGGTTTGTATCAACATCAGCAGCCAGTGAGCTAATGAAGAAACCTTTTAGTTGCTCATCACCTTGGAAGTCAGCTGTAACAACACCTTCAACTTCGACCTCAGTGTTAATTAGTGGGCTATCACCCCCTTCACCTTGAATTGCGCTAATTAGCGTTTTTGTTGCGCCACACTCAAGTGGTGTTACTGGATCGGGTTCAGGTGTTGGCTCTGTGCTATTACCGTATAAACCAATATTGCTGAAATCGTCTTGGTCGAATTGTTGCCACTCATCGCTTGGATTGAATGCTGATGTTGCATCAGTACGACCCGTGGTCACGCTTGCTTTACGGCGTAGAGTTTTATTTTGTGTAGAAACGCCGCCTTCATTCCATGCTGAACCTGGATCAACACCTAGTTGGCCAAAGCTATCAACAATTGCGCCGTCTTTAGTAAGAACTAATGCATCATCACCGTTGAAATAAGTGATTGTTGATTCGGTATTGCCTTTTGCTTTTAATTCATCTGCAGAGCTTGGGTTTACAATAACGTAAGTCGCATTTGCGGCAAGTGTACCAGTTAAATCTAAGGTGTTATTAGGAGCACTAAGATCGCCATTACCATTTGAGTATAAAGAAATGGTGTAACCATCAAGCGATAGTTCTGCACCTGAGGTGTTGTATAGTTCTACCGCTTTATTGTTAGAACTTCCTTCAACGTATTCAGAGATGATTAGGTTAGCTGAAGCCGGCGCGCTCAGGCTTGCAATTACAAGCGCGAGCGGCGTCAATTTAGTCTTTATCATTATTTTTCCCGTGTATGTAAGTTAATAGTCCCAAAATGGGACACATACTTTAAGGAAAATCTATGACAAATTAAATACAAATTGTTAATAAAACGGTAATAGTTGTACCGTTTTATATATCTAACTTAGCGTTGGTTGTTTTTCAACCATTGGGCTGCTTGTTTAGCAAAGTAAGTAAGAATGCCATCGGCGCCAGCACGTTTAAATGCTAATAACGACTCCATGATTATTGCTTCTTCTGCAAGCCAGCCGTTATCAATAGCCGCTTTATGCATGGCATATTCACCGCTCACTTGATAAGCAAATGTTGGTACGCCAAACTCGTCTTTCACACGACGTACAACATCTAAATATGGCATGCCAGGTTTAACCATAACCATATCTGCACCCTCTTGTAGATCTAACGCTACTTCACGCAAGGCTTCATCTGAATTTGCTGGATCCATTTGATAGGTTTTTTTGTCGGCACCTTTTAAATTACCTGCTGAGCCTACCGCATCACGGAATGGTCCATAATAGCTTGAAGCGTATTTAGCAGAGTAAGCCATAATGCGAGTATGGATATGGCCTTCGGCTTCTAATGCTTCACGAATTGCACCGATGCGACCATCCATCATGTCTGAAGGTGCAACTACATCAGCGCCTGCTTCAGCATGTGACAATGCTTGCTTAACTAAAATTTCAGTTGTTACATCATTAATCACATAACCATTTTCATCAATGATGCCATCCTGACCATGCACGGTGAAAGGGTCAAGCGCAACATCAGTGATCACACCAAGTTCAGGAAATGCTTCTTTTAATGCACGTACTGTTCGCTGCGCTAATGCATCTGGGTTATAGGCTTCTTCAGCCAGCAACGATTTTTTATCGCTCGGTGTTACTGGGAAAATCGCCACTGCTGGCACACCTAATTCAACGAGTTCTTTTGCTTCTTCAAGTAGTAAATCAATAGAAAGACGGTCAATGCCTGGCATAGACTCAATGGCTTCGCGGCGGTTTTTACCTTCTAACACAAATACAGGAAAAATAAGGTCATTAACGGTTAGTTGGTTTTCAGCCATTAGGCGACGAGAGAAGTCATCACGACGCATGCGGCGCATACGTGTATAAGGGAAAAGGTCGAGTCCTGATTGGGCCATTCGTTGTGTACTCCTAGTCTGGTAGAGGATAACTCACTACCCGATTACGCCCTGTTTGCTTGGCATGATATAAGGCTTTATCGGCATAGTCAGTAAATAAACTTGGATGATTGATGTCATCAGCTATTGCACTGTAAACACCTGCGCTTAAAGTAAATTTGAGCGTTGTTCCGGCCACTATTATATCAGCATTCTCAGCCGAATTGCGTATTTGTTCAGCAATTTCTATGGCTCCATCGAGTGGAGTATTGGGTAAAAGTACTACAAATTCTTCACCGCCATAACGAGCAACTTCATCAAGTGGCCGTTTTAAATGTGCTTTGATGATATTGGCAGCTGCTTGAATTGTTTGATCACCGGTTAAATGGCCATAAGTATCATTAATTGCTTTAAAATGATCGATATCGAACATAATAATGGCCAATGGCGTTTGTTCTCGGCGAGAGCGACGAACATCCATTAGTAGTTTCTTATCAAAGTAACGGCGGTTTTTGGTTTTGGTCAGCGCATCTTCCATATTGAGCTGTTCAAGTTCGCGGTTTTTCTCCTCAAGCTCGCGCAGAGTGACTTGTAGCTCGAAAGTACGTTCTTCAATATTGGCTTCTAGGTTTTGTCGCGCTTGTTCTTGAAGCTCTAAGCGTTCTTGCATCAGGATATCTTGTGCTTTACTTTGCGCCAAAGCTGTCTGTTGTGCGGCTACTTCTGCATCTCGTTGCATTATAAAAAGCTTTATAACAGCATAGCTCAAACTCAAGCTGCAAATTAAAAAGAAAATGAAGATCAGAGATTGCTCATTGATATATAAATTGAATGGATTAAATACAGCAAATGCACTGTAAATAATGGCAGAACAAAATGCTAATAGCCCAATAATAAAGGCAATACATGGCTGTTTATAGTCGCGATTAAACTGCTTAATTGCTATCGCTGTGAAGGCAAATAGCAGAATAGGTAAGCTTAATAAGCATAGCGAAATTGCAACATAAACAGGTAAAAGCCATAACACGAAAGTGGTGGCAACAACACTCCATGCAAACCAATTTTGCACGCGGCTTAAGCGAGTCTTTTCTGCTCTAAAAATGTAACGTTGTAAGGGGACAAACAGTGCACAGCAAATAAAAAACAAGCTTGGAATTGTTAATTGCTGAAATGATGCCCCACTAGGTTGCAGGTAACGATAGCCAAAGCCATAAAGGTAGGCGAGTGATAGCCATAACAACATCAGCAAAAAGCCAGTATAGGCAAAATAGCTGCGCCTTGAAAAACCATAAAGCACTAAATTAGTGATTGCTAAAGAGAGAATAAAACCCACCAGTAAACCATAAAGTAAATTGAATTTACTCTTATGTTTTAGGTACTCAGAGGGTTCCCACAGACTTAAAGGCACTCTTAGGCCGCCGTTATTTTTAACTCTTAAATAAACAACTGAATGACTTGCTTTAGGAAGCGTCAAAGACACGAGGAGTGATTCATTCTTAATTTGTCGATTTTCTAAAGGAAGTGCATCACCAATTCGCGTGCTGAATTTGACATGATCACCTTGCAGGTGAAATACACTCACTTCGTCTAGTAACGGGTTATCAATAGATAAAATCAGCGGCAAGTCATGTAACGATGTATTTTCAATTGGCAGCTTTAGCCACAAAGGACTTAAGTTCATACCTAGGTTGAGCGTTTTGCCATGGTTAGTTTGCCAAGACACGTTATGATTCGTTAATGCTTGTTGCTTTGTAATGGGATCAAGCGTGTACTCAACATTTAGCGAATGAAGAGACTTAAAGTGTGGGCCAACGGTAATCGAGTTAGCCAGCAAGTAGGGAGTAAAAAAAACAACGAAGAGTAAGCCACATAGTGACCATAGGCGCTTCATCTTAACCCTTAGTGGTAAATAATTGCTGAAAGTTTAGTGTAGTGTGTTTTGCGACATCAGTAAATTCACAGCCTTTTAAATCAGCAATTTGCTGACATATATAAGGAAGGTTCTGAGGCTCATTGCGGCGAGACTTAGGCTTTGGTCTGATATTTCGAGGTATTAAGAAAGGGGAGTCTGTTTCTATCAGTAATCGTTCGAGAGGAATAGCAGGAATGAGTGCCTGTAATTGCTCGCCTCTTCGTTCATCACAGACCCAACCCGTAACACCAATATAAAGCCCCAACGCTAGGTAATTCTGTAATGCAGTTTCATCACCTGTAAAGCAGTGTAGAACGCCTCGGACCTTATGTTCGTTCAAGATTGCAAGCATATCTTCACTGGCATCTCGCTCATGCAGATATACGGGCATATCTAGCTGCTCAGCCAGTTGAAGTTGTCGCCTAAATACATTGCGTTGAATATCTCGAGGAGAGAAATCACGATTATAATCAAGGCCGCACTCACCTATAGCCACAACTTCATTATGTTGACTAAGGGAAATTAACTGCTCTTCCAGCCGATCATCTGCGGTTTTTGCATCGTGGGGGTGAACTCCTGCTGTGCTAAGCTGCGAAAATTGCTTAGCAAGGCTCAGAGAAGCTTGGCTGCTTTGTAAATCGCAGCCAATCAATAGCATTTGTGTTACACCGGCATCGCTTGCACGTTGTAACACTTCTTGGTGACGGTCATCAAACTGATGATTGCTAAGGTTGACACCTGCATCAACCAGTTGAATGTTCATTAATCTGTTCGTTTAACGCGAATCGAGCGGTTTTGACCTTCAATCCTTAATAAGAATGAATTGAAAACACCACGCTCAATAATTACAGTTTCATTAACTTTCAGTTTTATTTTATCAGAGCCGATTTGACGCCATTGTTGACCATTTTCAAGTTCGATGATTAGCTCGCCATAAGGCGCTGTTTTTACGCTTTTAACGATGGCGTTAATTTGATCATCGTTTACTTTTGCAACTTCTTTATGCTCTAAACCAAAGTCTTCATTTTTTGTTTTTACAATTTGCTCGCTTTGTTTAGTTGCAACTGTTGCTGCGGCCTCAGTAGTCGCAGTGGTAGCTGCACTAGCTGCGCTAGCTGCAGAGCTCATTTTAGGCTGCTCAATTTGTTGCTTTTTTATCGGCTTAGATAGCGACTTACCTGCCATTACATTGTCGTAACAAAGTAAACGGTTAAAGTCGTTTTCAACAAAAGTACAGGCTTGTAATGCCTGTAAGTTAACCTCGTTTGCTTGGGCAGTACCAGCAATTGTTAGAAGAGCGACGAAAGGGATGAGTTGTTTTTTCATTTTATTCCTCTGATTCCTGTTGAGGTTTGGCGGTATAAAATGCAGCCAAAATTATGCCTAATTCAAATAGTAACAGCATAGGTAATGCTAGTAATGTTTGTGACAATACATCGGGTGGAGTTAAGAACATAGCAATCACAAATACACCTACCACGATATAAGGCCGTTTTTCTTTTAAACTTTTCGTTGTTGTTGCGCCACTCCAGCATAACAGCATGATGGCAACAGGTATTTCAAACGCAATACCAAAAGCAAAAAACAGTTTTAAAGCAAAACTTAAATAGCTACTAATATCAGGCGCTAATGTAATCATATCAGGGCCAGTACTCGTGAAAAACCCTAAAATAATCGGCAACACCACAAAGTAGCAAAATGCGATACCACTATAAAATAGCAAGATGCTAGAGGCCAAAATAGGCATGAGCATACGCTTTTCATGTTGATACAAGCCTGGTGCTATAAAACTCCAAACTTGATGCAGTATCATAGGAATAGCAGCAAATAACGCCACAAATAAAGTAAGTTTAAACGGTGCAATAAAGGGAGATGTAACATCCGTTGCGATCATGGTGGCAGTGCTAGGCAAATTTGCAATAAGTGGTGCTGCAATAAAATCATAAATATCGTTGGCAAAGTACACCAAGCTAATAAATATAATCAAAATGCTTAACAAAGCTTTCATGAGTCGATTTCGTAACTCAATTAAGTGGCCAACAAAGCCTGTGTGAGCTTGCTCGGTCATAGTTTACTATTCATCATCGTTGTTATTGACCACAAAAACAGAGTTTAAATTCACTTTTTTTCGTCATTATTATTAGTTTCTGCTTTTTCAGGCGTGTCTTTTTTGTAACTGTGGGTGACTGACTGAGCAGCCTTTTGAAGTTCGTTTACAGAGTCTTGCAGCTCTGGTGACAGTTCTTGCAAGTTTTGTTGCTCTGCTTTTTTTAAATTTTCGTGAAGCTCATGGATACGGAGTTCTTCGTTCACTTCAGCTTTCACTGAGTTGGCGACTGACTTTAACGTTTTTATCCAGCGGCTTACTGTACGAATTGCCACAGGCAAACGCTCAGGGCCTAATACAATTAGACCCACGATCAGTACGACAACAAGTTCCCACATCCCCATGTTGATTAAGCCTTATGGTCGTCTTTGCTTTTCTCTACGGTTTCTTTGCTTTGCGTGTTAGAAGCTTGTTCTATTTTCTCGCTTTTAGCGTTAGCTTGGTCATCATCAGACACCGCTTTTTTAAAGCCTTTTACTGCGCTACCTAAATCACCGCCGATGCCACGAAGTTTTTTTGTGCCAAATAACAACACGATGATTGCCAAAATAATGATTAATTGCCAAATACTGATACCACCAAAACCCATGGGTTACTCCGTTTTTTATCAAATTTATTGAATAGACTTGTTTCGATTATACTCACCAAAACATAAATAGCACTTAGTTTATGCGCTACGCCATGCTGCAATAAAGCCTGCTACAGCAAGGCCTGCCGTAATTGCACTGGCGACTAGGTCATGCTGTAAATAACATAAGCCTGAAACAATCAAACAGCTACCAGCAAAGATACTTAGTAACAAAGGCTTAGCTGATTGCGGTGCTGGCAATTGTACAGGTTGTTGTTGACGTTTTAAGTTTTGATAAATTAAATCTGGTAATTCGGGCATTTTTTCTGCCCAAAATGGCAAATTCGCATACATTTTTTTCATTACAGCAAGCGGACCAACTTGTTCTTTGACCCAATCTTCTAGAAAAGGTTTAGCGGTTTTCCATAAATCAAGCTGCGGATACAGTTGTCTGCCAAGGCCTTCAACATACAACAGCGTCTTTTGTAGTAACACTAATTGTGGTTGAACCTGCATATTAAAGCGACGAGCCGTATTAAACAGGTTGACTAACACATGGCCAAAAGAAATTTCTGCCAGTGGTTTATTGAAAATTGGCTCACATACGGTACGAATCGCAAATTCAAACTCTTCAATGCTGGTATCGGCGGGTACCCAGCCAGAATCAACGTGCAGTTGCGCTACTTGGCGGTAATCACGATTGAAAAAGGCAATAAAGTTTTCTGCTAAATAACGCTTATCTTCGCGATTAAGGGTGCCTACAATACCGCAATCAATGCCGATGTATTTTGGGTTGTGTGGGTTTTCACGAGACACGAAGATATTACCCGGGTGCATATCTGCATGGAAAAAACTGTCACGGAAAACTTGCGTAAAAAACACTTCGACACCGCGTTCAGCCAGCAACTGCATATTGGTATTTTGTGCAAGCAGTGCGTCGGTATCTGACACCGGAATACCGTAAATACGCTCCATAACTAATACGTTATTACGGCTAAAATCGCTGTAAACAAAAGGAATGTAGAGTGATTCAGAATCTTCAAAGTTACGGCGTAGCTGAATCGCATTCGCCCCCTCGCGCATTAAGTCGAGCTCATCCAGCAAGGTTTTTTTGTATTCGTTTACAACCTCGATAGGGCGCAAACGTTTTGCTTCTTTTAATAATTTAGCAACTAAGCGTGCGACTTTTTGCATTAGCATTAAGTCGGCATCAATTTGCTCTTTAATATTTGGGCGAATGACCTTAATGACAACATCTTGAGGTGCGCCATGCTCATCAATTAAGGTTGCTGTGTGAACTTGTGCAATCGAAGCTGATGCCAGAGGTGTTTGCGAAAAGTCACTAAACAACTCACTGATATCATTGATACCCAGTGCTTTTTCGATAAGTTGCTGAGCAAGCTCACCTTCAAATGGTTCAACCTGATCTTGAAGTAATGCAAGCTCTAACGCGACATCATGAGGGAGTAAATCACGGCGTGTCGATAGCATTTGCCCAAACTTGATCCACACTGGGCCAAGTTCTTGCAAAGCAAGTCGAAGGCGCATACCAGCAGGTTTATCTTTATGCTGGTTACGTAACCAAAATAAGCTGCCACGGGCGAGCTTTGCAAACCAAGGCACTCTTTTTCGCGGAATTAATTCGTCTAAGCCATAGCTCAGTAGCGTTTTTGTAATGTAATAAAGACGAGCAGACGACACACAAGTTCCTTAGCGCATTAGCGTGACTGTAACAGCGCGTTAATTCGCATCTCTAATTGAGATACTTGGCTTTTTAATTGGCGATTTTGCTGTTTGAATTCAGCAAGTTCTAGTGGGTGAATCGTCACCGCTAGCTCATCTTGGCAAAGCGCTGTTAAGGTATTTTCTAGCTTACTTTTTGTTTGTAGCCCACGGCGTTTTAAGGCTTGTAAAGAGAGCCATAGTTGCTGCGCTGGGGCATCGCCAATATAACGAGAAAAGTGTTCAGGCCAGTCAATATTAAGCTCTGCGAAAGCATTGCTAAAGCCTTGCGCAAGATTTAAATCGCCTTGTAAATCGAGTTTATCTTGGCGAATTAGCTGGGTAAGCATTGATGGATCTTTAAGGGCCAACAAGGTGTTGATATCGGCGCTGATCATGCAATCAAAACTGCGCTCTTGCGTACTGTATAAGTGAATTTGCTCGTCGCTGTAAACGCACAAAATGGACTGTTGCCAATCGCGTATTTCAATTAAAAGTTGCTTGTCAGCAATGCTGGCAAGCTTGTTTTTAACAGCGGGATCTAATTGCAACACATGATTAATAATGCGTTCTACAAGTGACAACAGAGCGTTAGCTAACATCACATTACCTGCTTAGGTTTAATATTTAAAACCACGGTGTAAAGCAACAATACCACCCGTTAGATTTTGATAAGTGGTTTGTTCAAAGCCGGCATCTTCCATCATAGCCTTTAACGTTTCTTGATCTGGGTGCATACGGATTGATTCAGCAAGATACTGATAAGACTCGCTGTCATTCGCTACCAGTTCACCCATTTTAGGTAAGATATTGAATGAGTAAAAGTCATACGCTTTGCTCAGCACTTCATGCTCAGGCTTAGAAAACTCAAGCACTAGCAAGCGACCGCCAGGCTTAAGGATGCGGTACATTGAACGTAATGCTTTATCTTTATCGGTGACATTACGTAGCCCAAATGCAATCGTGATTAAGTCAAAGCTATTATCAGGAAATGGCAATGCTTCGGCATTCATTTGCACGTATTCAATATTGCCTACGCGGCCTAAGTTGCGAAGTTTTTCGCGACCAACTTTGAGCATTGAAGAGTTAATATCGCCTAAGATAACTTGACCGGTTTCGCCAACTAACTGACTAAATTTAGCGGTTAAATCGCCAGTACCGCCAGCAAGGTCTAATACGTAGTGGCCTTTACGAACACCTGAACTTGCAATAGTTTGGCGTTTCCATAAACGATGAATACCGAATGACATTAAGTCATTCATAACGTCATATTTTGCTGCGACTGAGTGAAATACATCAGCAACCATCGATGCTTTGTCGTTTTCAGCAACGGTTTTATAGCCAAAATGCGTGGTCTTTTCTTGATTCTCGTTCATGATTAATCTCTATCGTGGCAATAAAGACTAGTGTACTTGATTGTAGCTATGGGGTGCAATTTGATTATAACTAAATCATCAGATTAGCGTTGTATTTAATGACTTAGAACAGGATTAGATGTTATTGACCTGCAATATAGCTACTCTGACCCAATGATTTTGCTTTTGCTGCTGCTAATGAGGCTTTTCGTGCTAGGTAATTAAAATCATTACCTTCTTCGTGCTTTGCTATACCCAAAGCGAGCGTGATAGCAGGTAATTTGGTGCCATTTTTTGAACTAACAAAACGCAGCTTTTCAACACCATTACGTACTTTTTCAGCGATTAAATTTGCTGTTTCAGGCTCAATGTCTGCAAGAAGGATAGTAAATTCGTCTTTGCCAGTACGACCCGGTAAACCGCTCTCTAATACATACTTTTGAACTTGTTTGGCAACTTTACTCAAAATCACTTCACCAATCACATCACCATAGTTGCTTATAAAGTGTTCAAGGTTTTCAATTTGAATTGATATGGCACACACCGCCTTGTTTTGCCCAATCCATAATTGCGTTTGCTGATTTAAGTAATGGCGTTTATATAACCCGGTTTGTGGATCAGTGATGGGTTGTTTACGAAGTTGAGTGAGCTGTTTTTGGGTTTTTTCTTGGAGTGATTTAGCTTTTGCAATTTCTTGTTTAAATTGTCGGTGCTGATTTAGTAATACTTCAGACTGCTTGCTAAGCATTTTCAGTGCGTGGCGAGTTTGCTCTAGGTTATTTTCATCTATGGCATGCACGCAATCAGTAACTTGATCAGCAAAGCGGATCATGTTTTGCTCATTCGTATTCGCATTACGAGATAATGAGTTTATAACGGAGTCGACATTACGAACAATTGCTGTATTCATTTTATAGCCTTGTTCCATAAAATCGAAATACAGTTGTTCTACGTAAACGCTGTCGATCGTTTTCTTTTGAGCAATAGCACGGTCTATTGCGGTATTGAGTTTTTGGTTAGCTTGGCTGACATAGGTATAAACGACGTGGTAGTTAAGTGGTGACGGCGGTAATGAATGATGTTCTAAAAAGATACATACCTTCGTCATTTTTTCTTGAGCAATAGCCATGGAATCATGGAACATCATTTTTCAATACCACTAAATACGCATATCAACTAATTAATCATCTTGTCCCTAAAGTGCATTTGCTTCCAAGCATAAATACTGAGTCTACAGTAATCTGTAATCAGTCTATTTAAAAGCAAAATTGCCAAATTTGGAACTTAAATTTGTTTTGTTTGGGTCTATTAGCTGATTTTCTCTACAACTTTGCCATGTATAAGCATAAATTGTTTAAAGCTTGTTCATTCGTTGCGTCAGTTGGGCGTTTATTTGAGCGTAATTAATCTGAGCTTGGTCGCATTTGCTTGGGTTTTAATCTGAGCTGAGCTAATTTAGCTGCACAGATCAAAACGAATAAGAAAGTTATGAAACACTCATTATCGCAAACTGTAAATCGATCGCTAATTGCTGTTGCGTTAGCTTGCACTTTAAGTGCCTGTCAGGTTACCAAAATTGACGCTGATCAGCAGTTTAATCAAGTTGCAGAAGAAATTGTTAACTATCGTCAAAGTATTAGCCCTTATGGAAAGGAAAATGGCGTTGACGGTTATTTACTGGAAAACTTGTCGGCTGAATTTTTAGAGAAAAAGTACAAAAAGAATACTCAATTACTTGCCGAGCTAGACGCTATCGACCGTGATAAATTATCGGAAGAAAATCGCATTAACCTGACTATTTTGCGTGGCCAAGTGCAAAATAGTGTCGATGAATATGTGTTTAATGCGCACTATATGCCGCTGACTTCTGAGTACGGTTTTCACTCTAGCTTATCATTTATGATTTCCAGCTCAGATTACACAAAAGCAAAAGATTACCAGCTATATCTTGCAAAATTGCAGCAAATTCCCCGCTATTTCTCACAAAATATCGGTTGGATGCGCAAAGGGCTTGAGGTGGGGCTAACCCAACCTAAGGCTGTGTTAGAAGGCTATCAAGACTCAATCACGGCTTATATTGTTGATGATGCTACTAAGTCTGAATTCTACAAACCATTTTTAAATAACACTGCGGGCCTGAGCGATAGCGAATTTGCAGCCCTACAAAAGCAAGCGCAAACCATTATCAAAGAGCAGGTTATTCCAGCTTATCAAGGTTACTTAACCTTCTTTAATAATGAATATCAACCGGGTGCACGTACAGAAATTGGTATTTCAAGTACGCCAAACGGTAAAGCGTTTTACGAAAATCGCGCAAGGTACTACACCACCACAGATATGACGCCAAAAGAAATTCATGAGTTGGGTTTACAAGAAGTCGCGCGTATTCGTGCAGAAATGGAAAAAATTATTGAGCAAGTAGGCTTTGAAGGCTCGTTTGCTGATTTTGTCCACTTTTTACGTACTGATCCGCAATTTTACGCAAAAACACCTGAAGAGCTACTAAAAGAAGCGTCTTACATTGCCAAGAAAATGGATGCGCAGTTACCTAAGTTGTTCCACACCTTGCCGAGAATGCCGTATGGTGTTGCACCGGTGCCAGCGAGCATAGCTCCAAAATATACAACGGGGCGTTACTCAGGGTCTCGTCGTGATGACCAAGCAGGTTACTACTGGGTTAATACCTATGCGTTAGATAAGCGCCCGTTGTATGTACTTGAAGCATTAACTTTGCACGAAGCTGTACCAGGGCATCATTTACAAATTTCACTTAATGCTGAGCTTGAGTCATTGCCAAGTTATCGCCGTAATGCATATTTGTCGGCATTTGGTGAAGGTTGGGGCCTATATTCGGAGTTTTTAGGTATCGAAGCGGGCTTTTATCAAGACCCATACAGTGATTTTGGTCGTTTGACTTATGAAATGTGGCGTGCAGCACGTTTAGTGGTTGATACAGGTATGCATATGTATGGCTGGAGCCGCGAACGCGCAATGCAGTTTATGAGCGAAAACACCGCGCTTTCATTGCATAACGTGAAGACCGAAACTGACCGTTATATTTCATGGCCTGCACAAGCGTTGTCATACAAAATTGGTGAGCTAACCATTAAACGTTTACGCCACGAAGCTGAGCAAGCACTTGGTCAAGATTTCGATATTCGTGAATTTCACCATCAAATATTACGACATGGCTCAGTGCCAATGTCGGTGCTTGAAGAGCAAATTCAACTTTACATTAAAGCTGAATTAGCCAAACGAGCAGCATAGCAGTATAAAAGACGAAAAGGCGTGATTTACATCACGCCTTTTTTGTTTATTGCACGTAATATAAACACCTTATATGCTTTGAAAGATGTCATTTCACAAAGGGGCCTTGGATGAGTGATTTTATAATTTTTAGTATCGATGTATTTGCCAGTTTATTTATTTTTGCACTAGGGATCGGATTACTGGTGATTGTGTGCTTTTACATTAGTGATGTGACGCAATCTAAGCAGGCGATTCGCCGTAATTACCCGGTGATAGGACGTTTTCGCTATTTCTTTGAACGCCAAGGTGAATTCTTTCGTCAGTACTTCTTTGCTATGGATAGGGAAGAGTTACCATTTAACCGCGCAGAGCGAAGCTGGGTTTATCGTGCAGCAAAAAATGTTGATCGCACTACTGCGTTTGGTTCAACACAAAGCCTAGAAGCCACAGGGACTGTGATGTTTATGAACTGCGCCTTCCCAAAACTGGATGAAGAGGCGTTAGAGCCAAGTTATGTCACCTTAGGTCCATACTGTGAGAAGCCCTATTCTACCAATGCATTATTCAATATTTCGGGCATGAGTTTTGGCGCTTTATCAAAACCCGCTGTGCGTGCTTTATCACGAGGTGCAAAATTAGCCGGTTGTTGGATGAATACGGGGGAAGGTGGACTGAGTCCTTATCATCTCGAAGGGGGGGCTGATATTGTATTTCAGATTGGTACGGCAAAATATGGTGTGCGTGATGAGCAAGGTAAGCTAAGTTTAGAAAAACTAAAAGCAATTGCCGAGCATGAACAAGTTAAGATGTTCGAAATTAAAATGAGCCAAGGCGCAAAACCGGGCAAAGGCGGTATGTTGCCTGGGCGCAAAGTAACCGCTGAAATCGCCAAAATTCGGGGGATCCCCGAAGGGCATGACTCGATTAGCCCTAATGGCCATCCAGAAATAAAAGAACCAGCCCACTTACTCGATATGATTTCGACAGTTCGAGAAACAACAGGTAAACCAACAGGTTTTAAAGCAGTGATTGGTGAATACACTTGGCTTGAAACCTTGTTCAGTGAAATTAATAATCGAGGCATTGAATCAGCGCCTGATTTTATCACGATCGATAGTGCCGACGGTGGAACGGGCGCAGCGCCTCAGCCGTTAATGGACTCTGTCGGTTTACCGCTGCGTGAAAGCTTACCTCTTGTTGTAGACCTTTTGAAAAAACATGGTCTAAGAGAGCGTGTAAAGGTTATCGCATCGGGTAAGTTAATTGTGCCATCAAAAGTTGCTTGGGCATTAGCGCTGGGTGCTGACTTTATTGTTTCGGCTCGTGGTCACATGTTCTCGCTTGGCTGCATTCAAGCTCTACAATGTAATAAAGATACTTGTCCTACAGGTATTACGACCCACAATGAGCGCTTACAACGAGGTTTAGATGTCACAGACAAGGCTCAGCGTGTTGCTAACTATAATAAATATATTCATTATGGGGCAGGTTTGATTGCCCATTCATGTGGTGTATCCAGTGCCAGAGAATTGGCTCGTCATCATGTGCGCGTAGTGCAAGAAAATGGCTTGTCTGAGCCGCTAGATAAAATGTACGAGCATTATCAGTAAAGTATTTAGAAAGGCGCGTTTAGCGCCTTTGTTTTTAGTTTAGCAAGCTAACCAGTAAAGAGAAAAACTCATCTTTATTATTGCAGCTTGTCGCGTTAAGCATTAACTGCTCTCCGAGTACCAGCGTTTGTTGTTGCACAGCAAGGCGAGCGCCTACATCGTCAATGCCATCGATATCGGCAACATGGGCTAAACCTATGGTGCGGCGAATAAGCTCAGCGCCACAATAACCAATCGCATCGTGTAATACTTGTTGTAAATAATCTTCAGTAAAAGCGCGGTTTGCAAAGCTAATATCTGTTGCTTCGTTACTTGCTAGGGTTAGCCAATGTTGTTCAAATTGGCTGTAACAATCCTGCAAGCAAGTTAGAAGGTGGGTTTGATATTGACGGCGTGCTGCCTGATTTGTAATACGGCCATTTTGCGCGCAGTAATTAAGCAATAAATTGCCCATAAAAGAGCCGATATCGAAACCAACAGGGCCAAAAAATCCGAACTCTGGGTCGATCATTTTGGTGGTGTTTGTATCGACAAAAATACTGCCGCTATGCATATCACCGTGTAATAAAGTTTGCGGACAAGATAAGAATTTAGCTTTTAATTTGGCTGCGGCTAGTTTTAAAGCGTCATTATTGCGAATGCTTTCGACGTGCTCATTAAGCTCAGCAGCGAAATTATTGCGCTCATGCTCAATGTAAGGGTCAGTAAAGAATAAATCTTCAGTGATCTTACATAAATCAGGGTTGATAAACTGACTCACTTTGGCTTTTTTATCTTCAGCAGATAAATAGAAGTCTGAGTTATAAAAACCAGTACGACTCAAATACAGTGCGACATGACTTGCCAGTAGCGGAAATTGCTCTGCGTTGATTTGCGCGCCTCGTAAAATCTGCAAATGCCCTAAATCTTCCAGCACTGTTAAGGCAAGTTCTGCATTATGGTGCAAAATAGCGACAGTATGTTCTGGGCATAAGGCACCGTGATTAATAAGCACATCAGCTTCTATGCGTGCGCGATCAAGTGATAATGGCCATGATTCGCCTACGCAACGAGCATAGGGAAGGGCTTGTTTTAAAATAACACTATTATTGTGTTGATCCGTTACACGAAAAACCAGATTTAAGTTTCCGTCTCCAAACTCGTATGCAGTCAGTATTGCATCAGCAGGGAAAACTGAAATCAGTTCACTTTTAACAAGTTCTTTAATGTAATCAACAGCATGCTCTGAAGTGAAGGCGGTGTAATCAGCCATGGCTCTATCTCATAAAACAATAAACTTTAAGCATTCTATACTTTTAACCATTTAGATGTCCATACATCTAGCTTGTTAGTTGTCAAAACTGATGTAAAATAACTATTCACTTAAATTAGTTTTTCATTAGTAATTCGGATTCAGTATGCAAGATCTCATCGCCAGCAGTATTAAATATCAGCAAGGTACGTTAACCGTACTTGACCAGTATTTGTTGCCACATCAACAGCATTGGCATGTGTGCAATGATGTTGAAACGATGAAAGATTTAATTTTGACACTGAAAATTCGTGGTGCACCGTTAATAGGTTTAGGCGCTAGTTTACTCGTTGCACATTTAGCAGAGCAGGGCATGAGCCAAGCCTCACTCGCTATCGCCATAGATGAGCTAGAAGCAACCCGTCCAACAGCTGTTAATCTAATGCACTGTATGGCCAAGTTACGTACAGCACTGACAGAGACTGATTATGTTGCTGCTGTTGTCGCGACTGCTGAACAGTTATTTAAAGAAGATATTGCACTTTGCGATAGTATGGCTGAACGTGGTGCGGCTTTGGTGGCCAAAGGCGACAATATTTTAACTCATTGCAATACTGGCGCATTAGCAACAGCAGGTGTGGGTACTGCATTAGGAGTGATTTATAAAGCGCAGCAACGCTATGGTGATATTCATGTTTGGGTTGATGAGACACGACCGTTACTGCAAGGCGGCCGTTTAACTGCCTTTGAACTTGAGCGTTGGCAAATTCCTTATACTTTGATTTGCGATAACATGGCAGCTAGCTTAATGGCGGCAGGTAAGGTTGATAAGATTTTTGTAGGCGCTGATCGCATTGCTGCAAACGGTGATTTTGCTAACAAAGTGGGCACTTATAATCTTGCTGTATTAGCGCATTTTCATAACATTCCATTTTATGTTGTTGCGCCATTGACTACGCTTGATACGCAAACGACATGTGGTAATGACATTGAAATTGAGCAGCGCAGTGTAAATGAAGTGCGCGGTGTTAGTGGTAGTTTTGGTGAAGCAATGTGGGCACCGACTAATGCACAGGTTTATAACCCAGCGTTTGATGTAACACCTGCTAACTTAGTAACAGGTTGGGTGCTCGATACCGGGGTTTATAACCAAGCAGATATCGAGCAAGGTATTTTAAAGCAGTTAAAATAGCGGATTTATTCAGCGCTTTTTTCTGTGTAAAGCTCAATGCTGTTTTGACTGTTTGCTGTTAAGAATGAAATTGCGAGCTTGTCATTACTTGCATTGAGCTGGCTAATAAAGTGCAAAGGCTGCATTTGCAGAGCTAATTCGACATCCTGCGGGTTTGCTAATTTAATGCTATATACTTCAGTTTCCGTGGCAATATACAAGCTGTGTTGGTTGCTTGTCATTGAGATAATTGAAGGCTTCAGCTCGGTTAACTTATCTGGCGTTGTTAGTTCACTGTAAGTATTGCTGTCACTATCTAAAAGCAGGTATTTTTCATATTTAGAATGCACTATTAGCTGAGTTTCGTCATACCAAGCAATTGCCAAAGGGGTGTCGATGGTACTTTTGACAACTTCATCGCTGTTAGTATGCAAAATCATTACTTGGTTTTGTAGGCTACTAAGCTCGGTATAAATAACGGCAATCTTATTACCTCTGACAGCTGCCAGTTTAGTGTTCCCTGGTAGCGTCCAATGCTTAATTTCTGAAAAATCATTCGCATTTAGTAGCGTTAATTGCTGATTGGTTTTATTAAAGCTCACAAGTTTACTACTGCTACTATTTGCAGCAATAATCGCAGTATCTTCCCCAAGCTTATCGGTTATATCGATATATTGGTTGTCTTTTCGAAGCCAGTGTTGGCGTTTGTAGTATTCAAAATCCGCGAAATACACATCATTATTAGTTAATGCAACTAAGTCATCCTCATGCTTATTTGCAGTCGCAATATAGCTCATTTGTTTTGATTTTAAGTCAAATAAAGCTGCATCACTGTCGTGTATATCTGTGCTAATTAGCACGCTATGTTTATTAAGAGGGTAAGCGTAATTAGCTCGTTTTACAGGGGCTTTAATAGGTTGCCCGCGGCTCATGGTATCAAACGAAAATGATTCAATCGTCAATTTACCGCGGTTATACCAAACAAGCGAGTTGCTTTGCTCATCGTAAGTCGCAGCCCAAGAGCGGTAATTGTTAGTTGTTAATAGCTTTAGTGAGCTGCCGTCTAAATTAGCCATGTAAATTTCTGCTTGGGCAACATTATGGCGTTCAAAAATAATGCGGCTAGGGTTTTGAATCGTCGTTAATATAAAGTCCCCCGTGCCTGTAATATTAGGTGAGGTAATGCGAATCTCTTCACCTGTTTTTAAATCTTGTGCATACAAAGCATATAGGTGAGTTAAACCACGGTAATTATTACGCCTTGTAATTGCCACATTGCCGACTTCCATGTATTGGCTTGGGGTGCGGTTTAGTACAGATTGATTTGTTCGAGGCTTTATTAGTGCTTCGTTAGATAGCAGGTTACTCGCTTGCCAAGTAATACAATCGTTGTAATCATCCCCTTCACATGAACCATAAAATAAGCGTTCACCGTCTTCAGACCAACCTTGTAAAAATAGCTCCCCTGATGCAATCTGGTACTCTCGTTTAGTTGTTAAGTCGACAACATAAAGGTGTTTCTTATCATTTTGCAGTATGTAAGCCAGTTTCGTTTTGTCTTGGCTTAGCAATAACCGATAGTGCGTGCCTTTATGCCAAGTAATGGTTTCGGCTTGAAGATCTAAAAATGGTGCTTGCTCTTGGGCTTCGACATTGGCTTGGGGCTGTTGTATATACAACCAGGTGGCAGCAATCAATAAACTTAATACTAAGGCAACAAAAGGCCATGGCCAGCGCGATGAGTTAGTGTTTTTCTCGCTGATGGTGTTAGTGTATAGGTGAGGTTTTGTTTCTTCATTTGCCGCTACTACTGGTTCAGCAATAGGTGCCTGCTCAAGAGGTCGCACTGCAATGAATAAGCTGTAGCCTTTACGATAATGGGTTTTAATGGTTTGACCTGGCTGTTTCTCTGATTTGAGTACTTTTCTTAGTTCAGAGATAGCTCGGTTTATAGCATTGTCATCAACAAAACTTTGTTGCCAAATATTTTCAACCAGTTCTTGGCGAGTAATTATTCGCTCGTTATTTTCAATAAAAAAGCAGAGCAATTTAAAAAGCAAAGGTTCTAATTCGCGGGTGTGAACACCGTCACTGATAGTTTGCTGTTTTATATTAAGTTGCCATTCGCCAACAAAAATAACATTATCGCGTAAGGGTGAAAGTGCCGACCCCATTTTTAGTCCTTTAGCAAATAATTAGTACTTATTAATGGGGTCGATAATAACAGAAGTTGTACTGTAATTGGGTTTTTTTGTTTTATTTTTGTAAATTAAAGACTATTTTTTGCAACATATACCCACGCATTAGTATGGCAGAGGAATTTTTCTGCAATGCGTTGATAGTCGTCCACTTCGTATTTATCTGCTTGTGCAAGCTCTTGCTCTGTAATTAAGTAGATTGTGCCGCTCACAGAGTCGCTTTCATTACCTGTTTTTAATAATGCAGGATGAAAACGTTGCCCACTGCTTTTAAGTACGGCCTCGTCGGTGATCTCTACTTCGCCAACTACATACCCTGTCAGCGTGGCTGGTTGACCTTCGAGCAAACGCCCAAAGGTATCTAACTGAACTTGTGGGTACTGCAAGGTACCGTACGAAAATAGCTTTTCCATATTAATCCAAAAGGGGAAAGTTGTTAGCAATATCAGACTCAGTACTTTGCGCGACCCAGCCTTCGGTATTATTGAATAAGCGAATTGCTGTGAATTCAGGATCACTGCCCATATCAAACCAATGTGGTGTAAGCTCAGGTACTGAAATCAGGTCGCCTTGTTGGCAAAGAACTTGATACACTTTATCGCCCAAGTGTAGGCAAAATAAACCTTGGCCTTTCACAAAAAAGCGCACTTCATCTTCACTATGAGTATGTTCAAATAAGAACTTGCTGCGTAATTCGCTGGCATTTGGGTTCCCTTTTGCAAGCGAAATAACATCCACTGTTTGATAGCCACCTTCAGCCTTAAGGCGTTCTATATCGCTAGCATAGGCAGTTAAAATAGCGTCATGACTGGTGTCTTGATCAATCTGTGCCGTTGCTTGCCATTGCTCAAAGCGAACGCCAACCGCATTAAGCTCTCTAGCAATAGCGCTTAAATCTTCACTATGAAACAGTATGTTATCTGCGTTTGTATCATTAAAAATAGTTAATTGACTCATACTAAAAGCTCCGCGCTGAATGCTGTGAAATCGTTAATATTTGGGTGGATATCACTTGCTTCTTGGCCATCTCGAATAAGGTGAAGCGTTCGCAGACCTGCCGCTTTTGCAGCATCAAGCTCTGCTTCCACATCACTTAAGAACAGCACCTCTTCAGCGTCAAAAGGCAGTTCAGCAATAATATTCTCATAAGAGCTTTGCTGTTGTTTTGCGCCTACTTTAGTATCGAAGTAACCACTGAATAAAGGTCTAACATCACCATAATCAGAAAACTCAAAAATCAGGTGTTGGGCTTTTACTGACCCAGATGAGTACACATAGAGACTTTTGCCCGCTTGTTTTTGGGCTTGTAAAAAGTCATAAGCATCAGGGTAAAGGTGTCCAGTAAAATCACCATTTTCGTAGCCAGTTTGCCAAATTAATCCTTGTAATTGCTTAAGTGGAGTAATTTTTTGGTCCGTTTCTATCCAATGAATTAAATGCTTAATAACCGTGTCAATATCGGCTTCTGGTTGTTCAATATGTGCTTTAACAGCATCAATTTGGGCTGCAACTTCTGGGTCTGTTTGATGTGACTTTACAAACTCGGGTAACTGCCCTGCAGCGTAAGGGAATAAGACGTCTTTGACAAAAGAAATGCGGGTAATTGTGCCTTCAATATCGGTTAAAATCGCTTTGATCATGGCTGAACTCCAGCTTGAATGCCTTCTAGTTTTAAGCGCTCAAGTTCACAGCTAAACAAAAACTCTAAGCCTTCTAAATGACGCAGTACTTCTTTGATATCGCGACCAACCACGTATAAACCGTGGCCGCGGATTAATACGGCATGCTCAATAGGGGTGTGAAGGTGATGATCACTGACAAGTAAACTTAAACGGTCGATGTCTTGGTCGTTATCAAAAATAGGAATACTTAGCGTATCTAAATGCGATTTAACACCACTTAAAGACTTTTGCATTTCGTAGCCGTGTAAGTTGATAGTATGGCCTTTAATAACACGCGATAACACGGTTGCCGCTACCGAATGAGTGTGTAAGACATAGTTTGCTGATGGGATCAGCTTATACATATTTAGATGCAGCTCAGTTTCAGCTGAAGGATTACCTGAGCCTTTAGTGCGATTACCTTCATGATCAAATTCAATAAACGCATGAGTGCCGAGTTGGCCTTTATCGAAGCCACTTGCTGTGACAACATAGCCACTTGCTGTGCGGGCTGAAAAGTTACCACCAGTAGCAGGGACCCAACCGCGTTGACTTACCCATTTACCGGCTTCAATTAGTTCTGAAATAGCGGTATTGTTATGCATATATTCCTCGACATTCTAAAAGTTATTTAGACGGCTATACATCTGTTTTAAGCAATGATAGCATCGCTTCGGGCGCAAAACCATCTTTAAGGAACCTCTGTGTTTGAAAGTAAATTGCCGAATTTAGGCACCAGCATTTTTAGTCAAATGACCGCTCTGGCAAATAAGTACCAAGCGCTTAACTTATCTCAGGGTTTTCCTGAGTTTGATGCACCTGAATTGCTAAAAAAACAGCTTAATCATTATGTACTTGAGGGGGTAAATCAATATGCACCTTCAAGTGGTGTTGCAAGGCTGCAGCAGCAAATAGCCGCACTGATTGCTAGAAAATACCATAACAACATAAATTATGAGCAACAAGTTACTGTCACTTCAGGAGCAACAGAGGCATTGTTCGTGGCGATTCAAGCACTTGTCAAAGAGGGTGAAGAAGTTGTGGTGTTTGACCCCGCTTATGATTCGTACCAGCCAGCAATCGAACTTGCCGGTGGTCGCTCAGTTCACGTTGCCTTGCATGCGCCAGATTACAAAATTGATTGGCAAGCCGTAGCCGATGTCATTACAGACAAAACGCGTGTCATCATTATCAACACGCCACATAACCCAAGCGGTAAAATCTTTAAAACAGAAGATATTAATGCCCTTAAAGCACTTGTTACTAAGCATGATTTATATGTAATTAGTGATGAAGTGTATGAGCACATCACCTTTGATGGCGCTTTGCATTTAAGTGCGCTGACCGACCCTGAGTTATTTGCACGCAGTTTTGTGATCTCAAGCTTTGGCAAAACCTTTCACAGCACCGGCTGGAAGATGGGTTATTGTGTTGCGCCTGCTCAGCTAATGGTGGAGTTTCGTAAAATTCACCAATACGTGACTTTTTCAAGCTTTACGCCTGCCCAGCATGCACTAGCCGATATGCTTGAGTTAGAGCCTGAGCATGTTGATGAACTGAACCTTTTTTATCAACAAAAACGCGATTTACTTAGCGAAGCACTAGCACACAGTCGCTTTAAAATATTACCAAGTGAAGGCACCTACTTTTTGCTACTCGATTATAGTGATGTGTCTGATCTTGATGATGTTGAGTTTTGCCAATGGCTGGTTGAGCAAGCGGGTGTTGCAGCTGTACCACTCAGTGTGTTTTATAACAGCGCAAGCAGCGACAAAGTGATTCGTTTATGTTTTGCTAAAAATGATGACACATTAAAACGTGCCGCGGAGATTTTATGTCAACTTTAACCTTAGCTTTAGTGCAGTCATCACTGCATTGGCTTGATAAAAGCGCGAATCTTGCACACTTTACTGAGCAGCTTAATGGCTTAAAAGAGCAAGTTGATTTAATTGTCTTGCCAGAAACATTTGCTACTGGTTTTGCGATTAATCTAGATTGCAGTGAGCCTGAGCAAGGTGAGGTACTTAGCTGGTTAAAAGCCACAGCTAAGCAAAAAAATGCTGTGGTTGCAGGCTCTGTTTTAGTCGCAAAAGGTGATAAAAAGGCCAATCGCTTTTATTGGGCTTGGCCAAACGGCGAAGTAAAGTATTACGACAAACGCCATTTATTCTGTTTAGGTAACGAAGGCAATTTTGTTGCAGCGGGTACACAGCGCGAGATATTCACTATTAATGATTTTCGCATTTTACCGCAAGTGTGTTACGACCTTCGCTTTCCTGTATTTCAGCGTAATTGCAACGACTACGATGTGATGATAAACGTAGCTAATTGGCCCGCTGCTCGTCGCCATGTGTGGGATACCCTGTTAAAAGCACGCGCAATGGAAAACCTCTGTTATGTCGTAGGCGTCAATCGCATTGGCGCTGATGGTAATGATGTTGCCCACAGCGGAGGCACTGCTGTATATGATTTTAAAGGTGATACCTTGGCAGCGCTTGAAGATAACCAATCGGGTATCATTATTCAGCGCTTAGAAAAATCACCTTTAGATGACTTTAGAAAGGCTTTTCCTGCTCATTTAGACGCTGATCAATTTCAGTTACTGTAATTGCTCGAAGAAGCCTACTCAAAAATTTGTTAAACTCATGGTTGGATAATTTACTTTAAGCAATCATGAGTCGCAAAATCACCCCCGTTATTCTTGCTGGTGGCATAGGTTCTCGTTTATGGCCTTTGTCACGTAAAGCGATGCCTAAGCAGTTTTTACCTTTGCTTAGCGACAAGTCACTGTTACAGAGCGCGCTTTTACGTGTGGCTGACTCACGATTTAATGCGCCGATTTTAGTATGCAATGAAGAGCACCGTTTTATTGCTAAAGCGCAAATTGCAGAAATCACAGATAGCTATACTTTACTGCTGGAGCCTGAAGGTAAAAATACCGCGCCAGCGATTGCCTTAGCAGCTGAATTTGCATTGCAAAATGGCCTAAAAGATCCCTTACTAGTCATGCCTGCTGATCACCACATAAGTGATTTTGATAAGCTTATTGCATGCTTAGATAATGCTATAGCGCTTTGCCAGCAACAACAGTTAGTGACCTTTGCCATTACACCCACTGAGCCACATACTGGTTATGGTTATATTCGCCAAGGTGAGCAGTTAGCCCATGAAGGCTGCTTTAAGGTGGCTGAATTTAAAGAAAAACCAGCCCGGCAATTAGCCGAGAAATACCTTGCCAGTGGTGAATATGGCTGGAATAGCGGCATGTTCTTATTTTTGCCGGATGTGTATTTAAGCGAACTTAATCGTTTTGCGCCAAAGATTGCTGACAGTGTCGCAAAGGCGGCAAGCTTTACTGCAGATTTAGGTTTTCAACGGCCTGTAGCGAATGCGCTTACAGCATGCCCAAGTGATTCCATTGATTATGCTATTTTGGAGCGTAGCGCTAACGTTGCTGTTATTCCTGTTGATTTAAATTGGAGTGATGTTGGCAGCTTTTCAGCACTCTCTAAAATCGCTGAAAAAGACTGTCATGGTAACTATTTAGCCTCGCAAGGCGTGAGTTTAGATAGCGAAAATAATCTACTCATCAGCGAAGCCGACCACACTATTGCGGCGCTCGGCGTGAGTAATCAAGCAATTATTCATACTCATGATGCCACTTTAGTGGCAGATAAAAGTGCGCTCGATAAGCTTCCTGATTTACTTAAGCAGCTTGCTGTTATTGATAATGACAAATTGACTCACCATCAAGCGGTATTCAGACCTTGGGGCAACTATCGAACTTTAATTGAAAGTACTGGCTTTAAGGTAAAGAAAATAATCGTCAACAGCGGTGCAAAACTCTCAACTCAACGCCATCAGCACCGTGCAGAGCATTGGGTTGTCGTATCTGGAGTGGCAAGTGTGCGAGTAGGTGATGACGAGTTTGAGCTAACAGCCGATCAATCTTGTTATATTGCGGCTAAACAATTACATAGCCTCGCTAATCAACAAGCCACACCTCTGATCGTTATTGAAGTACAAACCGGTGCAATACTTGATGAAAGCGACATCGAGCGGTTTGATGATAGGTATGGTAGGGACTAGCTATAAGTTTTAACTAAATTGAGCCGGTTGTTTCTTTATTGAGAACAGCCGGCTTAAACTTTTATTGGTTAGGTTTTAACGTTTCCGCTTTCCTTAAGTTAATTCACTTCTTACATGTTTTAAGTAGGCTTGAAGGCTGTCTTGCCACAGCACAAGTGTATCTGTAAGCGAGTCTTTAAGAGGTTTGTTGTCGAGTAACTTACGCTCTATTTTTTTAAGCTCTAAGCCGTAACGGTTAAAGCCTAATTGCAAAGCGGTACTGGCTTGGCGGTGGAGAAGCTTGATGCACTGTTCTTTATCATCTTCTACAAGTTGTTGACAGCGAATCAACTTGTTACGAGCTGATAAAACAAATTCGTTGTAGATTGATGATACTTCATCTTCATTAAATGAGCTTACAAGTGTCGCTGCAGCCGTTTCATCGTACAAAGTGTCGCGCAGCTCGACAGCTATGCTCGCAGCCTGGTTCGTTTGCGAATCGCTAAGTGCTTGGCGTAGCTTTTGTTGCTTTATTGGTTTTCCGACAATATCTTTAATTCCCAGCGCCAAGTATTCTTTTATTTCATCGGGGCTAAGGCTTGCTGTAAAGGCAAGCACCGGTGTTCGTTGATTTAAGTGGTCAACAGTTTTGAGTTTTTTTAATACATCCTGCCCACTGAGATCAGGTAAATTCATATCAAGTAACACTACGTCAAAGTGGTGCTTTTGCATTAACTCTATAGCGCTTTTACCATCTTTTGCGAGCTTAATTTTGTGCTCGTCATCGGCCATAAATTCGATAGCAATTTTTTGGTTTAGATCGAGATCTTCGACCAATAAAACGTCAAGCCCAGTTACATAGTCTTTTGATTGGTGGCGCTGTTCAACAAGACTTAGCTCACCAATCGCAAGTGAAATATCGAAACTAAAAGTACTGCCTTTATTTAGCTCACTGGTAATATTAAGTTTACTTCCAAGCTTCTCGAGTAATCGGCTTGTTATTGCCAAACCAAGTCCCGTGCCGCCTTTTTCTTTACCTGCACTGCTTTGTACATAGGGTTCTGTGAGAAAGATAATTTCTTCGTCTTCGATACCCGGACCTGAGTCGATAACACTGATGCGAACAAGATGATCTAATTGTCTTTCTTTAAGTAACGTTACATGTATTTTTACTGCGCCGTGGTCTGTAAATTTAATCGCATTACCCACTAAGTTAATAATAACTTGTCTTAGTTTTTGCTGGTCGCAGTAGTAACATGCTTGAGCAGGTAAATCGTAAATAAGCTCAAACTTTAAATGTTTTTGTTCTGCAAGTGGGCTTAGCAGTAAGCATAAATTGTTTAACCAAGTTTTAAACTCAACATCTTCTTCATAAAGCGCTTCATCACGCTGATCTAGACTTGCATAATCAAGGACTTTATCAACCAGTAAATTGAGAGATTCTGCAGAGTTGATAATCGCTTCACAGTAAGGTTTATCGCGAGGATCACTTGATTGGTTCATGATAAGTTGTGCACTCCCTAAAATACCATTTAGGGGGGTGCGAATTTCATGGCTAATTGTTGACAAAAATAAGCCGCGAATTTCAAGGTCTTTTTGTGCTTTTTCAGTGAGTTGATTTAAATTCTGTTCTCGGCGTTCATTACATAATAATGCCATACCCGTGGCATAAAACATGGGTGCGATAACGCCGTTAATGAATAGGGTAATACTAAACCAGTTTGCCGATAATAAGTCTGCTTTAGCAATATCGCCCATTAATAAAGTGCGGCCAGTAAAAATAGCAAGAATAATGCTGAGTATTAAAATATAGACAATGCTGCCATTAGGGTAGTTTTTGCGGCCATTGCGAATGAACAGTGCCAATAAGAACAGCGCTTCGATAACATGCTGTAAATCAGAAACTAAAATGCGACTTCTTAACTCTGAATTGTCAGTAGAGAGGTAGATCATAAGTAGCGCAAATGCTGCAGTTATACCGACAAAAGCTTTGAAACCGACACATTTAGCATTGAAAAATTGGCAAACGGCAAGAACATGAATGATCGAGGCACAAAAAAGTAGTGAGTTGGCAATCGATATACTGGCTACATTATTAATATGACCATGTAATGCAAAACTCATTACTGATGCAAACATGACAAGAGGGTAGAAAATATAAAGAAGTGTACCTGGGGTATTATTATTTGTTCGCCAGGTTAAATAGTTCAGTAACGTCATTACCGCCATCATAGCGGCGCTTACATAATATAAAGTAGCTGAATCTAGCATTATTTTTCCGGCAGTCTGCAGTCAGCTTGAGAATAAGGTCTATTGCCATGTATATCAACTACAAGATACAAAAACAGACGCTAGTAGCGTCTGTTTAACTTAGTAGGGTGTATTGTAGCAATTGGCAATAATACTTGACGAAGCGTATTGGTTTTAACGGATCTCGTCAGGAATATTTTGCTGTGCCCATGACAATAACTCGATACGGTTACGGCATTTGGTTTTTCTGAATGCACTATACAAGTGAGTTTTTACTGTGTGTGGGCTAATGCTTAAGTCTTCAGCAATCTCTTTATTTTTCGAACCTTTACTCATTAGTGAAATAATTGCTTTTTCACGTTTAGTAAGTTTAACCGGCTCGATGTCGCCATCTGTCAGTTTATGTAAGGCATCTTTATTAAACTGCAGCATGCGATTTAATGCATTACACATGATTTCGCGGCGATACCATAATTGATCTTCCAGCAACAAACGAATGCCTTTCATTAACACATCAGCATTGTCTGTTGTGTAAAAAACACCACGGATACCACTTAATAGAGCACGGTTAGCTAATTCAGGGTTTTCATCTAAATTGAATAATACGATATCGCATTTCATGCGCAGATGAACGAGTTGCTCTTTAAGCTTACCCCATGGATCAGTGCTTGATGTTTCAATGAATAACAAGCGTGTGCCTTCAGGTACTTCAGAAATATCAGTACCAGATGTGACGTCTAGCCCCTGTGTTTTTAAAAGTGGTTCTAATACATTAACACCAATTGTGTTAACCGGTTCTGGATCTAATAATAAAAAGGCTGAACTACTCATATATATACACTCTTGAATAAAGTTGACAGTTTCATCCTACCACGCAATCCACCCCTTTCGTATTAGAAATTTCTGAGAGTTGTGCAGGAAAAGTGCAGTTTGTGTCTATTTTGTGTCAAATAATACAGTTAGTTAACTTAATGCAACGTGTTAACTAACTGATATATATATAGTATAGTTCAAATTAATATGTTTGTACTACTTTTTACAGTTATTTACATATTAAAGTGCTAGATGCTTTCTTTCATCTTATCTTGGTAAGGAGGCCAACCCATTGGTTTGCCCGCTAACATGTGTAGGTGTATATGGTACACCGTTTGCCCGCCATGTTCGTTACAATTCATCACAACACGAAAGCCATCCTCACTAAAACCAAATTGCTTAGCTAGTTTTGCAGCAACGACATACAAGTGACCAACCAAGTGGGCATTTTCTTCTGTAACGTCATTAACAGTCGCAATTGGTGTTTTGGGAATGATCAATACATGAAAGGGGGCTTGTGGATTAATGTCTTTAAAAGCCAGTGATAACTCGTCTTCATAGACAATATCGGCAGGGATCTCGCGATTAATAATCTTTGTAAAAATAGTCTCTTGGCTCATACTTAGCTCTCTTATAAATGTGGTTAAATGACCGCCCACTAATGACAAACTTTATTTGCAGTGTCAAACTGAAACTGCCACAAGTTGAACAACCAAGGAGTGAACATGCGTAAGTTAGTATTACTGAGTAGTGTGTTAATGCTATTGAATAGTGTTAGCAGTGTAGCCGAGACTATTCACTTTCCAGAAGAGCTTGTACCGTTACAAGTGGGAGATCGCCTTATTGAGCAATCATTTTTTAGCCGTGTTGATGATGTTGAGCTTGCCCCAGGTACCTATCAGCTGAAAATGAAATACACAGATCTATATGAGCAAGGTTATGACGACCATCAGGTTGTAGAGTCAGAGCCTTTTTGGGTTGAAGTGACGGTTGAAAATGGCAAAGACTATGATGTTGTATTTAATCGCGCCAGTAATGCTGTAGCAGCGCAGGTGTTTGCTGAGTCACCTCAAGTGAGTCTAAAAGCGAAAGGCAGTGAGCTTGCGATGCCGTTATCAATTGTTAGTTATCGTGCACAGTCAACGTCAGCGCAAGCTGTTGCGACAGCGCCTGTTGCAAGTTCAAGTAGTAAGCCTGCGACAGCGGTGCCAGTTACCTTACCTGCAAAAGTACCAGGTGGGCAGGCTGGATTAAAAAATATGCCAAATGCAGCGGCAATGTTAGAGTTTTGGTGGCAACAAGCGAGCCCTGAAGAGCGTCGGGCATTCTTACAAAAGGTAAGCAACTAAATCTAATTATTAAAAAAGGCGCTGATATCAGCGCCTTTTTTGGGTTTAGTGACTTACTTTGCAAATAAGTCGTCAACTGTACCTTGTGCAAGAGGGTGGTAACCCGGACGTGCTTTTAAGTACACATCATGCGCCCAGTCTTTTTTACCGTTCTTAATAAGTGCTTTATATAGTGGCACAATTAATTTACGGCGACCGATGCCAGAGAGGTGCTTATCAAGTGCAGGGTAAATTGGTTGATAACCATTACCTACCGCTAGCATAAACCATGCGAAAGCGCGCTCAGCATTAGTTGACTGTGTTAAGTTGAATTGCTTATCAAGCTCAGTCATTTTTTCAATGCTTAAATCGCGAGGTAGATTATTTAAAAAGTGTAGCCACTCATGAACAGACCAATCTGCTGTTGGTAATTGAGCTGCGCTAATCTCACCGTTTAACCATGTTTTGGTTACAGCATCAACTTTATCGAAGGCATCAGAGGTTGGATTTGGTGCATCACTTGGCAAACCTGGCTCAAAAATCCACTCATTAACTTTATCCATGCTGACCACGCCTGGGTATTTGTCGATCAGGTTTGCTTTTAAGTAAGTAACAAATTGAGCGGTTGTAAGAGACTTAAACGCAAATTGATCAAAGTAACCTTTTACAAATGGGTCAAACTTGTCACGACCATATTTGTTTTCTAGATAGATTAAGAAAAGTTGACCTTTAGTGTAAGGCACTGAGCTAAATGCATCATCAGGATCGCGGCCATTTAGTTTTAAGTTAAGGCGCGTATCTGGTGCTGGTAGCGTTTTAAGTAATGCACGTAAGCCTGCTGCATCAAGTGCTTGTTCCATCACTGCACGGTCACGGCCAAACACTTCTTCCATGATGCGGTTTTCAACGTAAGACGTGAAGCCTTCGTTTAGCCATAAATCTTCCCACGTTGCATTGGTAACTAAGTTACCAGACCAAGAGTGAGCAAGCTCGTGAGCAATTAGGTTTACTAAGCTTTTATCGCCGGCAACAACCGTTGGTGTGATGAATGACAAGCGTGGGTTTTCCATGCCACCGAATGGGAAGCTTGGTGGCAGCATTAATAAGTCGTAACGACCCCATGCGTATTCGCCATACATTGCGTTAGTTTTGTCGATCATCGCTTGTGTGTCGTTAAACTCCGCAACCGACGCATCTAAAATTGTTGGCTCAGCAAAAATACCGGTTTGCTTAGACATGGCTTTAAATTCTAAATTACCCGCACCAATTGCGATTAAGTATGGCGAAATGGGTTGTGGCATATCGAATAAGTAGTCGCCGTCTTTATAAAGCGCATCTTTATTGTCAGCACTCATAACTGCACGAATGTCTTTAGGAGTGTGAATACGTGCTGAGTAAGTTACGCGCATTGCAGGCGTATCTTGTACAGGGATCCAACTACGAGCATGAATTGCTTGTGATTGGCTGTACATAAATGGGTGTGACTTACTGGCTGTTTGCTCTGGTGTTAACCACTGTAAACCTGAAGCTTCTGGGCGGCTGTTGTAGTAGATACGTGCTTTAACCGCTTGGCTTTTAAATTTAATTGTTAATTTTGAGCCCTTCACGTCATCACGTGCAGCAAGGGTGAAGTCAGCTTTGTGCCAGCTGCCTTTTTTATCTTGATACATTACTTTGTCGATATCTAAATCGCGAGTATCAAGTACAAGTGTTTTGCTGTTCGCATTGTGCCAATCTAGCGTATGCTCAACAAAACCCTCTAGTTGTTTGTCATCAAAATCAACATCTAAATCTAGTAGTAGGTGAGTGGTTGTTACGTCATCTAAGTTTGCGTAAGTGTGCTGGCTGATTGCATCTGCAGTTGCTTGAGAGCAAGCACCGGCCATAGCAAGACTTAAAAGTAATGGTTTAAACTTCATAATAACCCTGGAACACAAATGAAAAAGAGCCCGTTTTATAACATGATTAGTGCAGTGGGTTGAGTGATTTTTACAATCTAATGCGTATTTTGCGACGATAGGTTACACTAATGCGATTAGTTACCGGTAACCTTTGAGGCGTTTTGTGGCTCAGTCCCTGCAATCTTTTCATACCTTTTCTTTGCCAAGCCAATGCCAGCATTTTTATCAAATTGATGAAGTGAATCAGCTTTTAAGCACAGACTTTTCGTCTCCCTTTTGTATTTTAGGTGAAGGCAGTAATACGGTGTTTTTATCTGACTACCAAGGTTCTGTCGTTCACATGAACACGAAGGGCATAAATATAGAGCAGCAAAGTGATGGCTTTTTATTGCATATAGCGGCCGGAGAAAACTGGCATCAATTAGTCGCTATGACCATTGCCAATGACATGCCAGGGCTTGAAAACCTTGCTTTAATCCCCGGTACCGTTGGTGCTGCGCCAGTGCAAAATATTGGTGCTTATGGTGTGGAGCTCGAAAAGTTTGTTAGTTATGTTGAGTACTTTGATATTGCTACCAAAACGATAAACCGTTTAACAAAAGACGAATGCCAATTTGGCTATCGTGACTCTATCTTTAAACATGCACTTAAAAATAAAGCGGTGATTACTCAAGTCGGGTTACTGCTCCCTAAAAAGTGGCAACCAGTGCTTAGTTATGGGCCATTGCAACAGCTTACAACTCCTTCGCCACAGCAGGTGTTTGAACAAATCATCACAACTAGAAACAGCAAACTACCAAACCCAAGTGAACTTGCTAATGCGGGAAGTTTTTTTAAAAACCCAGTGATCTCTAATGAACAACTAGCGTTACTTCTAAAACAGTACCCTGAGCTACCTCATTACTATGTTGATGCTGAACATCATAAGGTTGCCGCAGGGTGGTTGATTGAACATGCTGGGTTAAAAGGCTATCAAGTTGCAGGAATTGAAGTTCATCAGCAGCAAGCGTTAGTGCTCGTGAATCACGGCAATAGCACTGGAGATGATTTAATTGCCATGGTGAAACATGTTCAGCAACAAGTCTGGCAAAATTACAAAATTGCGCTACAACACGAGGTGCGACTGATTGATGCCGATCGTGAGTGTCACATTGAATTGGGAGCTTCATCATGAAAGCGCCAGATGGTAACAAATTAGCTATTTTGCAAGCGCTCAATCAAGGTGGTTTTGTTTCTGGCCAGCAATTAGGAGAGCAATTAGGTATTAGCCGTGCTGCTGTTGGTAAACATATTCATTCTTTGCAGGAAATGGGCCTAGATATCTTTAAAGTAACGGGTAAAGGGTATTGCCTGAACAATAATGCAGGGTTTCTAAATCAACAAGCGATTACTGAGCAGTATAACAAACTAGGTGGTAACACAGCCAACGTTGAGGTGCAGCCAATTATTGATTCAACCAACAGTGAATTAATGCGCCGTCTTCAAAGTGATGTTCCGTTAACATCTGGCACTGTACTGGTTGCGGAAATGCAACAAGCAGGAAAAGGCCGTCGCGGCCGAGTATGGCAATCACCATTTGGCGCTAATTTATACTTTAGTTACTTCTGGCGCTTGGATGATGGCTTACAGGCGGCGATGGGAGTGTCGATTGCAGTAGGGCTAGCTGTATATGATGCCTTAAAAGCTTTGTATCAAATTGATGTTGAGCTTAAGTGGCCAAACGATATTTATATAAACAGAGAAAAACTGGCGGGTGTTCTCGTTGAACTTGATGGGCAACCACAAGGACCCTGTCAATTAGTGATTGGTATTGGCATAAATCTACATATGCCCGAAAGTGTCAGCCAACACATTGACCAAGCGTGGACCGACCTGAGTCAGCATGTTCAACAGTTAGATAAGAATAAACTCGCTGCTTATTTGTGTATTTGTTTAGAACAGCGATTAGCGCAGTACCAGCAGTCAGGGCTAAACGAGATGTACATACAATGGAATAGCTTAAATGCATTTGCTAAAGAGTGTGTCGAGCTAAATACAGGGCATCGTAGCTGGCGAGGAATTTGTGAAGGGATTGATAGCCAAGGTGGTATCCGCATTCGCCAAGACGGAGAGGTAAAGAGTTACTATGGTGGTGAGATTTCATTGCGTAAGGCAGATAAATGAGACTGTTAGTTGATGTAGGTAATACTGCTATTAAAGCTGTTTTATATAATCAGGGCTGTTACAAACAGTGTGAACTGAACGCGCTGCCTTGGCCGCAAATTAATGACATGGTGTTTGCTTGTGTAGGCAGTACCGAGTCGCTTGCTCCTCTTATTAAGCTAGCCGAGCAACATAAAGTTACCGTGTACGAGGCAAAAGTAAGCGCTAAACTTGAGAATTTAAAATGTGCCTACGAGCACTTTACCAATTTAGGCATTGATCGTTGGCTTGCACTAATTGCTGCATATGTGGAGCTGCCAAAGCAACACTGTATTGTGGTCGATGCTGGCACCGCAACAACGATTGATGTATTAAACAGCGAAGGAGAACACCTTGGCGGGTGGATTTTGCCTGGGCTTGATTTAATGACAACCTCATTAACGCAAAATACGCAAAAAGTGTTCGATGATGGGCAAACTCCATTTGCTGCAGAGTTAGGCCGAAATACCCCTAATGGTTTAAAAAACGGTGCGCTTGTTGCGACTGTAGGGGCAATTGAGCAAGCTAAGCGTCATCTTAATAATGAAAATAGCTGCTTATTATTCGCTGGTGGCTATGGAAAGTTGTTGGCCGAGCAGTTCGCTGAGAGTGAGTTTGACAGTCAGCTTGTTTTTAAAGGACTGAATTACTGGTTAGAATTAACACTAAAACAGTAAAAAAGCCTATATTTGCCTGAATAGTGAGCGTTTAACACATAAAATCACATTTTTTTTGATTTTATTGTTGCATCACAATAAACCTTACCTTAGAATCTCGTCCCGTACTAAAGCAGTGCCGACTTAGCTCAGTTGGTAGAGCAACTGACTTGTAATCAGTAGGTCATCCGTTCAACTCGGATAGTCGGCACCACTTTCCTTTTACCGGAAGTGACTTAGTAAAGAATTTTCGTGGAGGGGTTCCCGAGCGGCCAAAGGGATCAGACTGTAAATCTGACGGCTCAGCCTTCGCTGGTTCGAATCCAGCT